>CAZEVX010000093.1:0-11713 GCA_964515705.1 uncultured Verrucomicrobiota bacterium | reverse complement strand
GGGACAAGGCTGTCCCGCCCTACCTGCGTTGCCCGGCATGGGTAGGGCCGCACAGGCTGTGCGGCCGCGGGGATACGCGCGGGCGCGACTCCTCGCGAGCCGCGCCGGTCAAGGGGAATATCCACAAGACCGCATGCCGCCGACACCCTGACGCGCGGATTTGGGCGTGCCGGGCTTGACCCTCGGGGGGCGTTTCTGCTATGCAGGCGAGGATGAACACCCCCACCCTGCGGCGGCTGCTGGCCATCCACCGCGACGGCCTGCTCAAGGATGTCATTCCCTTCTGGATGGCCCGCGCGCCGGACCCCGAGTTCGGCGGCTACCTGCACTACCTCGACCGGGACGGCGCGGTCTATCACACCGACAAGTCCATCTGGATCCAGGGCCGGATCGCCTGGTTGATGGCCCTGCTCTACAACGAGGTCGAGCGGCGCCCCGACTGGCTCGAGATGTCCCGGCTGGGGATCGAGTTTCTCGAGGCCCACGGCTTCGATGCCGACGGCCGCCTGTTCTTCGAGGTCACCCGCGACGGGCGCCCGCTGCGCAAGCGGCGCTACGTGTTTTCGGAAACGTTCGCGGCGATCGCCTTCGCCGAGTACGCCCGCGCGGCCGGCGACGCGCGGCGCCTCGACAACGCGCGCGAGGTCTACCGGCGGCTGGTGCACTATGTACGCCACCCGGAATTGCTGCCGCCAAAGGTCAATCCCGGGACGCGCCCGATGAAGGCGCACGCCATGGCGATGATCGTGATTGCCACCACGCAGCAACTGCGCAAGACCGGCGACGACCCGCTCTACGACGAGGTGGTCGACGCCAGCCTGAAATCCGTGTTCGAGGAGTTCATGCACCCGGAGAAGCAGGCGCTCTTCGAGACCGTCGGCCCGCGCGGCGAGTTCCTCGACACCCCCGAGGGCCGCTGCGTCAACCCCGGCCACGCCATCGAGACCGCCTGGTTCATCCTCGAGGAATACCGCCGGCGGCGCGATCCCGCGCTGCTCGAGCAGGCCTGCCGCATCCTGGACTGGTCGCTGGCGCTCGGCTGGGACCGCGAGCACGGCGGCCTGCTCTACTTCGTGGACATCGCCGGCAAGCCCTGCGACCAGTACGAGCACGACATGAAGCTCTGGTGGCCGCACAACGAGGCCATCTATGCCTGCCTGCTGGCCCACCACCTCACCGGCCGGCAGGATTACGCCGACTGGTTCGAGCGCCTGCACGCCTGGGCCTTCGCCCATTTTCCCGACCAGCAGTACGGGGAATGGTTCAAGTACCTGCACCGCGACGGCACGGTCGCCAGCACCGCCAAGGGCAACCGCTGGGCCTCGCCGTTCCACCTCGCCCGCATGCACCTCTACTGCTGGAAACTGTTGGACGACATGCTCGCCCGCCCGGCGGCGAAAGGCGCCCCATGATCCTGACCGGAAGTTTTCTGGACGGCCTGGCGGGCGACATCCCGTCGCAGAACTGGGGCGCCGGCGAATGGGCGGCGCAGTTCGACTGCTTTCAGGCCATGGGAATGGATACGCTGGTGATCATCCGAGGCCTGACGCTGAACCATGCGATCTACCCGACGCGCGTCGCCACGGTGCCCCTGGTGCGCGACGGGATGCCGGCCGGCTATCCCGACCTGGCGGAGTGCTTCTTCTCGCTGGCGGACGCCCGCGGCCTGAAGGTTTTCATGGGCACCTACGACACTTTTTATCACTGGTACCGCAACGACTGGCGCGCGGAAGTCGAGTCCTGCAAGCCGTTCCTCGACGAGGCCTGGGAACGCTACCGGCATCACCCCTCGTTCCACGGCTGGTACATGAGCCACGAGGGGGACGAGCGCTACAACATGCCGCGCCTCTGGCGCCCGCTGATCGAGCACCTGCGCCGGATCGGCGCGGCCAAACCGATCCTGATCTCGCCGCGCTACGCGGCGGAAAAATATCACGGGGCCTGCCCCGGCTCCGGCCAGCACCCGCTGACCCCCGCCCAGCACGGGCGCCACCTC
The DNA here is from genome assembly GCA_964515705.1 of uncultured Verrucomicrobiota bacterium. Taxonomy (GTDB): domain Bacteria; phylum Verrucomicrobiota; class Kiritimatiellia; order JAAZAB01; family JAAZAB01; genus CAZEVX01. The sequence continues at coordinate 9,717 of CAZEVX010000093.1, read as the reverse complement.
GACTACCTGCTGGGCGAGACGGAGGGGCTGATCGACCACGCCGCCTTCATGGACGGGCATTGCCACTTCCGGGACTTGCAGGCCTTCGTCGAGGTCACCGCCGGGGCCTGCGCCAAATACCATGTCGAGTTCTGGGCGAACGTCGAGACCTTTGACCGCGACATGCCCTGGCGCTTTCCGCCGATCGACTGGGTGAAACTGAAGTTCAAGATGGACACCCAGGCGCCCTACGTGAAGAAGATGATCACCTTCGAGGCGCCCCATTTTCTGAGCCCCTACTCGATGTTCCCTTCCGCCCGCTGCCTCTACGACCGCTACCGCGAGCATTACCTCGGCCAAAGCGTGCCGCCGCGGCTGGGGTGAGGTGGGACAGCGGGCGGACCGGAAAGCACCCTGATCCCCATTCGTGCCTTCTCGGCCCGGCCCCCCAATGACCTACGGCTCGTACTCCGTCGGTTCCATGCCCGTCTCCATCTGCGCGGCGTCCAGCCAGACGGTATCGCCTTGCTTGCTCTGGCTGAAATACCAGCGGATCACCAGGTACCCCGTGCGCGCGGGCATCGTGAACGGCAGTCGGTAGCGCTGCCATTCCGTGGTCAAGGCGATGTTGGTCGAAACGCCGAGCGGGCTGACATACAGGCTCGCCGCCACGCCCTTGCGGCTGGCCCGCATCCAGGTCGAGAGCGTGAAGGGCGCCGGTTCCGGGCTCAGCGCGGGATCGATATTGTACTCGATGTAGGTCTGGCGAGACGCACCTGTCCCCGCGCCGCCCATGCGCAGGCAGGATTGGCCGTGGTAGGGGTCCCGGGAATCCAGTCCCCAGGCGCCCCCTGCCCCGCCGATGCGTTCTTCCGGCGCCAGGCGCGTTCCCATGTAGCAGTAATAGTCCGGCCAGCCCGGCAATGTTGCCTGCTCGAAGCTCGAGTTAGGCAGCAGGTTCTTCTTGCCGGCCCGGTTCAGTTCCGCGTCCGCGGTCGGCTCCGGCACGGCCAACTCCGGCCGGGGCGTCATGGCCACGCTAATCCGGATCGCGGACACCGCCTCATCCGGCCTCCGACCTCCGGCGTCTGGCGTCCGGCGTCCGGCCTCCGGCGTCCGGGTTTCGATGCGATAGGCCCGCGTCCCGAACCCCTCGAGCTGGTCGCGGAACGCGCCGTTTGTCACCGCATACGTCTCATCCCCGAACAGCCGGGTCACGGTGCCGCCCTCCTCGAGCCCGGATACCGTGAACGCCGTATCTACCGGGTAATAGGCCGTGTTGGCGGCCAACAGGACGGTTCCGCCCTCCGGGTGCCGGCGCAGCGTGACCTGCACGTCGGTGAACTTGTTGGCGACCGGGTCCAGTTCCCCCGGCTCGTACCGCACCGCCTGCTCGAGGTCGGTCGTCAGGCAGGCCGGCCCGAGCACCTTCAGCTCGGCGCCCAGTTGGGCCAGCGTCTCGGCCATCGCCTGGGACGCCAGGGGATAGACGAAGTAAAACAGCCCCTTCGAGCCGTGGATCAAGGCCAGGTATGTCTGGCAGCGCTGCTCGGCCGGGGTCAGCGCGCGCTTGCGGCACCCGCTCCAGAGTTCGGCCTGCGGCACGGTCATCGTCACGCGCCGGGCGCTGTCCGCCAGCCGCTTGGTGCGCGCCACCATCGTCGCCACGTGCGTCACCTGCGACTGTGCCGGCCGGTTGCGGCCGCCGGCCGGAATCCAGTACGGGTCCTGCACCAGGACATCGCACCAGCCGGTGATCCGCTCGCGGTAGGGCGCCGAGTCCCAGAGCGTGTTGTAGACCACCATCACGGGATGGTACCCGTCGCGGTCATGAATCCGGCGGTAATAGGCGCGGCCGGCCAGGTCCTGGTTGACCCCCGGCACGTTGGGCTCGTCAAAAATGTTGTAGGCCATCAGGTTGGGTGCGCCGCGCACGGCCTCGATCACCGTGTCCAGGATCGGCGCCTGCTGCTCGTATATCGAAACCATGACTTGCCCCTTGTGCACCACGGGCAACTGGCGCAACAGCGGGTTCTGGACCAGCGTCGTCCGCAGCGTGGTCAGGTTCCGGCCGCGCGGCGTGGCGACTTTCGCCTTCAAGCATTCGCGCTGCTCCGGGGTCAGGATCGCCTCGAGATCTGTGGGGACCGCAACGGGCTGGGCGTACTTGTCGGGGCAGAACACGACCTGCAGTCCGTGCGCGGCGGCCGCATCGAGGTAGGCGCGCGCTTCGGCTGCCGCCTCGGCCAGGTTCGTCAGCGCGGACTGCCGCCAGTGATAGATGCTGTTGGCGCCCAGCGCCGCCGCGTCGCGGAAGGCGTCCCCGTCACCAGGCGCCACCCCGCCCATGACCAACCCGAACGGGAAGAACGGCGCGCCGTCCCGGAGCAGGACGCGGTTGACCCGGTCCACCTGCCATTCCGACCCCGGCCCCGGCGCGCGCTTGAGCAACGAGAGGTCCTGTCGCGTCATGACGCTCCCGTCAGGCTTGCAGAGTTCGAGCGCCAGCGCGTGCGCGCCCGGATCGAGGTCCGCCAGCGGGATCGGCAAGGTCAGCGCCGCTTGCGCCCCCGCCTCGGCCAGCACGCGCCCGTCCGCCGTCCGCGCCCGCAGCCGCAGTCCCGCCAGGCCTTCCGCCGGCAACCCGACCCGGCAGACGGCGCCGGCGTCCGGCTCGGTCGTGTAGTAATCGCGGTCGAGATAACCAGAAAAAACCTCCAGCGCGGGGTCGTCCATCACCACCGTCTGCCAGACCTCGCCCGCCGCATCCCGCAGGCTCAGCACCGTCTTGCGCGCGCCCAGCGTGTCGACCGGCACCCTGATCCGCGCCTCGGCCGGAGTCCCCGCCGCATCAAGGTCCAGCGCCTGCTCGACCGCATGGCCCGCGCCCTGCGCCGGGGAATCCGCCGCGCTCAGCGTTATCCGGCCACCCTGCCCGCCCCGGTCGCGCACCTCCGCCCGGACCTCGTAATAATAGCCGTCCGCGCCCAGCCCGTACGGCCGGACCCCGCACGCCTCGACATACGGCAGAAAGATCGGACCCGCCCGGACGCCCTCCAGCCCGCGCACCCGCATGAAGCGGGCCGGCTCGTCGAAAGACTGCGCCAGCGCGGCCCAGCTCCAGCGCCGCTGCCGCACGCCCACCTGCGCCGCGCAGACGTCCCGTTCCACGACAAACTGGTCCACCAGCACGTTCAGCCGCGCCGCTCCCGCGTCCCCTCCCTCGAGCAGCAGTCCCAGCGGCAGCGCCAGTTCGGCGGTCCAGCCGTTGTCATCCGCCCGCGCGGCCGAGCGCCACGGGATGTTCCAGCCGTCCCGATCGCGGGTCCCGCGCGCCATGCGCCAGTCCGCGCGCACGTTGGCCGGGCTCAGCAGAAACTGGTAATAGGCGTCGTCCGGCCGGCCCGGACGGAACGATACCTGGACGTTGTCTTCGCGCTGCAGGTCCTCGTCGTGCGCGCGGAAGATCGGCGGGTTGCGGTCCAGGACCGGGTGTTCGACCCGGAACCCGACGTACAACCAGGCGTCGTCCCTCGCCAGCTTCACCCGGTGCCGGTCCGTGACCGCCCCGTCCGCGCCCGCCTCGCGCAGGGTCGTGACCACGGCCGCGCCCGCCCAGGCGGCGTCGTCCAGCGACCCATCGAGCCGCGGCGCCGCCGCGCAGAGCGGGATGTCCAGGTCCGGGACCGGCGACGCCGGCGACGCCGCGTCGGCGCCCCGCCAGGCACCCAGGCATGCTACCGCCCACGCCGCCAACTTGATCGCTCTCATGGCTGTTTTCCTCCTATGGCGCGCCAACCAACCGACCGCGATGGAGCGCGGCCCTCCACACGACACGAACAGCGCCGGAGGGGCGCCTCGGAGGGACGCGCTCCGTCGCGTCCGGCGCCGTGTTCACGCCCCGCCGTTGACGATGGCCGGACTACCCGTCCCAGGCGACTGTTTGCCCGGGCCGTAGCGCGACGTCCCTGACCGCCGGGCTGGCGTAGCGCCGATTCCAGATCAGGCGGCGGCGCAGCGGCCGGCCGCCGTCGTTCTCGAACACGGCACGGCGCACGGCGCCGGCGCGCACCTCGAGCGAGACGAGCAGGCCGCCGAGCATCCGCAGGCGCTGGAAGGCGAGGTCGCGCCAGGCGCCGTCGAGTCCCATCAGCAGGCCCAGCGCGCCGCCCGGCCGGTCGTGGCAGAGGGCGCATTGCACGGCTTGCGCGTATGCGGCGTGGGCGGTCGTGTACCAGTATCTGACCGGGAACCCGTCCAGGCGCACTTTTTCCGGCAGCGCGCCCAGGGCGCTGGCGTCCTTCGTGGCGCGCCGGAGTTCGGCGAAGGCCGCGCGCGACCGGCCCCAGTGGCTGTAGACGACCGCCAGCCAGGCATGGCACCAGGACCAGTCGCGGTAATCCTTTTCCGGCTTGTCATAGCCCCACGGCGTGCGCGTCAGGCGCCTCCAGGCGTTCAGGGTGGCGGGCGTGTAGAGCCCGGCCAGGGCGCCGGGCAGGTCGCTGAGCGCCAGCAGCGGGCTGGCGACCCCCTGCGCGGCGCGCCGGTCGGCCATCAGGACGCCGTGCCAGACGTTGTCCCGCAGCCCGCGCATCAGCCGGTCGGCTGCCGTACGGTAGCGATCGGGGACCGGTCGGCCGGCGGCGTCGGCCATTTCGGCGTACCCGCGCAGGGCCCGCGCCACATGGAGCGCCAGGAAGGAATCGTTGGAGACCGGGACTTGGCCCTCGGCGACGCCGGCGGCGTCGACGATCCAGGCGCGGTCCGCCCGCTCGAGCACCGCCACGGCCAGCACGTGGTCGAGCAGGTCGCGCATGAGCGCCAGGTCGTCGGCTAGAGCATCGTCCCGGCCATGGATGCGCCAGTGATCGTACACACTGTGGCAAGCGGTGGCATTGGCGGCGATTTTCTCGCGCCGGACCTTGGCGGGGTCGGCGTGCTGTTCCTGGCCGGCGGCCGAGGCGAAGAAGCAGAGGCGCGCGCCCGGGGCGCCGAGCGCCGTCGCCATGCGCCGGGCGGCGGGCATGCGGCTCCGGTAAAAGTCCAGCAGGCGGCGGCTTTCCGCCACGTGGTTGCTGCCGAGCAACGCCATCTGCATGCAGCCGGAATCCCAGATGGCGTTCGCGCCGCCGCCCCAGTGACAGGGAAACGGCCCGAGGTTGAGCGACCCCGTCCCGGGATGCTGGTTGGCGCGCAGCCAGTAGAGGCTGAGGTCGTACAGCCCCTCCATCTCGCCGTCGGGCAAACGCACGGCGGAGCGACCCGAGTACGCGAGCCAGTCCCGGACATGCGCCCGGCGCCATTCCGATTCCGGGCGCGCCCGGAACGTCCGGTACCAGGCGCGCGGGCCGCCAGCGCACGGCGGCCGCTCGGCGGCGTCCACCGCCAGCAGCCAGCGCGTGACCGTGAACCCAGCCCGCACGCCGGAATGCACGATGGCGCGCCCCGCGATCCGGCCGCGGGGCGCCGTCCAGAACAGCCCGGCGCCCCGGCGCGGATTCGGATTCAACCGGTAGGCGAATGCCAGCGCACCGGGCCCGGCCGGCGACACGGTCAGGAACGACCGCCGGCTGGGTTCCACTCCCAGGAGAAACGTGTCGGTTTGCGGCAGGACCATGAAGAGCAGGTCCGCCCGCTGCCCGCGCGGCAGGGACACCACGCGGACCTGTTCGACCCAGACGCGCGCCGCCGTCAGGTAACTCGTCACCCGCCAGCGCCCGCCGAGGAAGACCAGATCGGTCGTCAGCACCGCCCGGCGCGCGTCAAACGACTGCCGGTAATCCGAGGGGCTGACATATTCCCCGTTGATGCGCACGGCATAGCCGGCCTGGAGACAAGGCTGGGGCATCCCCGACCGCGACGGGAACGGGACCGTGCGCGCGACCCGCGGGGGGATGCGGTGGAGCCGGTGGCTCTGCTTGTACCAGCCGGGCACGACCCCCTCGTGCTGTTCCTTGTGGGCATGGCCGCCGAGGGAGCACAGCATCGACCCGGTGTAATCCACGGTGACCATGTCGTTCCCGTTCCCCAGGACCATGGGAACGTAGGGTCGGACCGAAAACGGGGTGGCGCGCCAGGCGCCGGCGTGCCGCGGGGAACGGGGAGTGGCTCGTTGTCGTTGTCGCAATTCGTTGTCGTTGTCGTAATTCGTAATCGCCATCGCCGCCATCGTCCTATTCTTATCCGTTGTCGTTGTCGCAATTCGTTGTCGTTGTCGTAATCGTAATCGTCCTCGCCGCCATCCTCTTATTCTTGATCGTTGTCACCGTACCGCGCTTGCTCTTCCCGCACCCCATGCTCGTGCCGCCCGAGCCGGGTCACCATCGCGACGATCCGCGTCAGCATGCTTTTCCCTTGCTGACTCTCATCGTCGGGCAGCACGCCGCAGGCTGCGAGGCAGTCCTGAATCGCGGCGCATTCCAGCGCCGAGCCGCGGGCGATCTCGAAGAAGCGACGCCGGTCGGCGTCCGTTCCTTTCCCGTTCCCCTCGGCGATGTTCAGCGGGATCGATTGGGACGCTCGCAGCCACTGCTCCCGGGCGTGCCGGTCCGCGCCCTGCAAGCGTTTCGCCCGTTGGTATGCCCAGGCGACATACTCGACAGACAACCGATAGACATCAAGCTGTTCGTGTCCAAAGGGCATGATGTGCTCGATTACGATTACGACAACGACAACGAGATGGACCCGGATGGAGATTCGATTACGATTACGACAACGAACCGGATGACGATAAGGAATCGTCCTCGCCCCCTTGCCCTCACTCCCCTTCCACCTGCAGCGAGGTGTAGAACAGGTGCAGCGGGAACTCGTGGTTGTGGTAGTTCGTGTCCACGAAATCCCACGGGTCCTTGAAGAGCGCCACGTCGAACTCCTTCACCGCGGGCGGCAGCCAGGTGTCGACGTAAATCTCGCTCCAGCCGACCTGGACGGTGCGCTTGATGACTTTCCAGGACAGCTTATTCGGGAGTTTCAGGCCGAGACAGAGCGTGCCGAGATCGTAACTGTCCGGCGTCATGGACGGAGTGTCGGACATGAAGGGGGCGCAGGCCGCGTCGAGCGGGGTCCAGAACTTGGAGTCCGGCGCGGGTTCCTGCCCCTGGTTCCCGCGGCTGCCGCTGCCGCGGGACGTAAAGGAGGAGCCCGCGGCGTTCCGGTAGAAGCGGCCCTGGTGAAAGACCGTCGCGTTGCACAGGTAGTTCGAGGCCGGATTCCAGGGATCGCGGCGGATGTAATTGGGCGGGAACGTGCGGGCCACCGCCCGGAAGACCAGATGACGGTAGCCGACTCCCGCGCGCGCGAGGGTCACGCGCCGGGCGATCATGCCCGGCCGCCCATCGGCGTCCACGCCGAGCGCGCAATGGCGCAGCCCATGGGTTGTAGCCCACGCCGCCTCGACATAGCCGCCTTGCCGGTCAGGCTCCGGGTAATCCGCGAAGACGGCGGGCATGGCTTCCAGCCGCACGACGCCATGCGCGGAGGCGTTGGTCCAGCCGCTGTCCTCGAGCGCCGGCCCGAACAGGTTGGTCGGGAACAGTTCCCGGAACTGCCGTTTGGGGACCGTCCCCGTAAACGGCTGGCGCGTTTTCGGCTCGCCGCCGGCGGAGGCGGCGACAACGTCGCGCACGGCGAACCCGGCGCGGTTGCGGACCAGGAGCTTGAGACGATCGCCCTCGACGCAGGCGCGCGCCTGCGCGGCATCGAGCCGGACGGTCCAGTAGCCGTTGGAGAGCGGCGCCGCGGGCACGCGCTGCCATTCCCCGAACCCGCCCTGCAGGCTGTCGAAAAACTGGAGGTCCTTGCGCAGGTGCACGAAACCGGTGTGCGGGATATCGCGGTCGCCGCCCTGGTGTTGGAGGACGCCCGGCGCCAGGCTGAGCCAGTTGCGGCGCCCGATCGTGGTGCTGGCGTGCAGGCAGACCACCGGCCCGACGTTGTAATCGCGGTACTTGCCCTGGTAGACCAGCACGCCGCCCTGCCCCTCGGCCGTGACCACGTCGCTGGTATAGGCCTGTCCCACGTAGGACGCATCGAGCCGCTCGAAGACCTCCGGCGCGACCCCGAAGACGGCGCCCTTCATGGGTTTCCATTCGCCCGGGCGGGCGCGGTGGTTCTTGAGTGAAAACTCGAGGTCCGGCCCTTCGGCCGCCACATAGACCGTCACCGTTTCCGGCATGACGGCATCGAAGGTGAACTCGAACAGCCCGACGGCGTCGCCCCAGCGGTCGGGCACGAACGGCACCGCGTTGCTGCCGGCCAGCAGGACGGTGTATTCGTTGGTCGCCACGCGGCCGGTGCTGAAATACTCGTCCAGGCGGTCGCAGAAGGGCTCCGCCTCCGGCCGCAGGCAGGAATCACCCATCTCGAGTTCGACAAAGAGCCGTTCGCGGGCGTCCGGCCCCTCGAAGTTCAGGCGTTGCAGGTCGCCATTCAGCGGGAGCGCACTGCGTTTGCGGAAGATTTTCAGACCCCGCAGCGGACCGGGCATCTGGGACAGATAATAGAGCCATTCCTCGGTATTGACGGCGTTCGAGCGCGTGGCCGGGTGGTTGCCCGGCCAGTAGGGCGCATAGCTGGTGTTATTGATCTGTTCGCCCACGCTGCCGATGGCGGCGTAGGGGATGGCGCGCCGGGCGGCGTAGTCGAAGAGCAGGCTATCGAGCATGCGGCTGCCGCACATGGACTGGTCGGCGCCGATCACCGGCCGGGCGCCGCGTCCGATCACCGCCCGCACGGCGTTCTCGACGCCATGCATCAGCAGGGTCGAGTTCCAGGGATCCGGCGGGCCGCCCCATCCCCCGACGCCGGGGTTGGCGACCGAACTGACCAAAAAGATATAGGCCGGGCGCAGGTCCGGCAGGGAGAGGCCGGGCGCGCAGCCCACCAGGTTGCCGGTCCGGATGTGGTAGGCATACTCGTCGTAGAGCTGCGTCGAGCGCCCCTGGTTGAAGCAGATATAGTCCAGGCGCTGGGCCAGCTTGCTGACCCAGGACTTGCCCCGCAGGGCGTAGGCCGATTCCGTGCTCGAGACGCCATACCAGACGATCTTGTCGGCATTGGCCACGTCGAGAATGGCGGCGGCCGTGTCCATGGCCGGACGCGGGTGCCGGGCGCGCAGGGCGTCCAGGGCGGCATCGGCGGAGACCAGACTCGGCAGGATCCCGGCCAGCAGAACGGCAGCCGTCTTGCAAAAAAAAAGGTTCTTCGCTGTTTTCAGTGGCCAACGGGAAAGGCTCAAAATCTTCGCGTGTTCCCGCGGCCGCACAGGCTGTGCGGCCCTACCCGTTCCGGGCATCGTGGGTAGGGCGGGACAGCCTTGTCCCGCCGCCGTTGTCCCGACCCATGAGCGTGTGACGGCCACCCGGACCGGCCCGCGCGACAGGCGCCTTCCTGACTCCATAACAGCCACGGAAATTAGCGGGGGGCCGAAAAGAATGTTCATAACGGCGGGGGTCCTTGGAAGCGCCATTCGTCAACGGCGCGGGTGTTCGTGTCCGCCGCCTGCGTCTTGGCGTGATTTCCCTTCGCTGTCGTTGTCGCTGTCGTTGTCGTTGTCGTTGTCGTGGTCGTTGTCGTTGTCGCTATCGTAATCGCTGTGGTTTGATGATCGCCGCCGCCGGCCCCGTGGAATCCTCGCGCACGCAAGGCTCGGGCCGGCCCAGTCGGACCGGCAACTGGGATGGCATCCCTCGATTAGGTTCTTCGCTGTTTTCAGTGGCCAACGGGAAAGGCTCAAGTTAG
>CAZEVX010000092.1:0-11786 GCA_964515705.1 uncultured Verrucomicrobiota bacterium | reverse complement strand
GTGCCGGTGATGGTCATGATCGGACCGATGGCGTGGGTGCAATAGAAGGTGGACGAGGCCCAGTTGCGCCAGTGGCGCGGGTCGCCGTAGGTGATGCGCGGCCAGATCGGCTCGCAATCGTGGACATATTCGCCCTCGCCGTGGAGGAAGCGGCCGATCTCGCCGCGGGCGTAGAGCCGCTGCATCTCGAGGGTGCTGCGGAAATAGCAGTAATTTTCGGCATAGGCGTAGACCTTGCCGCTGCGCTCGACGGCCTCGATCAACTGCACGGCCTCGCCCAGGGTCTGGCAGGCCAGCACCTCGCTGCAGACGTGCCGGCCGGACGCCAGCACCCGCACGGCAAAGGGCGCGTGCTCGGTGGCGTCGTTCGCCAGGATCACGGCGTCGAGGTCGTGGTCGAGGAACTTGTCGAAGTCGGCATACAGGGCGATGCGCCGGCCGGCCGCCTGCGCGGCGCGCCGGCAATGCTCGCGGATCGGCGCCGCGCGGTCGCAGACCGCCACCAGTTCGGCGAACGGGTGCCGGGCCATGATCCGCACCATGGTCAAGCCGCGATGCCCGCCAAAGACGCCGACCTTGATCCGGCGGGAACGTCGTGTTGGAGCGGATGGGTTCATGGCGTGCTCCTTGTTGTGGCGCTCAGGCCCATGTCTGCACCCGTTCACGGAGCGCTAGTGTTCATCCTGTTACCCTACTCCATCTGGCGGCCGCCATGAACCCTGACCCCCGAACCCTTGCCCGTGTCCCCTACTTCCGCCCGTGCTCCCGGTAATACGCCAACCCCTCGACGAGCGCCTCGAGATTATTCCACGGCACGCCGGGCGTGATCGAGCTGCTGGCCGCCAGGAAGAGGCCGGTCGGCGGCCCCTGCCGCACCAGCCAGGCCAGTTCGCGCCGCACGTCGTCGGGCGTGCCGCGCGGCAGGGTGCGCGTGACGGACACCCCGGCGACCAGGATCAGGCTGTCGCCGTCGCGGGTCCGCATCCGGCCAATGGCCTCGTAGTCCATGCCGTCCTCGTACTGGAACCCCTGGAATCCCTGCAGGCCACACTCGAGCAGGCGCGGGACCATCGCCATCAGGTTGCCGTCGCAATGCCAGAGCAGCCGGATGCCGGCCTTGACCAGCGGCGCGATGGCGCGCGCGAAGTGCGGAAACCAGATCCGGTCCAGCGAGCGCGTATCCACCAGGGTCCCGCGGGAATCGGCCATGTCGTGGTCGAGGCGCAGGATCGGCGGCAGGCCGCCCTCGCGGCAGGCGCGCGCCACGGCGGCATTACGTCGGACGGCCACATCGGCCCGCAGGGCGAACCCGCGCTCCATGACCTCCGGATACAAGGCGTAGGCCATGAGATAGTATTCGTATCCATAGGTCGTGTACGCCAGGGCGGGAAACACCGCGCAGCCGTAGGGCGCCTTGAGGATGTCGGGCCCGAGCGCCGCCTGCCGGGCGCGTTCCTGGTCCAAGAGCCGTTGCACCTGCTGGTCTTCCCAAGCGGTTCCCCCGCGTCGGGCGGCCTCCAGTTCGGCGCGCCACGCCGGATACGCCACGGATTCCAGGTGCTCCACGACCGCCTCGGGCGAGTCGATCCGCCGGCCGTCCACCACGATGCTGGCGCTGCCGGTGGTGGCGCCGCGGGCGGGATCGCCCTCGAACCCGCGCGACCCGAGCGTCAAGGCATTGCGCGGCAGGTACTGGTCGAGCAGGCAGACGCCCATCCGTTGCATCATGCGATGGTAGGTGGCCTCGGGAGCCCGGACATAGCTGCCCTCCGGCACGCCGGCCAGGCGGTCAATCATGCGGTGCTCCATGACGTGCACGCTCCAGGTCGGGATGCCGCGGACGGTCCGGCGATGGAGCGTGTCCCACGCCTGTTGCGCGCGGGCGGAACGCCGTTCCCCGGCCACGCCCGTCGCGTTCGCCGCCCGCCGGTCGCCGTCCGTCATCGCCATGCCTTCCAGCGCGGGTGCGTCGTTCACAGCGTCACCACCGCCCGGCGCGCCTGGGACTCGAGCGCCGCGGTAAACAGCCGGTGACTGAGCGCCGTCTCCTCCGGGGTCACGCACCCGGCAAAGCGCTTCAACGGCTGGCCTTCCGTCCACTCGTAAAAAAAGGCCGCCCACATCTGCAGGATCGCGTCGGAGAATCCAACCTCGAAGATCCCGCCCGTCACCGACGGGAAGGCCGTCTCGTGCCCCATGTCGAGGTGCTGCCAGGCCTGCTCGCCGCCGCGGTACTCGAGCACCTGCAAGAGCCGGGGATTCTTGGTCGAAAAGCGCGCCGAGACGCGCGTGCCCAGGATTTCCAGGCCCCAGGTGTTCTTCTCGCCAGGCGCGATCCGCTGGGTCTTGAGCGTCAGCGGGAACACGGCGCCGCTGGCCGGGTCCTCGGTTTCGCAGAGCAGGGTGGCGTTGTCCCAGGTCAGGCAGGGCGCGCGCCCGCCCTGGCCGTCCGGGCGCTCCCTGACGATCTTGGAGAGGATCGCCCGAACGTTGCGCGGCTGCCAGCCGGCGCGGAACGGCACGTGGCAGACGTGCAGGCCGAGGTCGCCCATGCAGCCGTAAGCGCCGTTCATCTCGACGATTCGTTTCCAGTTGATCGGCTTGTCGGGGTCGAGGTCGCTGGAGTGCAGGAAGACGGCGGAGGACTCCAGGATCGTGCCGAAGGCGCCGCGTTCGAGCAGGTCGCCGATGCGCTGGACGGCCGGATAGAACGGGAACTCCGAGGCGCAACGCGCGAAGACCCGCGGATGCTCGCGCAGGCAAGCCAGAATCGCCGTGTTGGCCGGCTCGTCCAGCCCGAACGGCTTTTCGCCCATCAGGTGTTTCCCGGCGCGGATCGCCGCGCTGTAGAGCTCGGCGTGCAGGTGGTGCGGCACGGCGATGTAGACCGCCTCGAGCGCGGGATCGGCCAGGAGCTCGTGATAATCGGCGGTCCGCCGCGCGGCCGGAAAGTTCGCCCGGTACCACTCCAGCACTCGCGGGTTCGTGTCGCAGACCGCCGCGAGGTCGGGGCGCACGGCCATCGCCGGCAGGTGCGCCCAGCGCGCCGCGGCCGAGGCGAACTCGCGCCCCATCAACCCGGCGCCGATGATGCCGCAGGAGATTGTTTTCATGAATAGCCCGGCAATTGCGCCATGTGTTCGTTGGCCAAGGCTTTGCCTCTTTGTGGCCCGCCTTCAGGTCCCGGGCGCATCGCCCCAATCGGGCACATCCAGGGTCTCGCCATCCTTGAGGGCCGACTGGTGCGCCATCGCGCCCATGGCCGTGTAGCGCGCCGCCTCCCAGGCGTTGATCGCCGGCAGGCGGTTCCCGGCCACGGCCTCGACGAACTCGTGCACCAGGTACGGATGCGAACCTCCATGCCCGATCGGGTTGAAGTCCAGGGTCTGCAAATCCTGCTCGCTCGCCCCGCGGTGGAAGGCGCGCTTGAAGGCGTGCTGCACCTCCGGCGGCAGGGGATCGAACATCTCCTTGGGCGTTAGGCTCCGGCACACCGGTTTTGGCAGGTTTTTCAGGTCCACGCGCGCGAAGTCCGGCCGCTGGATGGTGAACCAGCGGTTCTCGGAAAACGAGCCGCGCGTCCCCATGACGCGGAAGGTTTCCGATTCCTGGGCCAGGGTTCCGGGCGATTCCCGCATCTCGGCAATGCGCACCGCCGCCCCATTACTCATCTTGAACAACGCCACCTCGTTGCTGAACGCGCCGTCGCCGAAGTGCGGGTCGCCGTCGCCATGCCGGTAGCCGTAGGCGGTGACCTTGAGCGCGTGCGCCCGCATCACGCTGACCGGCCCGCTGACAGAATGCGTCGGGTAATGCATCGGCCCGCCGCGGATGCCGCGGTCGCTATAGCGCTCCTTGAGGTGCGCGTCCCATTCGCGGCCGGCGGCGCTGGCGAGGCGGCCGGCCGTCACCCGCCGGATATTGCAGTCGGCATCCACGTCGTGGCAATACTCGCCCTCGGCATACACGACATGTCCGAAGGCGCCAGCCGCCGCCTGGCGCCGGCAGAAGATGGCCTGCGGGCGGTAATAGGTGGTCTCGCCCAGCATGTAGGACTTCCCGGTCTTCCGGCAAGTGGCGATGACGCGCTCGCACCACTCGAGGATTTCGCGGCCGTCGGGCAGCATCATCACCGGCACGGCGCTGTAGACATGCTTGCCGGCCTCCATGGCCTGGACGCACTGCGGCGCGTGCAGCCAGGGCTGGGTGATGATCACCAGGGCGTCCAGGTCGCTCCGGCAGATCTCGTCCAGCGAGGCGTAGGCGTCGCGCGGGTGGAACTTGTCCCGGTAAAACGGGTCGTGCGCGTATTTCTTGACGCGCTCCGGCTCGCGGTCGCAAAACGCGATCCGGCTGACCCGCGGATGGCTCTTGAACAGCGGCGCGAACGCGGCGGCGAAACTGCCCAGCCCGACCAACCCGATGCTGATGCTCATGCGAGGCGCCTCCCGATAGTCTATGCCCGAGGCGGTTCCCGGCGAACCGCCTCACGTCTGCCGTTCTTCCTTCGACATCCCGTATTCGAGCGTCCGCAGGCTCGCCAGCTTGCGCATGTATTCCGGCCCGTATTCGGCCTCCACCTGGAAATCGAGGCCGTACCGTTTCCAGGGCCGGCCGGCCCAGTGGTGTTCGCGCTCCTGCCGCACGAGCGCGTCGTATTTCACGGCGTCGGCCGACGGCTGCAAATCGCCACGCACGCTGGAAAACGGCTGGCCGGGCTTGCGCTTGGCCGGGTCCGGAGTCCAGTCGTCGGCCTCGTAGCGCCGCCGCACAGCCTCGTCCCGAAAATCGGGGACCTCGACCGCCGCCCCGTCCTGCAGCGCCGAGCGGTAAGCCTGGATGCCGACGAGCGACATGTCAATCCCGCGGTAGACGTCCATGAAAGGCGGCTGGTTCTTGCGGATGGCCTCGGCAAAATACCAGTCCACAAAATAGTCCCCGCCGCCGTGGCCGGACGCGACGGCGCGCTCGTGACCCTTCGGAAACGCGGGCACATAGTCTTTGACCAGGCGCTGGCCGTCCGGCGTGTCCCAGGCTTCTTTCCGGATCAGGAGGCGGCCGGACCCGTCGTTGGCCTTGTCCATCATGCCCTGGTTGCCGAAGATGCACAGCCCCCCGTGATGCCCGCGCAGGCCGCCCTGCAACAGCTTGACGACGGCCTCGTTGTCCATGCGGCAGACGATCAGGCCGGCGGTGTCGGCCTTGCGGACACGCATCCGGGAATGGGGATCCTTCAGGTCGCGCGGCACGACGATCCCATTGACCTTCACCGGCCGGCGCCCGGTGATGAACATGATCGGCCCCATCGAATGGGTGCAGTAATAGGTCGCCGGAATCCAGTTGCGCCAGTGGTCGGGATAGGGCGCCAGCCAGGCGGCGTGCCAGGCCGACATCGGGTGCACGTATTCCCCTTCGCCGTAGAGGAAGTCGCCCACGAACCCATCGTCAAAGAGGCGCTTCATCTCCTGGCCGATGGCGGTGTACTGGTAATTTTCGCCGAACATGTAGATTTTGCCGCTCTTTTCGACCGCCCGCGCCAGGGCCACGCCCTCGCCGAGCGTGCCGCAGGCGGCGGTTTCGCTGAGCACATGGAACCCCGCTTCAAGGGCGCGGACCGCGAACGTAGCGTGCTCGTGAAAATTGTTCGCCAGGATCACGGCGTCCATCCGGTGCTCCAGGAAGGCGTCGTAATCGGCATAGGTCGCCACGCCCAGTTGCTCGCGGAAGGGCCGCAGTTTCGTCTCCCAGCGATCGCAGAGCGCCACCAGTTCCAGGCCGCACAGGGGCGCGGTCTTGACGAAACTCATCCCGCGCCCGACCCCGATGATCCCGACCTTGATGGGAGCTGTCATGTCGTGCCTTTCCGTATGACGCTGGCATCTCGCCGGCCTCACCCGCCGTAGCCCAGCGCGCGCTCGGTCTCCCCGATGGCCTCCTCGATCAGGTCCATCCCCTTGGCGGCGGCATCGAGGTCCATGACGATCGGCGGGCTCATCCGCAGGATGTGCCCGGCGGGAATCCAAGCCAGCCCCTTGCGGAAGGCCCGCTGGTAAACCTGCTTGCCCGCCTCGTCGAAGGGCTCCTTGGTGGAACGGTCCTTCACCAGTTCGATCCCCATCAGGCAGCCCTTGCCGCGCACGTCGCCGACGATCGGGTGCGCCGCCTTGATGCGCTCCAGCCGCGGCAGGAAATAGGCCTCGAGCCGCCGGGCGTTCTCGAGCAGACCCTCCTCGCGGATCGCCCGGATCGAGGCCAGCGCCGCGGCGCAGGCCATCGGGTTGCCCCCGTAACTGGTCGAGGCGCTGATGCCCTCGACCGCCGCCGCATAGGGCTGGCGCACGACCATGGCCGTCACCGGGAACCCGTTGCCAAACCCCTTGCCGATCGCCACGACGTCCGGCACGGTGTTCCAGTGCTCCATCGCCAGCCAGGTCCCCGTGCGCCCCATCGAGGTCAGCACCTCGTCGGCCACCAGCAGAATCCCGTGCCGGTCGCACCAGGCGCGCAGCTTGGGAAAGAAATCGTCGGGCGGAAACACGGACCCGGCCCAGCCCTGCACCGGCTCGAGCACGATCGCCGCCACCTGCCCGGTGGTGCCCTCCCGCAGAAACTCGTCGTAGAAGCGCAGGTAGGCGTCGGTGTCGATCGCTCCGTCCGGCGTCGCGAACCACGGCCGATACGGATTCGGCCGCGGCAGCATGTAAAAACCCGGCGCCCGCGCCGGCCCGTTCGTCCGGTTCATGCGCGCCAGGCTGACGGCATGCCCGCTCTTGCCATGGAAATCCCCGAAACAGGACAAAAACTCGTGCTTGCCGGTCGCCGCCCGGCAGACGCGCAGCGCGGCCTCGACCGCCGTCGTACCGCTGTCGTACAACTGCACCCCGGCCAGGTCCCCCGGCAGGACCGACACCAGCGTCTCGAGCAACTCGACCTTCAAGGGCGTGGTGAAGTCGTGGCAGTTCATCAGCTGCCCGGCTGCCCGCTGCACGGCCTCGGTGACCTTGGGATGGCAATGCCCCAGCGAGGTCACGTAAATCCCCGACGAAAAATCGAGGTAGGTGTTGCCGTCCACGTCGGTCAACGTGCATCCATGGCCTTTCTCGAAGACCACCGGGAACAGCTTGACCTGGCCGGAATAGCCCTTCATGATCGCCGCCGCCCGCCCGTGCAGGGCGCGCGAACGCGGGCCCGGCACCTCAGCCGTCACGAGATGCGGCACGCGCGTCATGTCCACCTTCGCCCAGTCAATCGCCGACTTCATGTTCCCCTCCCCTGCTTGGATCATCGTCCCGCCGTCTTCCTGAGTCCCAAATGGCGCCATCCGCTTCCTGAGTTCCAGATAGTTCCCGTCTTCCCTGAGTTCCTCATTCAGGAGGCCGCGACCACCTCCCGGACTTCCGTCATCCGGCGCCAGCGCCGCCGCAGCGGCGCTGAAATCCCCGGCGTCGTGATCCAGAGATCGAACTCGCGCAGCGCGGCATAGGCCACGCCGGCGCGGAGGGCGGCTTTGCTGGCGTCGGCCAGCAGGATCTTGCGCCGGCCGCCGCGCAGCATGCCCCGGGCGTCGCGCGCCATGTCCGGCGTGGCCGCCAGGCAGCGCCCGTCCGGGGCCACCGCGTCCGCGCCCATGAACACGGTGTCGGCGCGCAGGGCCTCGATGGCGCGCGCCAGGAACCCGCCGCCGAGATAAAACAGGTCGCGATCATATGCGCCGCCCAACACCACCAGGCGCACGCGCTCGAACCGGCCGAGTTCCCCGATCATGGCCACCGAGTTGGTAAAAACCGTCAGCGGACCGATCCCGCCCAGGCAGGACGCCAGGTGAAAGGTCGTCGAGCCGTCGTTGATCAGCAGCACGTCGCCGGCGCGCACCTCGCGCACCGCCGCGCGGCCAATGGCCTGCTTGAGGGCGAAGCGCTCGGCCACCCGTTTCTGGTAGGCCGCCGGCTGCGTCCGCCCGGCGGCCAGGCATCCGCCCAGGGTGCGCAGGATCGCCCCCTCGCCCGCCAGGCGGTCGAGGTCGCGCCGGATGGTCAGCGGCGAAACCCCCAGCGCGGCGGCGAGTTCGTCGACGCGCCATTCGCGGCCGACCGCCCGCAGGCGGTCCAGGATCTGACGGCGGCGCGCTTCCGGGTTCATGGTTTTCTGAACGACGTATTCACCCTCCATGAACTATACGTTCAATCACAACCCTGTCAACAGGATTTCCGATCGGTGACACGGCGCCATCCATCGCCGGCAGAACACGCCGCCTGCGCCGCTGTGGATTGGGTAACCCGCCCGCCGCGGACGGCCGCGGCGGCGCGTGGCCACCCGATCATGAGATGGACGGGTCGAGCAACGCGCGCCGGTGCGTCCGCGGATGTGTTTCCCAAGCCTCGGCATTCAGGCTGGCGGACGCCGCATCCAGCCGGTCCGGCATTCTTCGCGGCCTTGGCGGGCCGGGCAAATCCGTATTGCCTGTCGTCAGCGGGCCCGGTAAAGTGCCGGCATGCACGCCTCCCCCACGCAAGGGCTCCCGGCCGGGCTGGCCGCGATCTTCGACATGGCGGCCCGGCGGCTGCCCGCGGCCGGCATTGAATGTCTGTTGATTGGCGGCTTTGCCGTGAACTACCACGGATACACCCGCAACACGCTGGACGTGGACTTCATGATTGTTGCGCGCCAGATCGCGTTGGTGAGACGCGCGATGACAAAGGCGGGGTTCACCAATGTCATCGCGCAGAACAATGCCGTTTTGTTCAGCGCCCCGGGATCGTCGCTGCGCGTGGACTTTCTATGTGTGGACGACGCCACGCTGCGGCGCCTGCTGGCCGGCGCCATCCGCGCCACGGTCTACGGTCACCCGGTCAAGCTGCCGGCACTCAAGGACCTGTTGGCGATGAAAGTGTTTTCCTTGGCCCACGATCCAATACGGCGCATGGCCAAGGATTTGCCGGACATCGCCGCCTTGAGCGTCTTGCACCACTTGGATCCCGAGACCGATATACACCCCCTCTGCACTCGGTTCGGAAACGAAACGACCTACCGCCTGATCCGCCGCCAGATGAACGTCCTGGCAAGCCCTTCCCGAGGAGATCCATGAGCGCGCGTCCTCTTCGTCCCACCGCGCCACCGCCCCCGTTGCTTCCCCGGCTTTCGATGGACGCCTATGCCGCCTGGATCGAGATGTCCTCGCGGGACCGCAGTGCCGCCCAGGCGGCGCGTCAGAAGGCCATCGAAGAACGCATCCGCGCGCCGTTCCGATTCCCGGAGTCCGTCCGCGGACAACCCGGCAACCGCCGCGAGCGCTAATCGGCGACCGCGGAAGGACGGGTTCCGGGAACCGCCATCACGCGCCCGCGGCGAGGACGCCGGCAATGGCGCGGCAGCATTCCACGGCGCCGTCGGGCGGAATCTGGTCGGCGGTGCCGACGACCAGGCGACCCTGCGCGCCCCAGTGCCGGACGACCCGGCGCGCCTGCTCGCGCACCTGCTCCGCGGTCCAGGGCGGGCAGAACATGGCGCCCGGCAGGCCGCCCCAGAGCACGAGGGTTTCGCGTTCGGCGACCGCCCGCGTCTCCTCGACGGTCACGTCCCCGACGGGCGCGGGGGTGATGGATTCGACGCCGTCGAACCCGCAGCCCGCAAGGCGCGGCAGCAGGCCGCGCACACGGCCGTCGAGGTGCACGACGGCGACCTGGCCGGCGGCGTGCAACTGCGCGAGGCGCCGGACGTAGCGCGCCCGCATGTGCTCCTCGAAAAAGGGGGTGGCGGCGGCGCTGTCAAGGTTGTCGCAGAAGTGCAGCAACCGGCAGGGTGCGGCGGCGATCAGATCGAAAGCCGGATCGGCGGCGCGGTCGATGGCCTCCAGCGTCTCGGCCACGGCGCCGGGCTCGTCCGCCAGCAACCAGATCGTCTGCTCGACGCCGCACCAGTCGGCCAGCAGCGCCGGCAGCGGGCTGCGCGGCACGGGCACGATCGGCAGGCCGGCGTCGCCGAGGCGCTCGTCCTGGCGGCGATAGCCTTCATACGCCGAACGATAGCGCGCGCGGCGGAAGAGGTCGGCCAGCACGGCCAGGTCCTGGACGGTCTTGACCGGGTAGTCGGTGCAGGCCCAGCAGGCGGAGCCCGGCAAATACTCCCAGCGGTCTTCCAGGGCCCCGGCGGGCGTGCGCCAGGAGCGGCGGCGCACCGGGCCCTCCGAGCGGGTCTCCTGCTCCACGCCGTCGAATTCCCGCACCACGACGCTGGTGCCGGCCTGGTAATACTCGCAGACGCCAAGGTCGGCGTGCAGCCGGCGAACCCCGTCCGCCGCCGCGTAGCGGGCCGGCAAGCGGCCCGCCAGCCGCGCGCTCTCGTACCAGTAGGACAGGTCGGCGAGCAAGGCCGGCCGATCCGGCACGCGCCCCTCGAATGGGGCCAGGAGGCGCTGGCGCGGAGTCATCGTCACGGCGCTCCTGGGGGCGGCCGGCCGCCGCTCGGGCCTTCGGGATCGTGTTGCAAGCGCAGGTCGCGGACAACCTCGGCGCCGAACCGCTGCTGCAGCGCGCGCAGCAGGCGCGGCCGCTCGAACCGCGCCAGGTCGTGATACCAGGCGGCGCTGTCCACGAAGACCACGAGGGTCTGGCGGTCGAGCCGGCCCGGCCGCGCATGGGCGCTGATGTCCGGGCCGGCCAGTCCGGGCCAGACCGTGCAGATGGCGTCGAACAGGCCCGGCTGATGACGGCGGTCGATCGTCTTGAAGATGGCGCGCAGCACGTCGCGCAGCGCGCCCTCGGGCTCGCCGGCCGGGGGCTCGTCCTCCGGCAGTTGGAAGCGCTCGCGGGTCACCCGCCAGCGGAGCGGAGACTCGCGCCGCCGGCGGGCGCTGGCGCCGGCGCCGAATGGGTCCAGCCGGCCCGGCGGCGCCGGGTTGTCTGGCGATGGCGCGGGGATGTCCATCGGGGCTCCTTGGCGGGTCTACGCCCAGGCGGGCAGCGCCGGCCAGGCGTTCCGCAGGGCCCGGTCGAGCGCGCGGTACGCGGGGCAGGCGGCGGCCACCAGCCGCCAGAATCGGGGTTGATGATTCAACTCGCGCGTATGGCACAGCTCGTGGACCAGGACATAGCGGACCAGCTCCGGCGCCAGGAGCATGAGCCGGGCGTTGAGGCTGATGCGGCCGCGGCGCGAGCAACTGCCCCACCGCGCGCGCTGGCAGCGGATGCCGAGCCCGGCATACGGCCGGCCCAGCTCTTGGCTGATCCCCTGCAGCAGCGGCGGCAGGTGCCGCGCGGCCTGCCGCCGCAGCCAGCGCTGAAACGCCCGGCGGCAGTCGGCCTCGCGCGCCACGCCGCCGCTGACCTGCAGCCAGCCGTCCGGCCGTTCGCGGATCGTCACGCCCCGCGCCGGCTGCTCCCGGACGCTGACACTCCACGCGCGGCCGACGGCCGGCAGGACGATGCGGCCGGGGACGCCCCACGGCGGCGCGGGCGGCCGCGCGGCCGCCCGCTCGAGCGCCGCGCGGATCCAGCGCCGGTGCCGGTGCAGGAGCCGCGCCACGTCCAGCGCGCGCCGCCGGCCGGCCGGCACAACGATTTCCAGCCCGCGCGCCGGGACCACCCGCAACGACACCCGCCGCGCGCGCGCACTTTCCCGCACCGTGTAGCACACCGCCAGCGATGCCATGCCGTTTCCCATGCGCCGCCTTTCCCGGGTTTCCAAATTTCACTTTGCCCTCCAGGCCAATCATTATCAAGTCGGAATTCGCCGACCATGATTGGCGCGTAAGCCACGGTTGGACCTGCGCGGCGGTCGATATGACAACG
>CAZEVX010000091.1:0-11795 GCA_964515705.1 uncultured Verrucomicrobiota bacterium | reverse complement strand
TACGCGGCGCGTCAAGCCGCCGCTACGGCGCGCAGGGTGCCGAGCCGCAGGCGCAAGGTCCGGCGCCTGACGGGGCAACAGGGGAAGGCGCAACTCCCGCAGTGTTGGGGTCCTCCGCCCGGCTTGACAAGCGCGGGCGGCGCGCCGCATGATGCCGACCGCCGTACCATGATGCCCGGAACGTTACCAGGAGCCATGCCATGACGCGTTTGATGGCGGTGAACGCCTGGGTGAACAATCTTGTCTGGGGCCCGCCGCTGCTGACGATCCTGGTAGGGGTCGGCGTCTTCCTGACCGTGCGGACGGGCTTCGTCCAGTTCGCGCGGTTCCGGTTCATGCTGCGGGAGACCTTTGGCAAGTTCTTCCGGCGCGGCGGCGGGGCTGCCGAGGGCGACATCACGCCGTTCCAGGCGATGACCGTGGCGATGGGCGGGACGGTGGGCGTCGGCAACATCGCCGGGGTGGCGACGGCGATCGCGCTGGGCGGGCCGGGGGCGCTTTTCTGGATGCTGCTGTCCGGGCTGCTGGGCATGGCCACCAAGTTTGTCGAGGTGGTGCTGGGGATGCATTACCGGCAGCGGCGTCCGGGCGAGCCGATGATGGGCGGGCCGATGATGTACATTACGCGCGGGCTGGGGCCAACCTGGAAATGGCTGGCGCTGCTGTTCAGCCTGTTCGGCGCGCTGGCGGCCTTCGGCATCGGCAACATGGTCCAGGCCAACGCCGTGGCGGAAGGGATGGCGCATTTCGGCGTGGCGCGCTGGGTCACCGGGCTGGGGCTGCTGGTGGCGGTCGGCACGGTGACCGTGGGCGGCCTGCAGTGGATCGCCAAGGTGGCGATGGTCTTCGTGCCATTCATGTGCGGCCTGTACATGCTGGCGGCGGCGGTGCTGATCCTCTGGTATCTGCCGCACCTGCCGGCGGCGCTGGCGCTAGTGCTGCGCTCGGCCTTCACGGGCACGGCGGCGGCCGGCGGGTTTGCCGGCGCGGGCGTCTGGATGGCGATGCGCTACGGGCTGGCGCGCGGGGTCTTCAGCAACGAGGCCGGGCTGGGCAGCGCGCCGATGGCGCATGCCACCGCGCGCACCGACCATCCGGCGCGCCAGGGGATGTGGGGCATCTTCGAGGTGTTCGTGGACACCGTGGTGATGTGCACGGCCACCGGACTGGTGATCGTGCTGACCGGCGCCTGGACCGGCGGCGAGTCGGGCGCCACGCTGACGATCCGGGCGTTTTCAACATTCTACGGCCAGCGGCTGGGCCTGGTGCTGGTGGTCTTGAGCATGATTCTGACGGCCTACGACACGAACTTCGTCTGGTGCTTTTACGGGGAAACCTGCGCGTCGTTCCTGCTGGGGCACGGTCCGCGCGTGCGGGTGGCGTACCGCTGCCTCTGGCTGCCGCTGGTGCTGGCCGGGGCGCTGGGCAAGCTGGATTTTATCTGGAGCCTGGCCGACACGCTCAACGGCCTGATGGCCATCCCGAACCTGGTTGCCATCGTAGCGCTCAGCGGGGCGGCGGCGGCGCTGGCGCGCGGGTTCTTCCGGGGCGAACCCTACCGCGCGCCGGGGGAAACGACGCAGGCATGAGCCGGGTGCGGGGCTTGCCCGCCGGTGGGTGGATTGGCCAATCCGGAAGGATGTAATGAAGGACAGTCCAGCCGGAGGCTGGACCCTACCCGGGGATGCACGGCAAGGGGCATGCTTGGCGCCGGGAATTGCCGGTGCGGACGTCCGGGTGCACGGAGATCAAGCGGGTGTCTGGGGTAGGGCCGGACTGCCAGGCCGGCTGTTTGCGGGCCAAGGGCCGCCGAGCTGTGGGGGGGGCGGCTGCCCGACCCCGCGGCGCGGGGTGTAGGGCGGGAAGGAATCCCGTCCCACACGAAGAAGACAAGGAAAACAGTACGGGCTGCGGGGCGGGATGCAATTCCTGGCGCTTCGAGGGTTGAATAGCATGACGCGGGTACATTCCCCGACGTCCGCGCCGCCGGGCCATTACGGGCCGTATGGCGGCCGCTACGTGGCCGAGACGCTGATGCCGGCGCTGATCGCGCTCGAACGCGCCTATCGCGCGGCGCGGCGCGACCCGGCGTTCCTCCGGCGGTTCCGCGGCCTGCTGCGGGATTACGTTGGGCGGCCCTCGCCGCTCTATTTTGCCGAGCGCCTGACGGCGGCCTATGGCGGTGCGCGGATCTGCCTCAAGCGCGAGGACCTGAACCACACCGGGGCGCACAAGATCAACAATACCCTCGGCCAGGCGCTGCTGGCGCAGCGCATGGGCAAGCGGCGCCTGATGGCCGAGACGGGCGCCGGCCAGCATGGCGTGGCCACCGCCACGGCGGCGGCGCTGCTCGGCATGGCCTGCGACATCTACATGGGCGCCGAGGACATCCGCCGCCAGGCGCCCAACGTCGCCCGCATGCGGTTCCTCGGCGCCGCCGTGCATCCCGTGCGCAGCGGCACGGCCACGCTCAAGGACGCCATGAGCGAGGCGCTGCGCGCCTGGTCTGCCCGCGTCGCGGACACGTTCTACGTCATCGGGTCGGTGGCCGGCCCGCACCCGTATCCCGCCATGGTGCGCGAGTTCCAGAGCGTCATCGGCCGCGAAGCCCGCGCCCAGTGCCGGCGGCAGGCCGGGCGCCTGCCGGACGAGGTCATCGCCTGTGTCGGCGGCGGCAGCAACGCCGCCGGCATTTTTGACGCGTTCCTCGGCGACCGCCGCGTGCGGCTGGTGGGCGTCGAGGCTGCCGGGTTCGGGCTGGCCACCGGCCGCCACGCCGCCTCGATCGGCGCCGGCCGCGTCGGCATTCTGCACGGGGCCAAGACCTACCTGCTCCAGACCGCCGATGGCCAGGTGCGCAACGCCCACTCGATCAGCGCCGGCCTCGACTATCCGGGCGTTGGCCCGGAACACGCCTTTTGGGCCGACACCGGCCGCGTCGTGTACACGGCGGTCACCGACCGCGCGGCGCTGCGGGCGTTCGACGACCTGACGCGGCTCGAGGGTATCCTGCCGGCGCTCGAGTCCTGCCACGCCCTGGCCGAGGCCCGACGGCGCGCGCCGCGGCTCGGCCGGCGCGGCCTGATCGTCGTGAACCTCTCCGGCCGCGGCGACAAGGACCTGGACAACATCACCAGTTACCGTGCACAACGCCACCAGGGATTTACAAAGCGCAACAACGCCACAAGGGGATTACGATCGTCTCCCCCATGAACGCGACACCGAGTCGGTATCCGGACAACCATGAGCCGATGTGAAAATCATGGGACCTCGGCGGGTAGCGCCCGGCGTCGCGCCGGGCCGCGGATGCTTGCCGAGCCGCCAGGATGGCGGCCGGTCCAGCCGGAGGCTGGACCCTACCGGGGCTCCCGCGCTATTCCGTTTCCCGATTCCTAAACGGCCATGAACCGCATTGTGACCACCTTCCGGGCGTTGCGGGCCGCGGGGCGCAAAGGGCTGGTCGGCTACTTGACGGCCGGCGATCCCGACCTGCGGACCTCGGAGCGCAACATGCGGGCGGCGCTGACGGCGGGCCTGGACGTGCTGGAGCTGGGCGTCCCGTTTTCGGATGCGACCGCCGACGGCCCGGCGATCCAGGCGGCCGGCCAGCGCGCGCTGGCCGGCGGGGCGACTCTGGCGCGGATTCTCGGCCTGGCGGCGCGGCTGCGGCGGTCGACGGCGGCGCCGATCGTCCTGTTCAGCTACGCCAACCCGCTCTTCCGCTATGGGTACGCGCGGCTCTGCCGGGACGCCGCCCGCGCGGGAGTGGACGGCCTGCTGGTGGTGGACCTGCCGTTCGAGGAGGCCGGCGAACTGCGCGGGCATCTCCGGCGGCACGGGCTGCTCTGGATCCAGCTGATCGCGCCGACCACGCCGCCCGAGCGGACGCGGCGCCTGCTGGCGGAGGCGGACGGGTTTGTCTATTACGTGCTGGTCACCGGCGTGACCGGCGCGCGGCGGCGGCTGCCCGCGGGGGCGCGCCGCCAGCTGGCCCGGTTGCGGCGTTGGACGGAGCTGCCGCTGGCCGCCGGGTTTGGCATCGGCAACGCCGCCCAGGCGCGCGCGGCCGCGCGCCACGCCGATGCCGTCGTCGTCGGCAGCGCGCTGGTCGAGGCCGCGCGGCGCGGCCGATTGGCGGCTCTCGTGAAGGCGCTGGCGGCCGCCGTGCACGGGGCGGCGGCGCCGGGGCGCGGAGCGCGATAACCATGGAACATCTTTACGGCATCAACCCGGCCTTCGAGGCGCTGCGCGCCGGCCGGCGCACGATCCGGGCGGCCTATTTCGGGCCGGGCGGCGAGGGCGGCAGCCGGCGGCGCAAGCTGACCGAGTTGCTGGCGGCGGCCGGCGTGCCGGTCCAGCCGGCGGACAAGCGCCGGCTGTTCCAGTTGTGCGGCGCCACGGAGCACCAGGGGGTGGTGCTCGAGGTGTCGCCCTATCCCTACGCCGCGCTGGAAGAGCTGCAGGCGGCGTCCCGGCTGCTGCTGGTGGACAACGTCGAGGACCCGCAGAACGTCGGGGCGATCCTGCGCAGCGCCGAGGTCTTCGGCTGGCGCGACGTGCTGCTGGCCAACCGCGGCGTGCCGGAGGTGTACCCCTCGGTGGTCAAGGCGTCATCCGGGGCCGCGGAGCACCTGCGGATTGCGCGCGACCACACGGCGACCGAGTACGTTCGGCGGCTGTTGCCGCTCGGCTTCACGCTGGCGGCGCTGGACGGGCGCGGGACCGACGCCTTGGACGACCTGGCCGCGCGGCCGCCGGAGAAGCTTCTGCTGGTGATCGGCGGCGAGCACCGGGCCGTCGGCCAGCATCTCCTCAACCAGGCGCGCTACCGGGTGGCCATTCGGCAGCAGGGGCGGATCACGTCCTTGAATGCCTCCGTGGCGGCGGGCATCGCGCTCTACGCCCTGCAGGCGCCGCGCCGCGTGGCGCCCCTGTCGCCAGGCGAATGAGCCGCCGATGAGGACCCGCCGGCTGACGTGTCCCTTTCGGCGGCCGCCGGGAATCGCCTGCGCGCTCCGAACAAGCCCAAGCAGTCCGCGGAGAGGCGGAAGCGGCCGCGCCGGAGCGCGGGCATCCTGCCCGCCGTCCTCATTCTCGAAAAGGAACGTGGAGCCCGAGACATTGCGGCCCGGATGGCCATGGGGGCAGGTAGCGGCCGGCGTCCCTGCCGGCCGGGAAAGCGTTGCGGGGATGGCTATCAGCCGCCGATGGGGACATCGGCGGCCACCGGGGACTTTGACGCTCGTCGGGAGGCCGCGGGGCAGGTGGCGGCCGGCGTCTCTGCCGGCCGCGCCGGTCAGACCGGGTCAATCAAGTCCAGCACGCCCGGGCTGAACTTTTCGCGCGGGGGCGCGGAAGACGGCGGCTCGCGCGCGGGCGCCGGGCTCCGGTCAGGCGGAGCATTGTCGGACGGCGCGGGAAGCTCGCGGGGAGATTCCGGCGCCGGATCGGGGCGGGTTGGCGCGGCCGCCGGTGGCGGCGACGGTTCGCGAACGGGCTCGGGGGTCGCGGGGGGCGTCTCGCGGGCCGGCTCCGGGCGCTGGGCGGGCGTCGTCGGCGGGGCGGGTTGCGGTTGGCGCGGGCGCGGATTACGGTCGCGGGGACCGCGGCCGCGTCCGCCGCGGTCACTGCGGTCGCTGCGGTCGCGGGCCGGCTCGTTGGTCTCGCCGCCGCGGTCCTCGCGGTCGTCGAGGTATTTTTTGAGTGTCGTGCTGCGCAGGCAGGCGGCGCCCAGGCGGGCGGCCTCGCGTTCGAGCGCGGGGTCGAGGGTCACCAGGATCACGGCGCGGCGGCCGCGTTCGCGGCGGACGAGGCGCAGGATTATTTCGCGGACCTCGGCGGGCTGTTCGGCATACATCACGCGTACGCCCTTGTAGACCGCGCCGTCGCCAGCCTCGCGCAGCGGGCGCCCGGTAAAGACGGCGGTGAACTCCAGTCCTTCGCGGCCGGCGAACTGGGCCAGGCTGCGCAGCACGCCGAAATGATCGCGCGGGCTGGGCTGGCCGTTCCCAGTACGCTGCCGCGGGTCCAGCAAGCCGGTGGCGTCCACGATATGGATGCGGGGTCCTGGCGGCGCGTCGGCGGCGAGGGGGGTTCCGGCGCGTTTCCCCAACACACGTTGCAGCCATGACATCATGCGGTATCCTTCCCGTTCGAGACCGGGTTGAGGGTACGCCATCCGCCCGCCGCGTTCAAGCGGATTCCGGAGCGGCGGATTCCGGAGCAGCCAGCAGGTCCATGACCGGGAGCGCCGTTTCCCAGTCCTTGAACTTCGCCAGGTCGTAGAGCAACTGGGTGTATTCGAGGTCCAGGGCGTCCGGGGCCGGGGCGCCCGCCGCGGCGGGGGCGGCGAGCTGGCGGGCCTGGCGCTGGCGTTCGAGGTCGAGGCGCCGCCGGCGCAGGGCGGCGGTGTGGATGGCGAGGATCAGCGACTTGACCGAGTCCTCGTCGGTGGCGAAATCGCTCTTGATCTTGGGCGGCGCCGCCAGGATGGCCGCCAGGAAGCGCGACAGGCTGCGGGCTTCGTCGTCCAGGTCGGCGACCAAGGGCATCAGTTCGCGGTGTTCGGCGTGGGCGCGCAGGCACGCCTGTAGCGCCTGGCGGCAGGGGTTGTCCTGGAGTCGGTCCAGGGGCAGGTAGGCGCGCACCAGGTCGGCCAGGGCCAGGTTGGCCGCCACGTGTTCCACCAGGGCGATCTCGCGGGCGGGGCGTTCCGCCGGCGATTCGGCCGCGGGCGGCGGTTCGGCCGCGCGCCGGCCGCGGGCCTTGTGCAGCGCCGCGAGCTGCCGCTCGAGCGCGGATTCCGGGAGCGCCAACCGCGCGGCCGCGCGGCGGATCATGGCGGCCTGCTGCACCGGGTTGGGCGTGCGTGCGATCAGGGCGACGGCCGCGGCGGCCACGCGCATCAGCCCGGCTTCCGTGTCGAGGCGTTCGCGGCGCGCCAGGACCTCCAGTTGGAACTCGAGCGCCGGGACCGCCCGGTCGAGGCAGGCGCGGAAGCGGTCGGCGCCGCCGGGCTTGCGGATGAGGGAATCCGGGTCCTCGTCCTCCGGCAAGGCGGCGACGCGCACCGCCAGGCCGACCTGGAGAAACGCGTCCGCCGCCCGGAGCGCGGCGTCCTGCCCGGCGCGGTCGGCGTCGAACACCAGGACGACACTGTCGGCGTAGCGTTTCAGGAGCAGGGCGTGGTCGGCGGTGAAGGCCGTGCCCTGGGCGGCGACGGCGGTCGCGAATCCGGCGAGGTGGCAGCGGATGACATCGATCTGGCCCTCGCAGACGATGGCCTCGCGCGCCTCGACGATCGCGCGGCGCGCCTGGTGCAGGGCGTAGAGCAGGCGCCCCTTGCGGAAGAGCGGGGTCTCGGGCGTGTTGACGTACTTGGCCGCGCCGGGCTCGTCGTCGAGCAGCCGACCGCTGAACCCGACGACGCGTCCCTGTTCGTCGCGGATCGGGAACATCAGCCGGTTACGGAACCGGTCGTACCAGCGGGTCGCCTCGCCCGCGCGGGGCGGGGCATCGCCGCGCGGCTGGGCGGGGATGATCAGGCCCGCGGCCTCGAGATGCTGGCGGGAGATTTTAGCGCGGGCCGCCCATGCGAGGAGCGCATCCCAGCGGTTGGGGGCAAAGCCGATCTGGAACGTCTCGACCGCCTGGCTCGGCAGGTCGCGCGCGGCCAGGTAGCGCCGCGCCGGCTCGCCCTCGGCCCCCTGGAGCAACTGCTCATGGTACCACTTGGCGGCGGCGGCGAGCAGGGCGAAGAGCGGCTGCTTGCCGGACGGGTCGGCCTCGCCGCCGGCCGATTCCAGGCGCAGGCGGATGCCGGCGCGGTCGGCCAGCATCTTGATGGCCGACATGAAGTCGACCTTCTCGTAGTCCATCACGAAGCGGAAGACGTCGCCGCCGGCGCCGCAGCCGAAGCAGTGGAAGATTTGGCGCTGCGGGTTGACGATGAAGGAGGGCGTCTTTTCCTTATGGAACGGGCAGAGGGCCTTGAGAGCGCTGCCGCTGCGCTGGAGCGCGAAGTAGGACCCGATCACCGTCGCGATGTCGCTCTGGCGGCGGATGTCCTCGAGGACGGCATGCGGAACTTTCAGCACAGCACGGCTCCCGCAGGGTGGACGGCGTTCGCCGGCCGACCGGCCGGCGCGGTCAATCCGCCGGGCGGTCGGGTGCGGCGGCCGGCCCGGTGGCGGATGGCGGTTCGAGGCGTATGGCGGCGGGCGCCTGGATACGGATGGCATTCAGGCGCGCGACGACCGGAGGCACGATCTTGTGGACCGTCCGTCCGACGACCGATTCCTCGCGCACGCGGCGGCGCAGCGCGGGGTGGGGCCACAGGCCGATGCCCCAGGCCGCCAGGATGACGAGCAGCAGGCCGCGCAGGATGCCGGCGAAGACGCCGCCCGGCCGGTCGATGGCGGGGTTGAAGGTCACGGTCAGCAGCAGTCGTGCCAGCAGACGCAGGACCAGGAATGTCAGCGCGAAGAACGCCACGAGCGCCAGGAAGGCGATGGCCTCGGCCAGGTCCGGCGCGGCGGCGAGGCGGTCGGAGTTGCGGGTGAGCAGGCCGCCGACGGTCTGGGTGAGCCGCAGGCTGGCGCCGAGGGTGATGATCGTGGTGCACAGCCGCGGGCCTTCGCCGGAGAGGCCGCGTTTCAGCCCCCAGAGCACCTCCCAGAGCAGCAGAAGCAGAGCGGCGACGTCGGCCAGGCTGAAGGCAGTAGCAGAGGTCATGTCGGCCTTCCTTTCCAGGCCGGCGCCGTCTCACGGTTGGGCCGGGGCGGAGAATCGGCGCCACCAGCGGAGCGGCGCCGGCGGTGGGGCGTTCGTGGCGCCGGGCGCGCCGCCGAGGGCCTTGAATCGGGCGCGGGCCTCGGCGGCCCGCGGGTCGGCGCCGAAGCGGGTTTGGAACAGGGCGTATTGAGGGGCCGCGAGGTGGGGGAGGATCAAGGTCTGGTCATAGAGGCGCGCGAGGGCCCAGAGGGGATCGGGCGCGTCGGGGTGCAGGGCGACGGCTTGCTTGAGGGCCACGACAGCCGTGTCGCCTTCGCCCTGAGTCGCGGCTTCCCGCGCCAGCGCCAGGAGCGCCTCGCCCCAGGTGTTGCTCAAAGCGACGGCCTGCTTGAAATGGTCGAGCGCGGCCGGGCTGCGGCCGGCGGCGGCCGCATACTCGCCGAGGGCGAACTGCGCGCGCGGGTGGTCGCCGGCCAGCCGGACGGCCGCGCGCTCCGCCTGGTCGCGCAGCCGCGGGCGTCCGGTCTGGTCCGCCGCGCGCGCGGCGCGCAGGTAGTTGTTGACCGCGGCGTCCGCCCGTCCCCGCCGCTCGAGGGTTTGGGCGTCGCGCAGGATCTCCTCGCAGGACGGAGGTTCCGGGGCTGGCGCGGAGACCGTCGGCCGATCCGCGCGCGGCGTGGCAGGAACGGGGGTCGCGGCCGGCGGCGTCTCCGGGGCCGGCGGGCGCGGACGGGCATCCGGCGTCGGGGCGGCGGGCTGTTGGTCCGGGGCTTCGTCCGGGGTTGCCGCGCCGGCGGCGCGGTCGATCTCGGCCAGCGCGGCGGCGGCCAGGGCGGCGCCCTCCCCGGTCGGCGCCAGGCGCAGGTACTCGCGGAACAGCGGCTCGGCCTGGCGGTCGTTCTTCAGCCAGCGGGCATTGATCAGGGCCAGGTTGAAGACCGCCGGCGGATAGTGGGCGTCGTGTTCGAGGGCTTCCTGGAAGA
Organism: uncultured Verrucomicrobiota bacterium; assembly: GCA_964515705.1. GTDB lineage: Bacteria > Verrucomicrobiota > Kiritimatiellia > JAAZAB01 > JAAZAB01 > CAZEVX01. The sequence continues at coordinate 2,079 of CAZEVX010000091.1, read as the reverse complement.
ACGAGATGGCTTTGACGACATTCGTGGCCTGCAGCTCTAGGACGCCGAGTGCCGACAGCACCCGGGGATGGTGCGGCGCGCGTCGATAGGCGTCGGCCATGGCGGCGCGCGCCGCCTCCGGCCGGCCGACCTGCAGGTGCAGCGCCGCCAGGCATTCCAGGGGTCGGCTGTCGGTTGGGTCCAGCGCGGCGGCGTTCTGGAACGCCGCCGCCGCTTGGGCCTCCGCGCCGGTCCCGGCCAGCAGCACGCCGAGATTGTAGGCCGGGTCGGGATCGGCGGGATCGAGGAGCGCGGCGGCCTCGAAGGCAGCCCGGGCCTCCGCGCGCCGGCCGAGCCGGAACTGCGCCACGCCGAGCGCGTTGCGGGCGCGGGCGGCCGGGACGTTCGTGCCGCCGGCCTGCAGGCTCTGCTGCAGCAGGCGGGCGGCGCGCGGGTACTGCTCGCGCGCCAGCGCGCGCAGTCCCTGGCGGTAGGCCTCGCGCGCCGGGTCTTGCCCGCAGCCGGCCAGCAGCAGCACGGCCGCCGCCAGGCCGCCGATCCCAGGTAGACTTCGGAATTGCATCGCCGGGTTCCGTCTCCGCGCGCAGTACCACCATCGCTGCGTATCGCCGGGTGTGTAGCAGACTCCTGCCCGCTTGACAATCCCGGAGTGAACCGGCAGCATCCCGAACAGCGACCGGCGCCCGGTTAACGGGCGCCGATGACCGGACGCGAATCCCCGTTCCCACGATCCGATCGCGCGGTGCGGCGACAGGAGGCCGCCATGGATTCCGATCTTCGGCTGGCCGACCTGGCCTCCTTTTACGAGCGCGAGTTGCTCGAGAACATCGTGCCGTTCTGGGTGCGCCACGCGCCGGACCGCGAGGCGGGCGGGTATTTTACCTGCCTGGCGCGGGACGGCTCGGTCTACGACGACAACAAGCTCTGCCTGTGGAGCCAAGGCCGGATCGCCTGGACGCTGGCGCACCTCTACCTCGAGTGCGAACAGCGGCCGGAATGGATCGAGATCAGCCGGATGGGCATCGCGTTCCTCGATCGCCACGGCTACCGGCCGGATGGCCGCCTGTATTACGCGACCACCCGCGACGGCCGGCCGATGGCCGGCCCGCAGGACATCTTTGCGGAACTCTCGGCCGTGTTGGGGATGACCGAACTCGCCCGCGCCACCGCCGACCGCGCCCTGTACCGGCGCGCCCGCGACCTGTTCGAGCGCTGCTGGGCCTATGTCACCGATCCCGACAACCCGGAACGCAACCTTGGCGTGCCGCCGGGTACCCTCCGGCTCCGGCGTCACAGCCACGCCATGATTACGCTGAACGTGATCCAGCAATTGCGGCAGTACCGCGAGGAGCCCGCGGACGCCGGCCGGGTGGACGCCTGCCTGCGCGCCATGCTCGAGCAGCACCAGAAAGCCGACCGCCGCCTGGTGCTCGAGGTCGTGCGCTGGGACGGCAGCGAGCCGATCCCGGGCTGGATGGGTCGCTGGGTCAATCCCGGCCACATGATCGAGGGCGGCATCTTCCTGATCCACGAGGCCCACCACCGGCGCGATGACGCCCTGCGCCGCGCCGGGCTCGACTGGATCCGCTGGGGGTTCGAGCGCGGCTGGGACCCGGTCTATGGCGGCCTGTTCAGCGACGTGGACGCCGAGGGGCTGCCGATTCCCGGCGCGCCCGCCGTGACCGCCGACACCAAGCTCTGGTGGCAGCACGCCGAGGCGCTTTACGGGCTGCTGCTGGCTCACCTGGAATCGGGCGATCCCTGGTTCTGGGATGCCTACCGCCGGACGCACGCCTACAGTTTCAGCCATTTCGCCGATCCGTTCTACGGGGAATGGTACGGCCTCCTCGACCGCACTGGCCGGCCGATCAACCGCACCAAGGGCGCCGAACGCAAGAACTGCTTCCATATCGGCCGCAACTTTTTTTGGATCGTCCAAGCGCTGCAAAAAAACCGCTTGCCGGAAACAGATTCTTGACATTGGGAGAGAGGAGAAGGGGAGGAGAAGGGGTCAGTCCGAGGGAGGAGAAGGGGTCAGTCCGAGATAATAGGTATTGATGTATTGACAGGCGGCGGGTG
>CAZEVX010000090.1:0-11815 GCA_964515705.1 uncultured Verrucomicrobiota bacterium | reverse complement strand
TCTTGACAATATGAATTAATGGTCCTATGCGTGCGTCATATATTCATCGAATTGGTAATAGCGTCGGAGACGAGCGGCCGCCTGCCTGGCGGAACGCCGGGAATCAACGGGGTCGCGGATGGGCCGGTGGGGGGGGCGTGATGAGGCAAGCACCGGTTGGAGCGAGAGCCGGGATGCCAGAGGTGGACATTCTGCGCCGCCAGAAGTCCAAAACGCACAAGGCGCTGATCTCGTATATCTGGCATCGCCGCAATCGGGCCACGCGCGCCGACATTGTCCGGGACCTGCGGTTGAGCAAGGCCACGGTGTTTCCGGCCGTGGATTCCCTGATGCGGCAGGGAGTGGTGGAAGGCACCCCGGCGGCTACCGGCCAGAAAGGGCGGCGCCCGTGCCTGCTGCGGCTTCGCGGCGCGCAGGTTATCGGGGTCGGCATTTTCTTGAGTCGCAACCAGGCGCGCCTAAGCCTGGTGAACGCCGCCCAGCGGGTCGTCGGCGCGCGGGTCCTGACCGGGCTGCCCCTCACGGCGAAAGACGTTCTGGATCGCGTGCTGACGGCGGTGCGCGAGATGATCCGAACGTGCCGCGCGGACGCCAGCCGGCTGGCCGGGATCGGGGTGACCTTGCCCGGCATGATCGACTGCCAACGGGGGCTCGTGCAGCGCTCGCCGTGTTTCCAGGGCGACGGCACGGTCTCGATCACGGCGGCGATGGAGGCGGCCATGCGCTGCCCGTGCATCGTCATGAACTACGCCGCCGCGTTGGCGATGACGGAAAAGGAGTGGGGCAAGGCGGCGGACTTGACCTCCTTTCTGTACTTTGCCGGGCTGGGCCTGGGGATGTTTCTCAACGGGCAGATATTTATCGGCCACCAGAGTTATGGAGGCGAAATCGGGTTCATGAAGTTTGGCGAAGGCGGCGGGCGGGGCGGGGACGGGCGCCCGGGCACGTATAACCAACTGACGCCGTTCCGCCAGATGGGCGTGCGTCTCGAGGAGGCCATTCGCGGGGGCGCTAGCACGATCGCGGCGGACTGGATCCGGGCCGGCCGGACGCCGGACTATGCCCTGGTGGCGGACGCCGCGATTCAGGGCGACGCGCTGTGCCGCGGCCTGATCGCGGAGGGATTTGAGGCGGCGGCCGAGATGATCGTCGGCCTGAATTACCTGTTCAATCCCCAGGCGATCTTTCTGCTTCCCTGGACGGCGCGCTGCCCCGACGTGTCGCTCGACATCGTGCGGCGGCGCCTGGAATGCTGCCGGGCGATCAATCCCGGCATGGAGGTCCAGGTCATGGCCGCCCAGAATGGCCGCGAGGAGTTGTCCCGCGGGATGGCCATGCTGCCGCTCGACCGGCTCTTTCGATAGGATGCCACGGCGACTCCGCACCCAGCATGCAAGGAGATGACCGTATGACACTCCCGACGCTTCGACGTTCCCGATTCCGGTTGCTCGCCGCGGCACTAAGCCTGGCGGTCCTGGGAGGCGCCGCGGCGCGCGCCGATGCGGGGCCGGTTGGGCAGGACGCCTATGAACAGGCCTACGAGACGTTCATGAACGGCGACCTGGCGGGGGCGCGGTCGGCGTTCGCGCGCGTGCGGGACCTGCCGGGGGCCGACCGGGCCTATGCGGCGGACGCCGCCGTGCGGGTTGGCTGGCTCTACGAGGTGGCGCAACGCCTGGCGGAGGCCGAGCAGGTTTTCGCGCGGGTGCGCGCGAACACGAATGCCCCGTCGATCTACCGGGCCGAGGCGGCCATCGGGATTGGGCAGTGCCGGTTCGATGCCGGGGACATGGCCGCCGCCTCGAACGCATGTATGGAGGCGTTGGCGGTGCTGGACGCAGGCCCCGTGGCGGCTGGCGATGCGTCCTACGCCCATTGGCTGAAACTGTTTGCCGAGTCGCACCGGGACCTGGCCGGCCTGTCCGAAGACGATCCCTATTACAACAACCGCATGCGCCAGCGCGCGGCGAAATGGCCGTCGCCGATCGAGCAGGCCGCCCGCGAGTCCGTGCTACGGCGTTGGATGGCGCAGCAGGGTCTGTCTCCGGAGCGCTGCTGGCTGAAAGGGCGCTGGGCTTTCGGAACGGCGTCGCCCGCGGCGCCCTATCCGGCGGCGGGGTTCCCCTATGCCTGGGAGTTCGACGGCGCGTCGCTGGACGGATTGAGCCTGACGCAGGGCCTCGAGCGCGTGCGCGCGGAAGCCGGCTGCCTCACGTTTACCACCGGCACCAACGCCGGGTTCGGGTGGGGCCGGAGCGCGCGGTCGGACCCGCACCCGGCGTTGCGGGTCGGGTACGCGACGAACCTGCACGAGACCTGCCCGGCGCTGGGCCAGCTCCGGGTGCGGCTGAAGCAGTCGCTGCCGATGAGCGCTTGGCGGGTGCGCGTGGGCGGATTGCCCCGGCGGAAGTTGAGCGGCTACGAGGGGTGGGACTCGGAGTCCGTTCCGGTGCGCGGCACGAACTGGCAGGAGGTGGTCTTCAAGGTGAGCGCCGGCCCGCCGCCCTACCTGGGGGTGCAGGTCTTCAGCGACACGCCGGGGAACGACGTTGCCGTGGACTGGGTGCGCCCGGAGGTCTGCCCGGGCACGGTGTGCGTGCGCCGGGACCTGGTGCTCCCGACGGCGGCGCGCTGGGTGAAGGTATCGGTGTCGGCCGCCGGGCGGTTTCGGCTGTTCGTCAACGGGCGCGAGGCGGTGTACTCGCCGCCGAAAACGGACTATCGCCAGATCTGGAACTACGCGCTCGACCCGGCCGGGTTCGGGCCGGGCACGAACGTCGTGGCGCTCGAGTTGGAGGGCTTGCCGCAGGTCCTGCTGGATGGCGCGGTGCTCTGCGTGGACGGGACCTACCTGCGGTTCGACAGCAACGACCAGTCCTGGCGCACGGGGATTCCGCCCGCCGGCCGCGACTGGACCCTGCCTGGCAGCGCGGAGGCCGCCGCCTGGCCGGCGGCGCGGGTCGTGGCGGAGCCGCCCGACCCGCTGGCGCGGTTCTGGTTCAACCCGTCGTACAAGGGCGGCATCCTGATCGAGCCGGCGGACGGCCGGCCGCAGCCGGTCTTCGGCTGCCGGGAGCCCGTGGCCTTCCGGGTCGCGGTGCCGGCGCGCGCCAACGAGCGCCCGGAAGTGACCTGGCGCCTGTTCGACACGATGGGCCGGGACGGCGCGCCGGCTGACCGCCAGGTGGCGTCGGGGGCGCTCCCCGTGCAAGCGTCGGGCGGCCTGGCGGGCGCCGAGCTGCGGTTCGCGCCCGGCGCGCTGGCCTCGAACGCAGCCTACGCGCTCGAGGTGGACTGGCGCCAGGCGGGCGCGCCGGTCGAGACGCGCCGCTACGAACTGGCGGTCTGCGGACCGGTGCCGCTGCCGGAGATCGCGAATCCCACGACCTATACCGACGGCATGGAGTTGAAACAGGTCTGGGAGATGGACGCCGCCTCGGAGCCGCCGGCGGACGCGTTCGTCTCCTGCGACGGGAACGCGCTGCCGCGCCCGAGCACGGTCGTCCAAACCCCGCTCGGCCGGTTCCGGCAGCCGTACACCGGGCGCCAACTTGGCTCGCTCGGCGGCAGCCCGTGCAACTACATTTCGTACCGCTACCGCATCGAGCATCCGGGCCGGCCGCACGTGGCCATCGCGGCGTATCCGGACGACACCGTGCGCTGCCAGGAAATGCGGATCACCGAGGACGGCGGCGAGCGGCGGCCGGGCATCCTGAGCGGCAACGTGCTCGGCAACGACACGGTCGTGCTGGGATTCGACAACCCGCTCACCCACGAGCTCCGCGAGCAGCACTGCCTGTTTTTCCCCGGCCGGCACATGGGCACCATCTCGTTCCTCTCCCTGGCCATGCCCGGGTGGGATGCCACGACCGCGGCGCGCGTCGGGCGCATCCGAATCTACGAGGTGCTTGACGGCCCGCCCGCGCGGCGCATGGCCGATGCGCCCGGCCCGCGCAAGTGGGTCGGGCAGTTCACGGAGCGGGGCCCGTCCCAGATTCTCGCCAGTTGCCTCGGAAACCCGCTCCGGGACCTGTACCGGCTGACGGAGTCCCCGGTGTTCTACCGGAACTGGCTGGAGACGTCGGTCAACATGGTCAAGCGCATGAAGTTCGCCGGCGAGAACGCGCATTTCATGGGGCAGTACATGTACGACCGCGTGCTGTACCCGAGCGCCTTTTCGGACACCGTCGCGGTGAGCGGCAACGAGTCCGGCAGCCTGCGGGATTACGGCGTGCTGCTGGCCCGGATGTTTGACGAAAACGGTCTCGGCCTCTTCAGTGTGCTCCAACTCGTGAGCTCGGATCGCATCCCGCTGACGGCCGACGACGAGGCGGTGGCCGCCGGCGCGCCGACGTTCGCCCAGGTGGACCGGGAGGGTCGCCAGGTACTGGCGCTGGGCGAAATGCTCGCGCCGAACTGGACTCACCCGGCCGTGCGCCGGTGGTACGAGCAGGTCGTCGGGGAAGTGGCGGACCTCTACGCGAAGGAGCCGGGCTGGAAAGGCCTGGTGCTGCACCAGCACGACAGCGTCGGCCCGGCCTGGTACGCGCCGCACCGCGACCCGGGCGGCGCGAGTTACGACGACGTGACCCTCGCGCGGTTCGAGGCGGACACCGGCCTGCGCGTGCCCGTGTCGGCCGCGGATCCGGGCCGGTTTGCCAAGCGCCATGCCTGGCTGAAGGCCGAGGCCTGGCCGCGGTGGATCGACTGGCGCTGCGCCCAAATCCACGAGATCTACCGGTGGACCGCCAGGCACCTCAAGGCGCGCCGGCCGGACCTGGACCTGATCGTGTATCCCTATGCCAGCTACCTGACGCCCCCCTACGACGAGGCGCCGGAAGACCGGCTGCCGACGCTGTTCGATTACGGGCGCCGGGGCGGCATGGACCTCGAGCGGATCAAGCGCGACCCGGACATGATCCTGGCGGCCAATATCTTCGTGAGCGTCGAGGTCGGCGGGGTGGATACCATCAGCGGCGATTTCGAGTCCTGGATGCGCGGCAAGCACGATCAGGTTGGGCGCGGCCGCGCCCTGGCGCACCGGGACTCGAGCCTGGCCCCGCTGGCCAACGACGGCAAGAACGGTCTGGCCGTGCGCTATAACTGGTACGAGGCCCAGCCCCGCGGGCCCGACTACTGGCTGTGGACGTTTTCCTCGCCGGAATCCTGGCCGTACCCGCAGGACGATTATTTTGCCGATTACTGGATCAACGGGTTTGTGCGTACGCACCCGCGCCTGATCCTGCACCCGCTCATGGACGCCATTCTCTGGAACGGGCGCGAAGTCTCGATGTCCCGGTTCGCCCAGGCCTTTCGCTCGCTTCCGGCCGCGGTCTATACGCGGCTGACGGGCCGTGGCCGGGACCGCAACGTGCGCATGGCCGCCGGGCCGTTCGAGGGTCGCCCCTATGCCTACGTGGCCAATCCCTGGTGTTGGGACACGGACGTGACCCTGACGCTGGCGCCGGGCGTGCAGGGACGCGAACTCACGACGGACGAGCCGGTGGCGGGCAGTGTGTGGAAAGGCCGGCTGCCGGCCTACACGATGCGGACGTTCCGGTTCGAGGGCCAGCCGGCCGAGCCGATCGTGGCCTGCGAAACCGCGGTCGGCGCTCTCGGGCGGCGCGAGATCGAGCGCCGGCTGGCCGCATGGCGTCAGGCGCTTGACGCGCACCGGGCGTCGCTCGAGCGCATCGGTCGGGCGGCGGATTTCGAGGCGGTCGTGCGCGAGGCGGAGTCGGCATGGGGTGCGGGCGACGGCGGGACGGCCTACGAGCGGCTCTCCGGGTTTCCGGCGCGGCGGGTGTGGAGCCTGGTGGAGGCGCGCCGGGAGTCGCCCTTCTTCTCCCAGGGCTGGATGATCTCGCGGCTCCTGCCGCGCGACGGCCGGCGCGATGTGCGGGCGGTCGCGCCCGTTCGGCCGGACGACGCGACGCTCGAGTGGCAGCCGCTGAACGTCTCGGACAACCGGGTCCTGGCGCGCGGTCGGCACGGGGAGCTGGACGGGTTCGTGTACTTCGCCAACCGCATCCGGGCGCCCGTGGGCGGCGAGTGGACCCTGTGCGTGGGGCACGACGGCGGGTGCCGGGTGTGGATCGACGGACAGGAGGCGCTCTGCCAGCCGGCCTTGCGGAACCCGATCCGGGAAGACCGCACGAAGGCCGCCGTGACGCTGGCGGAAGGCGACCACGAGCTGCTGGTGGGGTTCGACATGCACGAGGGGCTCGGCTACGGGTTCACCCTGCGGTTCCGCCCGCCGGGCGACGCCCCGCGCCGGACCTTCGAGTTTCCGGCGCCCGCCCCGCGCGCGGCGGGGGAGTGAGTGCGGCTGAAGGCAAGAAGCCAGAGGTTGGAGGTCTGACAATCGGGGTCGGTATCGGGGTCGGGAATACACAGGAATGGCTTTTCTTGCGGCTTGTACGGTCTACACTGGCCAGAAGTCAAAGGTCAGATCAGGCACTAAAGGAATCATGATGAGCCGTGTTCGTGTACGTGCCGCCGCGGGCCGCCGGCCCGCCGCCGGGCACTGGAACCCCGTGCGGCTCCAAGGCCTCCCGGTGGACTGGATCCGGCGCTGCACCCGGCGCGTGATGGCGGGGGGCCACGTTCCCGACGTCGACCAGCTCGAGGGGTTCGAGCCGCTGCGCCGCGAACTGAATCTGCCGGACCTGCTCGAGCGGGTGGACCCGCGCGCGATGGTCCGCGCCGTGCGCCAGGCGCATGTCCAGGCCTTCTGGTTCTATGCCAAGTGCCATTACGGGAACGCCTATTATCCCAGCCGGGTTGGCCACGTGCATACCGCCCTGAAGGGGCGCGACCTGTTCGGCGAACTCTGCGACGCCTGCCTGTCCGAGGGGATCGTGCCCCTGGCCGTCTACGAGTTCTCCGATTTCCGCATGCCCAAGGACCACCCGGACTGGTGCCATGCCATCCCCGCGGCGCCCGGCGCCGGCAAGACCGACATCACCGACGCCGGTCAGGGGGCGCGCGTCGGCGGACCGTGCCTCAACGGGCCCTACGGCGACTTCGTGATCGAGCAGGTGCGCGAGGTGCTGTCGCGCTACCCGGTGCGCGGGTTCTACATCGATTTCCTGGGCCTGTTCGGATTCGAGCACTGGCGCTGCCCCTATTGCGGCCCGAAACTCAAGGCGGTGCTCGGCCGCGAGTTTCCGGGCGTGGCGGCGCTCAGCCACGCCGAGCACGTGCGCTACCAGCAGTGGCGCTGGGCCCAGAATGACGCCTATGCCCGCCGCGTGCGCCGTGTCATCAAGACCCTGCGCCCGGACGTGGCCTTTGTCCATAACCTCCATGCCTTCCATGTTCCGGGCAACCTGCAGGAGTTTGACTTCGCCGCCCGCAACGGCGACTTTCTCACGGCCGACCTGTTCCACCTGCGCTACGGCATGCTGCCGGAAAGCTGGAAACTGCGCGTGCTGGCCGCCGGCCGGCGCGACCGGCCGGCCGAGGCCCTGCTGGATTCCGCGACGGCCTTCCAGTGGGATTTCCGCACGCCGAAGGCCCTGGACAGTTACCGGGCTGAACTCTGGACGGCGCGCGCGCTCAACGTGGCGGCCTGCGCATCGTTCATGTTCAACCTGGACGGCAGCGTTGACCGGCCGATTCTGGCGCTGATCGAGCGCGTGCTCGGCGAGCAACGCGTCTATGAGCCCTGGCTCGACCGGATGGAGCCGCTGGCCGAGGTCGGCCTGGTCCGCAGCGGCCGCACGCTGGCCTGCCGGCCGCCGGAAACGGCCGGCACCTACGCCTCCGTGCAGCATCACCTGTTTGACATGGAAGGCTGGGCCCAGGCGCTGATCGCCGGCCATTGGCTTTGGGACATGCTCGACGAGTCCCAGATCGAGACGGCGTCGCTCCGGCGCTTCCGCGTCCTCATCCTGCCGAACGTCTCCTGCCTGGGCCGCCGCGCCGCGGCGGCCATCCAGGCCTTCGTGCGGCGGGGCGGCGCGCTGATCGCCACGGGCGATACCTCGCTCTTCGACGAGGCCGGCCGGCGCCGGCGCGACTTCCTGCTCGCCTCGGTGTTCGGCGCGCAATGCATGGGCGACCGGCGGCCCGATTGGAACGACTTGATCCTCGATGATCCCGACCTGGTCCCGCGCGAGCCGTGGGTCAGCCCGGTGCTGCGCCTCTCGGATGGACAACTCGCGGTGCGCGCGGCGCCCGGAACTGACCGGCTCGCGCGCGTGGGCCGGCAACTGGATCCGACCCTGCTGACCCTCCAAACCTTTCCGACGGACGCGCCGGGGCTCCTGCGCCGGCGCCTCGGGCGCGGGGTCGCCTGGTATTTCGCCGGCAAGCCCGGCCTGCAATACCGGATCTACGGGCAGCACAATATGAAGCGGCTGCTCATGCAGGTCCTGCGGCAGGCCGCGGGCGCCCGCGTGCCGGTCCGGCTCGAGGGGCCCGAATCCATCGAGTTGTTTGCGCACCGGCAGAAGGGCCGCCAGCGCCTGGTCGTCAACCTGGTGCACACGCTGCCGGGCGTCTGCCGCTCGGCGGGCGCATTCATCGCGCCCGACGGCAAGATCCGCCCCGGCCGCTTCGAGGAAATCGAGTCCATGCCGCGCGTCCATGCGGCCACGCTCTGCGTGCCGATGGCCGGCCGGCGCCGCCCGCCGTGCGTGACCCGCGCGCCATCCGGCCGAGCCCTGCCGGGCCGGATGGCGGGCGGCGAATACCGAGTCCGCTTGACAAACCTCGGCGTGCATACCATGGTTGTCATTGAATGACATGGATGGAAGGGGAACCTGACGAACCGTTCACCCCGGATGCTTGTCACCGCCTGCGCCCTGGGCGCCGCGCTCGTGGCCATGGCCGCGCCGCCCGCGCCGCCGCGCCCGCCGCGCTCGACCACCGTGCCGGAGCCCCGGCCGGACCTCACGTGGTACCAGGAACAGCATGAGACCCGGCTGAAGGAGGCGGCCAAGGGCGGCTGGGAACTCGTGTTGCTCGGCGACTCGCTCATCGTGAACTGGGCGCCCAAGCGCCGGGCCGCGTGGGCGGCCTACAAGGTCCTGAACCTCGGCTGCGCCGGGGACCGCACCGAGAACCTGCTCTGGCGCCTGGCCCACGGCGAGGTGGACGGGCTGGCTCCCAGGCTGGTCATCCTGCTCATCGGCTCCAACAATACCGGGCATCGCCGGGATCCGCCCGACCGAATCGCCGCCGGCATCCGCGCCGTCCTCGACGACCTCCACGCGCGCCTGCCCGGCGCCCGCGTTGTCCTGCTGGGCCTGGTCCCGCGCGGGCTCACGCCGGACGATTTTGCCCGCGTCAACAACCGGCAAACCAACGCGCTCATCAAGGACTTTGCCGACGGACGCACGGTGTTCTTCGTGGACCCGAGCGATGGGTTTCTGTTGCCGGACGGCTCGCTGGCCGACTGCTACGGCAAGGACAAGGTCCATTTGAACGACGCCGGCTATGCCCGGCTCATGGACGCCGTCGGGCCGCTCGTGGCGCGGCTCATGGGTGCGCCGGCTGTCGGCGCGGAGGCGGGACCGACGACTCGTTGACGAACACCATGGCCGCCGCTCTCGTCAACCGATGTGCCAACAACGACATTCAGCGATTGCCGTTGATCGAATCGTAACTGCTCAGGTAGGTGCTGTTTTTTGGGGTCGGTATCGGGGTCGCTATCGGCGGTCTACCGTTCTTTCGACCCCGATACCGATAGCGACTCCGACCCCGATGCCATGGACAGACGGAGATCGTTGAATGGGGACCTGAGTAGTCACATCGAACCGTTCACCACAACCGGGAGGGAACCCATGAACACGCTGGGCGGAAGGATGCGGCGGATGGCCATGGGGTGCGCGCTGGCCCTGGCGGCGGCCAGTCTTCACGCGGGCACCACGTATTACGTGGCCACCAATGGCAACGACACCTGGGCGGGGACGAGCTGGGCCACGGCGTATGCCACGATCAGCAATGCCCTGGCCAAAACCAAGCAGAACGTGGGCGATGTCGTACTGGTCTCCAATGGCACCTATGTCCTCTCGGCCCCCCTGCCCAAAGTGGACTACGGGGTCACTGTGCGCGGGCTGTCCCGCAAAGAAACGATCGTGGATGGCAGTAATGCCGTCCAGTGTTTCAGCTACGTCTATGGCACGGTGGACAACCTGTCCGTTACCCGGGGACGCATGAGCTATGGGTCGGCGCTCTATATGCTCACAGGCTCGCAGGCCATCGGCTTGAACGTCTACAGCAACACCGCGATCAACGGAAACACGATATATATGGTGAGCGGCACGGTCATCGTCTCTAATTGTTTTATTCACGGAAATACCGCCGGTTCCGCGGGCGCATCGGGCATTGCGATCAACAACCCGGTGAATGCTCTCATTGTTGATTGCATCATTAGCAATAATGTCTCCACCAATGGGAATGGCGGCATCACGATGGCGGGAGATTCCGCCCAGTATTCCGCCTCGATCCGGGACTGTACGGTGGTGGACAATGTGGCGACGGGAGGACCGGCGAGTGACAGCGCCGGCATTTATGTCGCCTACGACGCGGTGAAAACATTTCATGTTTCCGTTATCCGGTGCGTGATCGCCAACAACATCGGTGGAAAACGCCCGACGGGCACGGGATACGGCGGCGGCGGCATCAACCTGGGGTCCAGCACGGGGCGCGTGGACAACTGCCTGATTTACGGCAATACGGCGGACTATGGCGGCGGGATCACGGTGCGGAAAACCAACGAAGTGGTGAACTGCACGATCGTCAGCAACACGGCGGCAAAAAACTACGGGGGCATCTATAAATCCTCGGGCGAAGCCCGCGTGCGGAACAGCATCGTCTTTTACAACGGGCCCGACATGCAGGGCGGCGTGAATTCCTTCGACTACTGTTGTTTGACTACCACCAACGGGCTGGCGGGCGAGGGGAATATCACGAATGCGCCGGGTTGCGTCGCCCCGGCCTCGCGCGACTGGCGCCTGGCGTCCGGCTCGCCTTGCATGGATCACGGGAACACCGAGTCCTGGATGACCGACGCCCTGGATGTGGCCCGATACCCGCGGCTGGACCGGTTCATCGGCCGGGTGGACATGGGCGCGTATGAATACCAGCCCGCCGGTGTCCTGTTCAAGGTCCGCTGAGAATCCTGGGCGGCCACACGCGGCGGGCGGGGGAAAGGAACGGCCATGCAAACTCAAGCGGCGGTGCTGGCCTTGCTGTGGGCGGTTGGACGCGGCATGGCCCAGGGCGCGGCCGGGCTCCCGGTCGTCCGCGTGGCGCCCATCGAGCAGGCGCCGGTGATCGACGGCACGCTCTCCGAAGCCTGCTGGCAGCGCCCGGCGGATGCGCGGAACTTCACGGTTTTCGGCGGCGGTACGCCCGCGGCGGAGCCCACCGAGGTCTGGCTGGCGCGCGACGACGCCTGGCTGTTCCTCGCCGCCGTGTGCCACGGCGCCGTGACGGGAACCGCGGCCTGCGTCGTTGAGCGGGACGGGGAGGTCCTGCGCGACGACGCGCTGGCAGTGTTCCTCAGCCCGGGGACCGACGGCGCAACCGGCTACGAGTTCGCGTTCAATGCCCGCGGCGTGCAGGCCGATAGCCGGGCCGAGGGGCCGACCCATTCGATTCCCTGGGACGCCCACTGGCGGACGGCCACGGCGCCGGACCCTGAACGCGGCGGCTGGGCCGCGGAAGCGGCGATCCCGCTGTTTTACCTCACCGATACGGCCGGCGCGGGCCGGTGGCGCGTCAATGTCGTCCGGCGCCGCCCGACGCCGCCGGAATCCAGTTCCTGGGCGGCGCTGCCCGGTCCCGGCTGGTATGCGCCGGA
>CAZEVX010000089.1:0-11841 GCA_964515705.1 uncultured Verrucomicrobiota bacterium | reverse complement strand
GCTGCTCGTCGATCTACGGCGGCAACCTGCCCACCACGCCCTATTGCCAGCGCGAAGACGGGCGCGGCCCCGCATGGTCTAACTCGCTCTTCGAGGATGCCGCCGAGTTCGCCTTCGGCATGCGCCTGACCGCCGACAAACTCAACGGCTATGCCCTCGAACTGATCGGCCAGATCATCGCCGCCGAACAGGCTCCCGCCGCACTCAAGGCGGTCGCCCAGAAGATCAAAGACACGGACCAGAAGAGCGGCGAAGGCATCGAGGCCATGCGCGCGCTGGTCGCCGAGCTGAAGAAGCTCATCGGCGACGGCTCCTGCTGCGTCATCTGCAAGAACCTGCTCGGCGTCGCGGATTACCTGATCCGCAAGTCCGTGTGGGCCATCGGCGGCGACGGCTGGGCGTACGACATCGGCTACGGCGGCCTTGACCATGTGCTCGCTTCCGGGCGCAACATCAAGATCCTCGTGCTCGACACCGAGGTCTACTCCAACACCGGCGGCCAGGCCTCCAAGGCCACGCCGATGGGCGCGGTGGCCAAGTTCGCCATGGCCGGCAAGCCGCTGATGAAAAAAGACCTGGGCATGATCGCCATGACCTACGGCAACATTTACGTGGCGACCGTGGCGCTCGGCGCCAACCCGGCCCAGACCGTGCGCGCCTTTGCCGAGGCCGACGCCTATGACGGCCCGGCGATCATCATCGCCTATTCCCACTGTATTGCCCACGGGATCGACATGACCCGCGGCCTGGTGGCGCAGAAGGACGCCGTGCAGTGCGGGCATTTTCCGCTCTACCGCTACCACCCCGACCTGGCGCGGCAGGGCAAGAACCCGCTGACGCTCGACAGCAAGCCGCCGACCGTCAAGTACAGCGACGCGGTCGTCAAGGAAAACCGCTTCCGCACGCTGCTCCAGAGCAACCCGCACAACGCCAAGCGGTTGCTCGAGATGGCCGACAAGCTCGTGGCGGCGCGCGCCGACCTCTACCAGAAACTGGCCGCCCTGCCGGCCTGTGCCGGCGACGCGCCCGCGGTCCCGGAGGCGCCGAAAGCCTAATGGTCGGCGTGGGCGGCGGTCCCCCCGGGGGCCGCCGCCTCCCGCGCCGGCGGAAGCCGAGCATGGATAACGCCTGCTGGCTGCACGCCGGCGAATGCGGCGCCTCGGGCTCCGAGGTCGAGACCCGGGCCGCGGCGGCGGCCGGCAACCCCGTGATCGAGGCGGACGATTCCGGGGATTTCTCGCCCGGCCAGTGGGTCAGCGTCAGCCGCTGCCACGTCCATTATTCCGACACCCGGATTTTCGAGGCTGGCGCGTCGATCTACGGCCAGCCCCGGCCGGCGGGGTTTGCCGGCCGCGTGGAGTGCCGTGGCTTCGACGACGCCCGCGTGCCGTGGCAAGTTTTCGTGCTGCACGTCAACCGCGACCCCCCCGGCACCTTCGACTGGCTGGTGATCGATCCGGCCTTCCAGCCCAACCACCGGCGCTGGACCTGGCAGGGACGCGGCGTGCCGCTTGAGAGCGGCTGGCAGTCCCTCATGGACGGCGTCGAGGTCCGCTTCCTGGATGCCCGCTGGGAGCCGGGCCAGCTCCTGGCCTTCCACGCGCGCAGCCGGCTGGTCGCCCGGATTCGCGCGGTCGAGCGCCGCCGCCTGACGCTCGACGCTTGCCCCAACCGCACGGTGGACGACGCCGTGGTGCGGCACCTCGACCAGGCGCCCCTGCAGGCGGCCGTCGAGCGCGCCGCGGCCGAGCGGCGCCCGCTGTTCCTGCCCGCCGGGCGCTACCGCCTGCTGACCGGCCTGGCCCTGAACAACCTCGCGCTGCGCGTCGAGGGCGCCGGGGCCGACCGGACGATTCTGGACATCAGCGACGGGTGCGGCGCGGTCTTCCAGATGCAGGGCGGCCGGGAGGTGACGGTCCGCAACCTGGGGATGGTCGGCCACACGGGGCTGAACGAGCTGCCCTGGTATTCGATCCGCCTGGCCACCGGGCGGGGCTACTGGCCGAATGCCCTCAAGCCCTGCGCCGCCGCCCACATCGCGGCCACGGAACGCGTGCTGTTCGAGGACGTGGCCGCGCGCCGCATGGCCACCGAGGCCTTCTACAGCGGCGGCCCCGACCGGTTCGGCGCCGACGAGTCCGGCGACGAACCGAGCGCGCCGCGCCCCTACACGAAGTCCATCACCTACCACCGCTGCCGGGTGTCCGACTGCGCCGCGAACGCCTTCAACAACAACGACCTGGCCGAGAACACCCGCATCCTGAACTGCCACGTCGAGAATGTTCACAACTTCTGGGAAGGCGCCAGCCGCTTCACCCGCATCCTCGGCAACTATTGCCGCAACGCCCACTGCGGCTCGATTGGCAATATCAGCCGCCTGCGGCCGTTGCTGCTGCGGCTCGGGTCGGGCCAGGCGGTGATCGCCAACAACGTCTTCGAGGGCGGCACGTTCGGGGCCGGCCTTTCGATCGGCTACGCGCCCACCCAGGTGGTCGTGGCCGACAATCTCTTCGTCAACTTCAGCAACGCCACGGCCATCAGCATCACGGGCCTGGCGTCCGGCGCGCGCGCCTATCCCGCCCGCGGCGTGATCGTGCGCGGCAACCTGATTGACCTGACGCACGTCGCGGGCCAGCTCGACCGCGAGCGCGCCGGCATCGCCGTCGGCGCCAGCAACGTGATCGTGGCCGACAACCAGATTGTCGTGCGCGGCCCGGCGCCGGCCAACGTCGCCGGCATCCAGGTCTCGGAGCTGGCGGTCAACGTGCGGGTGCACGACAACCTGATCGACAACTGCGCCTGGGGTCTCCGCACGGGCTTTCCGGTCCCCGAGTTTGCCGTCGCGACCGGCGCCTACGAGGGGCTCCGCCAGAGCCTGGCGACGGAAGGGACGGTCGCGGAGGTCCTCGGCGCGGCAACGTGGCGCGTCAGCGGGCTGCCGACCCCCTGGGAGTTCGCCTCCTACGGGGGCTGGGTGCTGCACGGGTTGAGCGGCGGGCTGTCCGATCGCGTCGCGACAGTGGCCGACTACGACCTGCATGCCCGGGTGCTGACCCTCGCGGCGCCGCTCCCGGCGCGGGCGGGCGAGCGCTTCGCGATCGCGCCGGCGGCCGCGAACTGGGACCTGCACCACAACACCCTTGCCGGATGCCGCCAGCCCGTGCGGCTGGAAGGCTATGGCAGCGTCTCCTCGCGCTTCGCCGACAACCTGGTGGTCTGCCCTCCGGGCGTTGTGGCCGGCGAGGCCATCCGGGTGTCCGGCGCCTTCCAGGCGGAGGCTAACCGCGTGGTCGCGGAGGGCGATGTGTCTTGAGGCGGCGGCCGCGGGGGATCCGCAAGCCGGCCGTCCCGTTCGGGCGCGGAAGGCGGCCGCGCCATCAGTCCCCGGCGGCCCGGTAGCGCAGGCTCGGGATGCGGTACTGGGCGGCGATGCGCCGGTTGGCCTCGGCGCGGGCGGCGGGGTCCAGGACGAGGTCCACGCCGTAGCCCAGGAGCGAGACGCGCGCGAGGCCGCCGGCGGCGTCGGCGGCCTCGAACACATCCGCCATGCGGCGGACTGGCCGGCCGTTGACGGCGGTGACGACCTCGTCGCGCAGCTCCTGGTAGCCGATGTTGACTTGGTCCGGCAGGACCAGGGCGAGGATCACAACCTGGTTGCCCGGCTGGCGGGCGACCTGGTCCTGGTTCAGGAAATAGTGGACCAGCCGCGGGTTGTTCTGGAGGGTCCAGGACTCGCCCGCCGCCTTCAGGTAATCGCCGTCGAGCGGGCGCAGGACCAGCCCGCCGTCCACGAGGTACTCGACCGGGGCGTCCTGGTCCGGTTCGGGAATGAAGGCCGCGGCTTCGCGCCGGCGGACCAGCGGCACGCGCGCGGTGAGCATGGCGCGGTCGCGGATCAGGGCGACGGTCGCCGTCTCGCCCGGCGCGCGCCGGCCGCCGATCAGGTAGGCCATGTGCAGGCGGCCCAGCCGCGGATCGGCATAGTATCCCTGGGCGTCGAGCGCCACGCCGTCCCACGCCAGCAGGACATCGTCGGCCCGCAGGACCCCGGCCGCGCCGGACCCGGGGGTCACGCGCGTGATCCGCACGCCGCGGGCGTCCCGCGGGGCGCCGAGATAGCGGCGCTGGACGGGGTCGAGCAGCGGCTCGAACTGGAAACCCGCCCAGGCCAGGCCGCGGTACACGGCCGCGCGGGCGTCCGCCACGAAGGCGGCCAGCGCCGGGCCGGGCAGGCACAGCGCCATCTGGGTTTTCTGGTCGTAGGCATAACACAGGCCCGCCAGCCGGCCGTCGCGCAGCGCCGGGGCGCCGGGGCGGTCGAGGGTCAGCGAGGTCAGCACCTTCATCACCAGCGGTCGCGGGCCGCCGGCGGCGGTCAGTTCCACGACCTGGCCGGGGCTGGCTTGGGTTTCGCCACTGGGTTGCAGGCTGACCAGCGTCACGGTGGCGGCGACGGCCGCGATGTCGGCGAACGCCAGTGCCGATCCCGGGGCGAGCACCTCGGGATCGGCTGCCCGCAGCAGGGCCAGGTTGCGCTGGGCATCGGCCTGGATCACGGCGGCCGTGACCTTCCGGCCGCTCTTGGCGCGCCGCAGCTCGACCTGGGTTTGATGGCGGACCACGGTTTCCGTGGTCAGGACCTCGCCGGGGCCGACCAGCACGCCGACCCCCTGCCGGCCGCGCGGGGGGTCGCGGCGCCAGGGGATGCGGGCGTCCGGCTGCTGGTAGGTCGCGAGCACCTCGACCAGGCAGGCGTCGGTCGCGGGCGCCGGATCGGCGGCGGACAGGGCGGCCCGCAGCAGCAGGGCGGCCAAAAGCGCGGCGCGCTGGGGAACGGCGGTCATCGGGCGGCTCCTGCCGGCGCCAGGTGCATCGGCTCGGCGATGTTGTAGCGCGCCAGGATCTCGCCGTCGGCGGCGGCCGCCGCGGCGGCGTCGAACACCAGGGCGTCGTCGGCGTCGAGGAAGCGGATCGCGTGGCAGCCGTTGGACGGCTGGGAGAAGGCGCCCGGCAGGTCCGCCATCGCGCGGATCGGGCAGCCGTTGACGGTCTCCACAATGCGGTGGAGGTAGCCGTCGAGATAGGCGTTGACGGGGTGGGGCAGACGCTGACACAGGACGACGAACTGGTCGCGTCCCGCTTGGAAGCCGTCAATCTTGGCGAAGGCGGCGTAATAGAGCAGGTGCTGGGCGGATTCGCGGCGTAGGTCCTGCCCGATGGCGCCCAGCAGGCCGCGGGTCAGCGGCAGGAAAACCAGCCCGCCGCGGATGACGTATTCCGGGCGGCGGTCGTATTCGGCGCGCAGGGCGAAGGGATCCGGCCGGCTGGCGAGCGGGACAACGACCTCGCGCGCCGCCCCGCGGCGCCAGACCGCGAAGCGCACGCGGTCCCCGCACTGCTTGCGTTCCATGAGTTCGACGTAATCCACCGTCTGGCCCTCGATCTGCACGGTGCCGTCGCTGGCGATCGGGTGGCCGTCGAGGGCCAGGAGCACGTCGCCGGGCTCGAGGACCCCGATGGCGCTGCCGTAGGGGTCCACCCGCGACACGGCGACGCCGCGGCCCGGCTCCTGCAAACCGAGGGCGCGGCGCATGGCCGGGTTGGGCGTCTCGAGGTGGGCCACGCCCAGCTCGGGATAGCCGTGGTAGACGCCGTCCTCGATGTCCTCGAGGAAATGGCGGATCACCGGCAGGGGGATGGCGTAGCCCAGGTTCTGGGCGTTGGCGATCCCCTGGAAGGCGATGCCCACGACGCGGTCGCGGAACAGGACCGGCCCGCCGCTGTTGCCGGGATTGATGGCGGCGTCAATCTGCAGCACGAGGTGACTGTCCACCTGGCTGTGGGTGTAGAGGCGGTAATCAATGCGCGAGACCACGCCGCGGGTCAGGGAAAGCCGCTTGCCGCCCATGGGATAGCCGAGCGCCACGACCTCGTCGTTCAGGTCCGGCAGGCCGTCCGCGAGGTCCAGCGGCGCGACCCCCTCGAAGAACACGGGGTCCGCCACCGCCAGCACCGCCAGGTCGCAGTCGTGGCCGACAAAGGCCACCGTGGCCGGGTAGCGCCGCGCGAGCCCCTCGCGCTGGACCTCGATGAAGCGCGCGTCCGAGATGACGTGCGCGTTGGTCAGGATGCGCCGTCGCCGCAGGATCACCCCCGAGCCGCTGCCGGTCACCGGCCGCGCCGGCTGCCAGGGCTGATCGTAATCCTCGCGCTGGATCGTGGCGTGGACCTGGACCACCGCCTCCCGGTGATCCCGGCCGCCGAACCACCCGCCCGGCGCCGGGACGGCCGTCAGCCCGGCGGCCGACGCCGCTAAAATCCATGTTGCGTGGCGCACAGAGTCGCTCCCGTTTCCGGCCGGCACCATAGCCGGGCGCGCCCGCGAAACCAAGCCGAAATCGCCGCCCATGACGGACGCACCCGCCGCGGCCGGACCGGCGCTTTTCCTGTTGCCGCCATCCAGCATGCTGCGTACCATGTCTCCGATCTGAATGCGTTGCCATGACCCCATGCGGGTTCACGCGCAACACGTTGGGTTCGAGAACCACTTGAACTACATCCATTCTCGCGGGAGCGGCTTGGACATGCTCCCGGCGAAGGGCCTGTGGGCCTTCCTCAATTCTTCACTCCTCGACCTGGACGACATCGTGGCAAGGGAGTTGAATGCCTGCCATACTACGCCGGGTCCGCTTCGCTCCGCCGGCGAGGTTGAGCCGCAACGTTCGACGAGAGAAGATGACGAGGCACAGATGACCTGCCAATCGTTCGGCGGTGTTCCGGGTGAAGCCATGGTAGTCGGCGCCGGAGACGCCATCCGCGCCCGTGGTCCGAGGCCATCACCTTGACCTCCGCGTCACGATGGCCGGCGGATGCCGCCTGGCGCTGGCGGCTCGCCGGCGCCCTGCTGGCCGCCGGCCTGGCCGTGGCGGGGTCGCAGGCGATCTACCGGGGCGCCTACCTGACGGCCGACGAGTCGAGCTACGAGTTCCAGGCCTACTGTTTCCGGGATGGCTGCCTGGCGCGGCCCCTGCCGCCGATCTTCCCGGTGTTCGAGCACCGGATGATCCTGATGCGGGAGGAGCTGGGGTGGCTCTCGCGCTATTCGCCGGGGCACGCGCTCTGGCTGCTGCCCGGGGCGTGGCTGGGCTGGCCGCGGCTGATGACCGCCCTGGCGGCGGGCCTGAGCGTCTGGTTCCTGACCGGCTGCGCCCGGCGTCTGTCGGTGCCCCCGGTGCTCGTGCTGGGCTTGTTGCTGGCGTCGCCCTATTTCCTGTTCATGTCCGGGACGCTGCTGAGCCACACCAGCGCGCACGCCTGCTGGGCGGCGTGCCTCTGGGCGTACCTGGCCTGGGTGCAGACGCGGCGCCGGCGCTGGGCGCTCCTCGCCGGCTTGGCCTGGGCATTCCTGTTCCTGATCCGCAACTACACGGCGCTGCTCCTGGCGCTGCCGTTCGCGCTGCACGGGGCGCTGACCGGGCTCGCGCATCGGCGGGACCGCACGGTGTGGGCGGGCCTGGCGCTGGCCGCGCTCGCGGCGCTGGCCGGCCCGGCCCTCAACCTGCTGTACAACGCCCTGACGACCGGCCACGCGCTGCTGTCCCCCTACCATGTGTACAACCCCGACGAGACGCTGGGATTCGGCTGGCGCTACCGGTTCGGCGAGTACGGCGCGTACACCTGGCGGACGGGCGCGCGGCACCTGGCCGACAGCCTGCGGCTGCTCAACGTCTGGCTCTGGGGGTTTCCCGGCGCGCTGCTCGCCGCGGGAACCCTCTGGCTGATCGGCTGGCGCCGGACCTGGAGCGCGCTGCTGGGCGCCTCGGCCGCCGCGGTCTGGATCGGCTACGTCTTCTTCAGCAGCCGCACGCGCGACACCGTCGGGCCGTTCTATTATTTCGAGACCCTGCCCAGCCTGGTGCTGGCGGCGGCCCTCGGCCTGTGGCGCCTGGCCGGCTGGAGCCGGCGGCTGCCGCCCGCCGTCCGGCGCACGGCGGCGGCGGCGGGCGGCGCCGCGCTGGCCGTCACGCTGGGCGGGTTCGTTTGGAGCGAGGGGTTGGGGCTGCGGCAGTGGCTGGACACCGATGCCTGGTATCGGGAGGTGCTGCGCGCGGCGCCGCCCGGCGCGCTGATCATCCAGCAGGGCGTGCCGCTCTGGCAGGAGCCGCAATACAATCCGCGCGGCCTGCGCAGCGATCCGCTGGTGATCTGCGATTTTGGGGATGCCGTCAGCCTGGCGGCCGCCAAGTGCTTTCCAGAGCGCACCCCCTATCTCCTGCGCACGCGGCCGCGGGCCGCGCTGGTCCCCTTCCCGCGCGACCGGCCGCTCGAGGTCCGGGTGCCCGCCGGCGCCTGCGACGGCTATACCGGGGCCGTGGAGATGCCGGCTGGCGGCACGCCCGGCCGCGTGGCGCGCGAAGGGCGCGACCGGCCGCACTGGATGCTCTGCCGGGGGTATGCCTGGCTCAGCCCGGGACAGTATGTGGCGGCGTTCGACCTGGCCTGCTCGAACGTGCCGCCGGACCGGCCGGCGGTCGTGGACGTGGTGCTGGTCGGGACCGACCGGGTCCTGGCCCAAACCCGGGTCTCGGGCACGGACGGCCCGTCGTCCTGCGACCTGCGGTTTGCGATGCCGCGGCCCGGCCGGGTCGAGGTCCGCGTGCGCTACGGCGGCGCGGGCTGCGTGCGGGCCGGCGACATCCGCATCCGCGAACTGTCGGCAACCGGCCCGTGACGGGCGCGGCGGTTCAAGCCGGGCGCGCGGTCCCGCGCACGGCGCGGGCAATGGCGGCGATGTGGTCCGGGGTCGTGCCGCAGCAGCCGCCGACGATGTTGGCGCCGGCCTCCAGCAACGCGGGGACGACCTCGGCCATCATCTCCGGGGTGTCTGGAAACACGTCCCGGCCGTCCTGCCGGGCCGGCAGCCCGGCGTTGGCGTGGACCAGGATCGGGGCGGCGGGCGCCGCCGCCCGCAAGGCGCGGACGACCGCGATCATCTGCCGGAATCCCTGCCCGCAGTTGGCCCCGATGACGTCGGCCCCGGCCGCCAGGCAAGCGCGCGCGGCCGCGTCCGGCGCCACCCCCATGATCGTGCGGTAGCCGCCCTGCGCCGAGCGCTCGTAGGTCAGCGTGGCGATGACCTCGAGGCGCGTGCGCGCGCGCACGGCGCGGATCGCCAGGCAGGTCTCGTCGAGCGCCGACATGGACTCGATGCAGGCGGCGTCGGCCCCGCCAGCCTCGAGGGCGGCGGCCTGCTCGCCAAAGGCCTCGCTCATCGCCGCCTCCGTCACGTCGCCCAATAGCAGCAGCTTGCCGGTCGGCCCGATCGAGGCGATCACGGCATGGTCGGTCCCGGCAGCCTCGCGCGAGATGGCGGCGGCGGCCTGGTTTAGTTCGGCGGCGCGGTCGGCCAGGCCATAGGCCGCCAGTTTCAGGCGCGAGCCGCCGAAACTGTTGGTCTCGATCATGTCGGCCCCGGCGGCGATGTAGGACCGGGCGATCTCCAACACCGCCGCGCGGTGCGTCCGGCACCAGAGTTCCGGGCAGTCGCCCGGCCCGAGGCCTTTCTGTTGCAGGAAGGTGCCCCAGGCGCCGTCGGAGACCAGCGGCCGGCCGGCCTTCAGCATGGCGGTGACGCGCGGCATCGGTTTTCCTCGTCTTGCGGCCCAAACAGCCTACACTAGGCGGCGGAGGGACACAACCCGCAAGATGGAAGAAGGCGCCATGAAGCAATACCGCCAGGAACTATGGTTCGAGGTGCCCGAGCGGCGCGGCTTCCTCAACATTACGCCGCAGGTCGAGCGCTGCCTCAAGGCCAGCGGCATCCGCGAAGGACTGGCGCTGGTCAATGCCATGCACATTACCGCCAGCGTGTTCATCAACGACGACGAGGCCGGTCTGCACACCGACCTCGAACGCTGGCTGGAACGGTTGGCGCCCGAGCATCCCCACGCCCAGTACGCCCACAACGGGGCCGAGGACAACGCCGACGCCCACCTCAAGCGCTCGGTGATGGGCCGCGAAGTCGTCGTCGCGGTGACCGGCGGCAAACTGGATTTCGGCCCCTGGGAACAGATCTTCTACGGGGAATTCGACGGCCGGCGCCGCAAGCGGGTGCTGGTCAAGATCATCGGGGAGTAGCGAAAGCAATCTGGCCGGCCGGCACCCAGTATAGTGCCGGCTACCGGCTGGCGATGGGTGGTGCGCCAAGACAGCCGCCTTTGATTATTTGCCTTGCCAGGGAATAATATCCGGATAATCTAACATATCCGGAAACGGAAGGCTTTGCCATCGAGCCGGCGATGATCTCCGGCCTGTTGCCGCCCCACTTTCTATCGGACGATCCCATCGCCGATCTGCGGGCCTATGTGGCCGACTATCTCAAAGAGGAGATTGCCGCCGAGGCGCGGGTACAGAACATCCCGGCGTTTGCGGAGGTCCTGCGCGTCGCGGCCCTGACGGCGGGCGAACTGCTGAACTACACGAACGTGGCGCGGGAATCCGGCGTCAGCGCAACAGTGGTTCGCAGCTACTTCCAGATCCTGGAGGACACGCTCCTGGGGTTCCGGCTGGCGCCTTGGGCGGTCTCCCGGCGCCGGCGATTGATCGAGACCGAGAAGTTCCACCTCTTCGACATCGGGGTCGCCAACTACCTGGCGCGGCGGACGCCGCGGGCGGGCACGCCGGAGTTCGGCAAGTCGTTCGAGCACTATCTGCTTTTGGAAATGAAAGCCTACCAGGCGTATGTGAACCCGGAGCTGGGTCGGCACTATTGGAGAACGAGTACGGGCCAGGAAGTGGATTTCATCCTGGGCGACATGCGGGTGGCGGTCGAGGTCAAAGCGGGCCGCGTGCATGATGGCGATGGGACGGGGCTGAAGGCGCTGCTCTCGGAATACGGCGTCAAGCGGGCGCTGATCGTTTCGATGGAGACGCAACGGCGCAGGATTCGGGACCATATCGAGGTGTTGCCCTGGACGGACTACCTGGCGGAATTGTGGTCGGGCGCCCTGGGTGTGCAGCCTCCGCGGGGCGGCCGAAATCACGGAACGGCCGGGCCGGCTGAGGCCCCGGCCCGGTAGGCAACCCATGGCGACGATCGCCAACGTCGTGGTAGAGATCGCGCTCGACCGCGAGTTCGACTACCGGATTCCCGAGGCGCTGCGGGAGACCGTGCGGCTGGGCTCGCGCGTCGAGGTGCCGTTCGGGACGCGCACGGCGCGCGGCTACGTGGTCGGCCTGGCCGAGCACTCGGCGCGGACGGACCTGAAGGCGATCGCCGCGCTGGTCAGTCCCAAGCCGCTGCTGAACGGGACGATGCTGGCGCTGGCGCGCTGGATGGCCGACTACTACGCCGCCACCATCGAGCAGGCGATCCGCACCGTGCTGCCCTGCGCCGTGCGGCGCCGCGGGGCGGCCTTCCGCGACGAGGTCTACGCCAGCCTGGCGGCGCCGCTGGCGCCGGACGACCTCGAGCGGCTGCGGGCGCGGCGCCCGCAGCAGGCCGCCGTGCTCGACACCCTGCAGCGGCACGCCTCGATGCGGCTCGGCGACCTGCTGCGGGCCGCCGGGGTCGGCCGCGCGGTGGCGGCGCGCCTGGCGGCCGCGGGCCGGGTGCGCCTGGAGCGCGAGGCCGCGCCGCGCGACCCGCTGGCCGGCCAGGAGATTTTGCCGACGCAACCGCTGCCGTTGTTTCCCGAGCAGGCGGCGGCGCTGGCGCGGGTGCGCGCGGCGATGGACACCGGGCGGCCGACGGTGGTGCTGCTGCACGGGGTGACCGGCTCGGGCAAGACCGAGGTGTACCTGCAGGCGATCCAGCACGGGCTGGACCGCGGCCGGGGCGCG
>CAZEVX010000088.1:0-11876 GCA_964515705.1 uncultured Verrucomicrobiota bacterium | reverse complement strand
CCGGGCGGCGGCGGCCCGCGCGATCGCGGCGCGCTCGTCGGGCGACAGCGGCGGCGCCTCGAGGGCGGCGATGTTTTCGCGCATGTGCTCCCAGCGGCGGGTGCCGGCGATCACGGTCGAGACGCCCTCGCAGCCGAGCACGACCTGCACCGCCAGTTGCGCCAGCGAGCGGCGCGGCCCGGTAAACGGCCGCAGGCGCTCGGCCGTCGCCGCCAGGGCGCGCTTCGAGTCGGCCGACTGCCAACTCCGACGGTCATCGGCCGCGAAGACAGTCTCGGCCGTGACGGTCCCGGTGAAGAATCCCGCGCCGAACACCCCGCGCGCCACGATGCCGACGTTGCCCGCCGCGGCGGCCGCCAGCAGGGCTGCCGCCGCGCCGCTGTTGGCCGGGCTGATCGCCTGCTGCAGGACGTCCACCGCGCCGCGCCGGATCAGGTCGAGGCCCATCTCGTTCGGGCCGATGGACACGCCCGTAAAACGCGCCTTGCCCTGTCGCCGGAGTTCGGCCAGCGCCTCGAGGCAATCGCCGCGGGCGATGTCCTCCGGTTTCGGGTTGTGCAGCAGGTAAACGTCGACCGCCTCCATGCCCAGCCGCGCCAGGCTTTCGTCGGCCTGGGCCAGCAGGCGCGCCCGGCTGAAGTCGGACCAGGCCGCGCCGCCGGCGGCGCCGTGCCCGCCCTTGGTGCAGACGATCCAGTCGGCGCGGCAGTCTTTCAGGGCGCGCCCGATGACCGTCTCGCTGTGGCCGTCGCCGTAGATCGGGGCGGTATCGATGAAGTTGACCCCCGCGTGGCGACAGCGGGCGATCAGGTCGAGCGAGGCGGCGTCGTCGGCCGCGCCCCAGCCGTGGGCGATGGCGCCCAGGCGCTCGAAGGTCAGGGTGGCCGCGCCCCCGATTTCCCAGGCGCCGAGGCTGACGGCGGAGACTTGGAGACCGGTGCGGCCGAGCGTGCGGTAGAGCATGGGCGGATTCCTCTCGGATAGAAACTCGGGAAAGCGGCGGAGACTATCAGGAACTCAGGGAAGAACAAGGAACGATTTCGCACAGGAGAATCGTGCTTGTGTTCGGCCCGGGAATGCCTAAACTCCCCGGCATTGTTTTTCAACCCCACAGGGGGCGCGTGTTGCTCCCGGTCCGAGGACCGCATCGCATGCCTGACGATCTCCAGCACCTGATCGAGCGCATCCAGCGCGACGGCGTGGCGAAGGCCGAAAGCGAGGCGGCCGAGATCGTGGCCGCCGCCAAGCAGAAGGCCGCCGCGCTGCTCAAGGCCGCCGAGACCGAGGCCCAGGCGCGGCTGAAGCAGGCCGACACCGACGCCGCGGTCTTCGTCGAGCGCGGCCGGACGGCGCTCGGGCAGGCCGCGCGCGACGTGCTGCTGGCGGTCGGCGGCGGCCTGGACGCGCTGCTCGACGAAGTCGTCAACCGGGCGGTGGGCGAGGCGCTGGACCCCGGCACCCTGCGCGCGTTGCTGCGCAAGGCGGTCGAGGCCTATGCCGCCAAGGGCCTCGCGGACGGCAGCTTGACCGTGCTGCTGAGTCCCGAGGACCAGCAGCGGCTGGGCGACGCCGTCCAGGCCGAGCTGCGCGCCGCGGCCGGGCGCGGGGTAAGCGTGCGCCTCGACGAGCGCCTGGGAGGCGGGTTCCGGCTGGCGGTCCGGGAGGGCCGGCTGGAATACGATTTTTCGCGGGCCGCCCTGGCCGAGGCCGTCGCGGCGCTGCTCAAACCGGAGTTGGCCGCGATCGTCAGCCGGGCGGCGCAGCGCGTCAACGACCGGCCGGCGTGAGGGGTGCCGTGGGCTCGTACTACTACCTCGTGGCTGGCCTGCCGACGCTGCTGTTCGACGAAGCGCCGCCGATCACCGCCGCGGACTTCGCGGCGCGCTGCGACGCCTGGCTGGCGCCGGAGGAGGCCGCCGATATCCGCGACGCGCTGGCTGGACGGCTGGACGCCGCGCGGTGTCCGTGCCTGGCGGCCTGGCGCGACTTGGAGACCCAGGTCCGCAACGCCGCGGCGCGGGCGCGCGCCGCGCGGGCGCGCACGGACGCCGCGCCACACCTGCGGCCATGCAGCGGGCACAGCGTCTTTGTCGAGCGGGGAGTGGCGGAGGCCTTCGTCAAGCCGGACCCCCTCGAGCGCGAGCTGGCGCTCGACCGCTTGCGCTGGGCCCTGCTGGACGACCTGCCGGGGATCGAGCCCTTCGGCTTCGCCGCCGTGGCGGCCTACGCGGTGAAACTGACGCTCGTCGAGCGCTGGCAGGGACTGACCGAGGACGGCGGCCGCGCGGCCCTCGAGGCGGCCCTGGAGCGCTTGACAGCGGGAGCGGCGGCATGAGCGGCAACCAGGGCACGATTACCGGGGTCAATGGCAACCTGATGACCGTGGCCTTCGAGGGGGCGGTCATCCAGAACGAGGTCGCCTATGCCCGGTGGGACGGCAAGCGCCTGAAGGCCGAGGTCATCCGGGTGCGCGACCGGCAAGCCGACCTGCAGGTCTTCGAGGACACCACCGGGCTGGAAGTCGGCGGGGCGGTCGAGTTCACCGGCGAACTGCTCTCGGTGGAACTGGCGCCCGGTCTGCTCGGGCAAGTGTTTGACGGCCTGCAGAATCCCCTTCCGAAGCTGGCGGAACAGTGCGGTTTTTTCCTGGAGCGCGGGACGTATCTCGATGCCATTCCGCGCGACCGCGCCTGGGCCTTCGCCCCGGCCGTGGAGCCCGGGGCCGCGGTGCGCGCCGGCGACACCCTCGGCACGGTGCCGGAAGGGATTTTCCAGCACCGCATCATGGCGCCGTTCGGCCTCGAGGGGGTCTGGACCGTCAAGACCGTGGCGCCCGCCGGCGACTACCGGGTGGACCAGGAGATCGCCCGGCTGAGCGACGGCCGCGCCGAGCGGCCGGCGACCCTGCTCCAGACCTGGCCGGTCAAGCTCCCGATCCGCTGTTACGCCGAGCGGCTCAGGCCGACCGACCCCCTGACCACCAAGATGCGCATCGTGGACACCTTTTTCCCCGTGGCGCGCGGGGGGACCTACTGCATTCCCGGCCCGTTCGGCGCCGGCAAGACCGTGCTGCAGCAGTTGATCAGCCGCCACGCCGACGTGGACGTGGTGATCATGGCCGCTTGCGGCGAGCGCGCCGGGGAGGTGGTCGAGACCCTGCGCGAGTTCCCGCACCTGACCGACCCGCGCACCGGCCGCACCCTGATGGAGCGCACGATCATCGTCTGCAACACGAGCTCGATGCCCGTGGCCGCGCGCGAGGCCTCGGTCTACACGGCCGTGACCCTTGCCGAGTATTACCGCCAGATGGGCCTGCACGCGCTGCTGCTGGCCGACTCCACCTCGCGCTGGGCCCAGGCCCTGCGCGAGGTCTCCGGGCGCCTCGAGGAAATCCCCGGGGACGAGGCTTTTCCGGCCTACCTCGAGTCGGTGATCGCCGCCTTCTACGAGCGCGGCGGCGCCGTGCGGCTGCGCGACGGCACGGTCGGCTCGGTGACCATTGGCGGCACGGTCAGCCCGGCGGGCGGCAACTTCGAGGAGCCCGTGACCCAGGCGACGCTCAAGGTGGTTGGCGCCTTCCACGGCCTGTCGCGCGACCGCGCCAATGCCCGCCGCTTTCCGGCGCTGCACCCGCTCGAAAGCTGGAGCAAGTACGCCGGGCACATCCCGCGCGCGGCCGTCGAGACCGCCCGGCGCATCCTGCGCGAAGGTCACGAGGTGGACCAGATGATGAAGGTCCTGGGCGAGGAGGGCACCAGCCTGGCCGACTTCATCGTCTACCTCAAGGCCGAATACCTCGATGCCGTCTACCTGCAGCAGGACGCCTATCACCCCGTGGACGGCGCCACCCCGGCCGAACGCCAGCGCGCCGTCTTCGAGGTCCTGGTCGGGATCCTCGAGACCCCCATGAAGTTTGCCGACAAAGCCGCCGCGCGCGCCTTTTTCCAGGGGCTGGTCCAGGTGACCCGCGACTGGAACCTGGCAGCCCCGGATGCCCCCGAGTTTGCCGCGCTCGAGGCGCGCCTGAACCAGCGGGTGGCGGAGGTGGCCGACTATGCGTAAGGTCTACCGCCGCATCGAGCAGATTGCCGGCAACGTCATCACCCTGCGCGCCGAAGGGGTCCGCTACCGCGACCTGGCCGAGGTCGCGGCCCGCCCGGCCGCCTCCCTGGCCCAGGTCATCCGCCTCGATGGCGACCGCGTCGCCCTCCAGGTCTTCAACGGCACGCGCGGGCTGACGACCGACGCCCGGGCGGTCTTCCTCGGCCACCCGATGCAGACGGCCTTCTCGCCGGCGCTGCTCGGCCGGGTCTTTACCGGCAGCGGGCAGCCGCGCGACGGCGGCCCGCCCGTCGCCGGCACCGCTCTGGCGATCGGCGGCCCGTCGGTCAACCCGGCGCGCCGCATCATCCCGCGGCGCATGATCCGCACCGGGATCCCGATGATCGACGTCTTCAACACGCTGGTCGAGTCCCAGAAACTGCCGGTGTTCTCGGTGGCCGGCGAGCCTTACAACGCGCTCCTGGCGCGCATCGCCCTGCAGGCCGAGGTGGACTTGATCGTGCTCGGCGGCATGGGTCTGAAGCACGACGATTACCTGTACTTCCGCGACACGCTCGAGGCCCAGGGCGCCCTCGGCCGCTCGATCCTCTACATCCATACCGCCGCCGACCCGACCGTCGAGTGCCTGATGACCCCCGACATCTGCCTGGCGGTCGCCGAGCGCTTCGCCCTCGAGGGCCGGCGCGTGCTGGTGCTGCTGACCGACATGACCAACTTCGCCGACGCCCTCAAGGAAATCGCCATCACCATGGAGCAGGTGCCCTCCAACCGCGGATATCCCGGCGACCTCTACAGCCAGCTCGCGGCGCGTTACGAGAAGGCCGTGGACTTCGAAGGCGCCGGCTCGATCACGATCCTCTCCGTGACCACCATGCCGGGCGACGACGTCACGCACCCCGTGCCGGACAACACCGGCTACATCACCGAGGGCCAGTTTTACCTGCGCCACGGGCGCATCGAGCCCTTCGGTTCGCTCAGCCGCCTGAAGCAACTGGTCAACAAAGACACCCGCAAGGATCACCGCACGATCATGAACACCATGATCCAGCTCTATGCCGCCTGCCGCGAAACCCAGGAGAAGCGCGCCATGGGCTTCCGCCTCAGCCCCTGGGACCGCAAGCTGCTGGACTACGGCGCGCGCTTCGAGCGCGGTCTGATGGACCTCGATGTCAACATCCCGCTCGAGCAGGCGCTCGACCGCGGCTGGGCGATCATGGCCGCCTGCTTCGAGCCGGCCGAAACCGGCATCCCGAGCGCCATGATCGAGGAGTTCTGGCCGAAGAAGCCCTGATCCCATCTCCGCCGCCGGCCTGTCCGGCGGCGCCGCCCCGTTCCCGGCATGGCCAAGATCAAGTACACCAAGAGCGAGCTCAAGGGACAGCGCGACGCCCTGCGGCGCTTCGAGCGCTTTCTGCCGACGCTCGAGCTCAAGAAGCAGCAGTTGCAGCTCGAGGCCCGCCGCGTGGCCGCGGCCCTCGAGCAGAACCGCGCCGAGGACGCCCGGCTGCGGGCCGAGATCGAGGCCTGGATGCGCCTGTTCGCCGAGCCGCTGCCCTTCCATGACTGGCTGCGCGTGCGGGAGGTGCGGCAGGCCGGCGGCAACATCGCCGGCGTGGCGATCCCGGTGCTGCAGGAAGTGGTCTTCGAGCGGCGCCTGCCGGACCTGCAGGCCACGCCGGCCTGGCTGGACGACGGCCTCGAGGCCCTCGAACGCCTGGCGCGCCTGCGCCTGGCGCGCGCGGTGCTGGAAACCCAGGCCAGGCTGCTGGGGGAGGAACTGCGCGTGACCACCCAGCGCGTCAACCTGTTCGAGAACGTCAAGATTCCCGAGAGCCGCGAGCATATCCGGGTGATCCGCATCGTGCTCGGGGACCAGCAGACGGCCGCCGTGGCGCGCGCCAAGATCGCCAAGCGCAAGGCCGTGGCGGCGGTGCCGGCGTGAGCCGCCGGCGGGTGATGGGGACGGGCGACACCGCATGATCGTGCCGATGTCCAAGGTGACGCTGCTGTGCCAGCGGGAACGCCAGGGCGAGAGCCTGGCGCGCCTGCGGACGCTGGGCGTGTTGCACGTGATGCCGCTGGCGGCGCAGGAACTGGCCGGCCTCGAGGAGGCCCGCGAGCGCCTGGCCCGCGCCCATAGCGCCCTGGCGGCGATCCCGCCGGCGCCGCGCGACGGCGCCGCGCCGTCGGCCCGGCCGGTGACCGAGGTGCTCGACGAGATCCGCGGCCTGGTCCGGCGGCGGCAGGCTGCCCTCGAACAGCGCGAACGCCTGCTCCCGCTCCGCAAGCAGCTCGAACCCTTCGGGGCGTTCGACCCCGATGCCGCGCGCGCCCTCGCCGCGCGCGGCATCCGCGTGCGGTTGTTCGCCGCCCTGCCGCGCTGGCCCCTGCCGGCGCCGGAAGGCGCCGTGGTGCGGGTCCTTCGCCGGGACGCCCGCGGCGTCTGGTTCGCCGTCATCGCCCGCGGCGACGTGGCGGTCGAGGCCGCCGAGCTGGCGCTGCCCGACCGCTCCCTGGCGCAGTGCGACCGCGAACTCGAGGCCGGCGATCGCGAGCTGGAACTCGTCGCCGGGGCCCTCGAACGCCTGGCCGTCGAGCGCCCGCGCCTCGAACGCGAAGTGCGCGCGCTCGAACACCGCGTGCGCTTCCTCGAAGTCGAGGCCGGCATGGGCGCTGTCGGGCCGGTCGCCACCCTGCGGGGGTTCTGCCCGGCGGCCGGCGTGGCGCTGCTGCGGGCGGAGGCCCGCCAGGCCGGCTGGGGCTTGCTAGTCGAAACGCCCGCCGCCGACGATCCCGTCCCGACCCTGCTCGAAACCGCTCGCTGGGCGCGGCCGGTCCGCGCGGTCTTCGACCTCCTAGGCATCCTGCCGGGCTACCGCGAGGTGGACGTCAGCGCGGTCTTCCTGCTGTTCTTCTCGCTGTTCTTCGCCATGCTGATCGGCGACGCCGTCTACGGGCTGCTGCTGCTCGGGCTGACGGCACTCCTGGCCCGGACCTGGAAGACCGCGCCCCCCCGGGTGTTTCCGCTGCTCGGCATCCTTGGCGGGGCGACGGTCGTCTGGGGCGTGCTGACCGGGTCCTACCTCGGCATCCAGGCGCTGCCGGCCCCGCTGCGAAGCCTGAAAGTCGGGTGGCTGGAACACCCGGACAACCTGATGCATCTCTGCTTCCTGATCGGGGCCGTGCATCTCAGCGTGGCCCATGGCTGGAATGTGGTCCTCCAGCGGCGCTCCCTCACGGCGCTTGCCCAGGCGGGTTGGGTCGGCCTGGCGTGGGCCATGTATTTTCTGGCCGGGTTCTTCGTGCTCGACCGGCCCCTGCCCCCGGGATTCGCCTGGCTCTTCGCCGGGTCGCTGGGCGCCATCGTGCTGTTCATGGTGCCGCGCCGCTGCCTGCGGGCCGAATGGCCGTCCTTCTGCGTCCTGCCGTTCACCGTCATCAGCAACTTCGGCGATGTCGTGTCCTATATGCGGCTCTACCTGATTGGCAGCGCCTCGGTGACGCTGGTGGCGACCTTCAACACCATGATGTTCGGCCGCGGTGTGCCGAGCGTCTGGGCCGGGTTGCTGGGGGCCTTGGTGCTCTTCGGCGTGCACGCCCTCAACATCGCCCTCAATGCCCTGGCGGTGCTCGTCCACGGCGTGCGCCTCAACGCCCTCGAGTTCTCCAGCCACCTCGGCATCCAGTGGTCCGGCATCCGCTACACCCCGTTCGCCGAGCCCCAACCCGAAGAAAGGACCATCCCATGACTCCCGAACAAATTGTGTCCCTGGGCAAGATCGGCGGCGCGGCGGCGCTGGGCCTCTCGGCGCTCGGCTCGGGCCTGGGCGCCGGGGCGGCCTCGATGGCGGCGGTCGGCGCCTGGAAGAAATGCTACGCCCAGAGCAAGCTGGCGCCCTTCATGCTGGTGGCTTTCATCGGGGCGCCGCTCTCGCAGACGATTTATGGCTTCATTGTCCTGCTGCAGATCGTGGCCGCCGCCAACAAGGGCGCGCCGGCCGAATCGCTGGTCGGCGCCGGCGTGTTCGGCGGCCTGGCGATGGGCGTCTCGGCCTGGATGCAGGGCCGCGCCGGCGCGGCGGCCTCCGACGCCCTGGCCGAGACCGGGCAGGGAACGGCCAACTACTTCATGGCGCTCGGCGTCATCGAAACCGTCGCGCTCTTCACCCTGGCCTTTATCCTGCGGGCGCTGTAGCTCAGCCGGCGACCTGGCGGGAGACACGCCTTATACACGGCGGCAACGACGGGCGGGCCCGGTCGGCGTGGATTTCCGGGGGCATGTGTCGGTCTTCTGCATGGCGATTCCGGAGTCGGAACGGCGGAATGATGCGCGCGATCCTCGGAATGCAACGCGGCTGGGCGGCGCTCGCGGTGGCGGCCATGGTGGCGGCCGGGACGGCCGCGGAACAGCAACCGGGAGACACCATGAAGACGGCGGGCGGCGTGCGGGCGGGACCCTTGACCTTTGATGGGCGCGGCGGACGGGACTGGCCGGAGGCGCGGGGGATCGCCCGCGGGACCGCCCTGACGGTCGCGGCCTGGATCGAGGCGCCGGCGGTGCCCGCCGAGCATGTGCAGACGATCGCCGCCCAGTGGGCGCCGCGGGAATCCTTCGACGCCTTCGACGCCTACGACGCCGGCCGGACTGGCGGCCTCGACACCAGCGGCTTTCTCGGCGCGGTGTTCGACGGGCGCCATGTCTATTTCGTCCCGCAACACGACGCCGTCCGCCGGCACGGCCGCGTCCTGCGCTACGATACTCACGCCCCGTTCCGCGACCCCGCCTCCTGGGAGGCCTACGACGCCGAAACCACCGGCGGCCTCACGATCCGGGGCTACTACGGGGCGACCTTCGACGGCGCCTACGTCTACTTCACCCCGCGCACCGACGGCACGAACTGCCATACCCGCGTCCTGCGCTACGACACGCGCCAGCCGTTCGGCGCCGCCGCCAGCTGGGCGGCCTTCGACGTCGGGCTGAGCAATTCCTACCAGGGCTGCGCCTTCGACGGCCGCTACGTCTATTTCGCACCCGGCAAGAACATGGACAACACCCGCGCCGGTGGCTGGCCGGCGCCGGCCCTGCGCTACGACACCACCCGGCCCTTCGACCGGCGCGAGAGCTACGAGGTCTTCGAACTCACCCGGCTGCCCGGCCTCGAGCCCGGCGAGGGCGCCGCGGCGCGGAGCGCCCGCGTGGACCAGGACGGCATCGCCTTCGACGGCCGCTACCTCTACTACGCCCCGATCATCGGCAAGCAGGCCGTGCGCTTCGACACCACCCGGCCGTTCACCGACCCCGCCAGCTGGGCCTGGATCCGTCCCGCCGGCCTCGACATGTGCGTCGGCCCGGTCTTCGACGGGCAGTTCGTCTGGTTCCCGCCGTACCGGCTCCACGACGCCGTGCGCTACGACACCGCCGGCGCCTTCGAGGATCCCGCCGCCTGGAGCCGCCTCAACCTCAAGCAGCGCTTCGGCGCGCCCTACGTCGGCTACGACGGCGGCTTCTACGACGGCCGCTTCGTGTATTTCGTCCCGTTCATCGACTGGGCGCCCGGGTTGGCCAACCGGAGCAGCCAGTTCCACGGGATTGTCAGCCGCTACGACACCCTCAAATCGTTCGAGGACCGCGCCGCCTGGGCCTTCGCCGACGCCGGCGAGACCGCCGGCCTCAAGACCGTCGGCTACAACGGCGGCGCCAGCGACGGGCGCTTCCTCTATTTCGCTCCCTGGCACGACGGCGCCGAGTACGAAAAAACCGGCAAGATCAGCGGGCACGGCCGCGTCCTGCGCTACGACACCACCGGTAGCAACGCGGCCTTCGCCCTGCGCCTGACGGACCTCGGCCACAACGGCGGGCTCTGCGCCGCCGTGCCCGGCCCGACGTTCGTCGTCAACACTGACCAGGGCGTCTTTTCCGCGCGCGCCAGCCGCCTGGCCACGCCCGGCCGGCGCCACCTGGCCGGGGTCTATGACGGGCAATCGGTGGCCCTGTACCTCGACGGCGCGCTCGTCAACCGGCAGCCGGCGCGCGGCGCGCTCTGCGTCGCCGCCGCGCCGGTGACCCTCGGCAAGCTGTCGAACGGGACTGGCTATTTCCGGGGCGTCCTGCGCGAGGTGCGGCTGCTGCCCGCGGCCCTGGAGGCCGGGGACATCGCGGCCCTGTTCCGGGCCGGGACGCCCTAGGGCGCGGGTTTGTTTGCCAAGGAGGACCATCCCCATGAACGTCGAGATTTTCGCCTTGTGCGACGCCGCCACCGATTACGGCGGCAAGCTGTGCCTGCTCGGCACGTTCGACTGCCTGCACGCGCGGCAGTTCCCCGTCGTGCATCCGCACTGTGCCGTGGCGTTGCGCATCCGGTTCGACCGCATCGAGGAGGGCGCCCACCCGGTGCGCCTTCGGCTGGTGGACGAGGACGGCAAGGCCATGGGACCAAGCGTGGACGGAACGATCGCCATGCGCATTCCGCCGGAGACGCTCTCGTTGTGCGCCAACCTGGTGCTGAGCATCAACGGCATGAAGTTCGAGAAGCCCGGCCGCTACTCGATGGACCTGGCGATCGACCACCGGCACGAGAAGTCGCTGCCGTTGACGGTCCTACGGGTGGACCCCAGCGTTGCGCCCCCGGCGAGCAACTAGCCCGCCGGAGCACGGTGGAACCGCCGGCAGCGGACGCCCGCCTCCCGCAACAGGCGCGCGGCCTGGCTGCGGAAGGCGTAGGCGCCTTCGTAGACCACTTCTCGGATGCCCGCCGTAACGATCATCTTGGCGCAGATCAGGCAGGGGCTCTCCGTGGAATAGAGCGTCGCCCCCCGCAGCGCCACGCCGTGATAGGCCGCCTGGACGATGGCGTTTTCCTCGGCGTGCGCGCAGATGCATTCCCCCAGCCGCGCGCCCGACGGCGCGTCGCTGGCGCAGCGCGGGCATCCGCCCTCGAAACAGTTGCGGACGCCGCTCGGCGTGCCGTTGTAGCCGGTGGACATGATCCGCCGGTCCTTGACGATCAACGCCGCCACGTCGCGCCGCCGGCAGTTGCTCCGGCGCTTCACCACCTGGGCGATGTCCATGAAGTACGTGTCCCAGTCCGGACGCGCTTTGAGGGTCGCGTTCATCGTTGGCCTCCTGGCATCGCCGGCCTCCCGCCGCTCCTGTCCACTATGCCAGTCGGCTGACTGCCTGTCGATCCGCCATCCGCGACAATCGGTTCTGCACATATGTACGGACTTCTCTGAAAGGCGGCGTCAAGCATCGTAATTCGATATTGTTTCCTTTCCGTTTTCGCGCGGCGGAGAGCGCCTAACGCTCGTAGCCGCACCTGATATGGTCTTGATCTCCCGGCTCCTCTGGTCAGAGTTAGATTCCGTGATCAGACTTCTCTCCGTGGCCATCGGCCACCCTGTAGCGTTAGATCCCCGGTCCTCTACTCTGACCCAAGACGCCCGCACGTCGCTTATGCGACCTGCGTCGTCCGTCCTTGTTGAGAGCGACCGGGGACATCGTTGGAACAGGGGCGCGCCTCATAGGGGCGGCGCTCCTTGAGTATTCGAAAGATCACCTGGCACATGCGCCGAGCCACGATCATGATCGCCGTGTTGGCTTTCTTGCCGCGGGCGCGATGCTGGCGATAGTAGCCGCCGAAATAGGCCGAGCACCCTACGGCCACCCAGGCGGCTTTCACCAAGGCCCAGCGCAACCACTTGTTGCAGCCCGGGATATAGGGGTCAGTCCGAGATTCTTGGTGTATTTTCCAGCAGGCGGCGCAGGCGCCGGAGGTCCGGATCGTCGCCCTGCTCCACGTGACGCACCGCCTTGG
>CAZEVX010000087.1:0-11963 GCA_964515705.1 uncultured Verrucomicrobiota bacterium | reverse complement strand
AGCGAGCAACCGCCGTTTTCGAAGGTGGGCGCCGACCTCCGGGCGGCGCCGAATGGAAAGACGCGTTAGACGCACCACAGTAGCTCGGGTTCCGCCCCCCGCGAATGGACTTATAGAGCTCGTCGGAAGGGGGCGGAATCCGAGCGTTGCCAGGGGTGATGTGCAGACGGGACGGAGGTGATCCGGGGTCGATCCTGCAGGGCGGGTGTCCGAGGTCTTTGGGACAGGGAAACAGTGGTCTTCAGAATTCGAGAGTGTGGATGGCGGGCGGGACGCCCGCGCTCCGGCCGGCGCTCATTCCCGTCCGCCTTGTCATCCTTCGACCAGCGCTCCTTGCGTCGCGCTCACGCGCCGGTCGGCTGGGCGGGCGCGGCGGCCGCCCGCAGGGCCGCGACCTCTCCCTCATTCAGGCGCCGCCAGGCGCCGGACCGCAGGCCGCCGAGGGTCAGCGGTCCGAGCGCCACCCGCTGGAGCCGCCGGATCGGGATGCCGAGCGCCTCGAACATCCGGCGGATATGGCGGTTGCGGCCTTCGGCCAGCCGCACCTCGCAGCAGCCGCGGCCGTCCGCGCCGGCCGCGGGCACCGGGGCCAGGCCGCGCAGGCGCAGGCGCTCGCCCTCGGACGGCACGCCGGCCAGTAGACGCGCCTGCTGCGCCGCGGACAACGGCGCGGGCGTCCAGACGCGATAGCGTTTCTCGATCCCGTGGCGCGGGTGGGCCAGGGTCTGGGCCAGGGCGCCGTCGTTGGTGATCACCAGCAGCCCTTCGCTGTAGCGGTCCAGTCGGCCGACGGTGAAGACCCGCTGCTCCAGCGACGGCAGCAGGGCGAAGACCGTCCGGCGCCCGCGCGGATCGCGGGCGGTGCAGAGCACGTCGCGCGGTTTGTTGAGCAGGAGGTAAACCGGCGCCTGGGCGGCCGCGCGGCGGCCGTCCACGCGGATGTCCTGCCGGGCGGGGTCCACCCGCAGACCCTGTTCGCGGATGACGGCGCCGTCCACGGCGACGCGGCCGTCGGCGATCAGCCCTTCGCAGGCCCGGCGCGAGCCGAACCCGGCGGCCGCCAGGACCTTGTGGAGACGGGGACGGGCGTCAGACCTGGGGCTTGGTCTTGAGCAGTCCATGGCCGCGGTCACCCTCTTTCCACTGGCCGCGGGCGCGCAGGAGATCGATCCGCTCGAAGCGCTTGAGCACGTTGCGCTTGGTGATGATCTTGGTGACCGACTTGAGGCTGGTATGCTGCGTCATGGTGAATCTCCTTGAAACCGGTCATGTATAGCGAAATTGCCGCCGGAACGCAAGCGGCGACTGTCCGTTCACTCCCCCATCAGCCGCGAGACGATGGCCAGGTCAAGCGCCTCGTAATCGCGGGCGGCGATCATGGCCTTGAGCTTGGCCTCGCCGAGGGAGCGGGAGACCGCCAGCAGCTTGAGAAAGATCGCGCGGCTGTTGCTCAGGTGGCGGGTGGCCGCGCCGTCCTTCTGCGAGCGCATGGCCTTGACGTCCAGGCCGACGAACTCGCCCTGGCGCCCGTAGCCGTGGGCGTCGAGGATGCGCACCTGGTTGAAGGCGCGGCGCAGGTCGACGGACCCGAAGGTCTTGTCCTGGTCGAACTTGAGGCCATTCTGGTCGTTGAGGTGCACCGTCCACAGCTTGCCGAACGACAGGGCGAAGCCCATTTCGTCCGAGGGATCGAGCCCGGCCAGGATGGCGTGGGCGCTCTCGATGTTGACGCCGACGCGGTTGGGGTCGCGGCTGCGGAATCCGAGCGCGATGGCGTGGCCGGTGGTGGGCAGGTAGGCGTGGTCCATCGGCTCGTTGGGCTTGG
The DNA here is from genome assembly GCA_964515705.1 of uncultured Verrucomicrobiota bacterium. GTDB lineage: Bacteria > Verrucomicrobiota > Kiritimatiellia > JAAZAB01 > JAAZAB01 > CAZEVX01. Next base: position 10,138 of record CAZEVX010000087.1, on the reverse strand, counting down.
GCTCGATGGCGATGCGCGCGCGCGGGTTGTAGTCCAGCATGGCGTTGATGGCGTCGAGGATGCGGTCCACGGCCACCTTGCTGTCCTTGGCCTCGCGGATGTAGGTTCCCTCGCGCGCCAGCCAGAGCACGATCAGGTCGGTGCCGAGGGCGTCGGCGATATCGAGGCAACGCCGGCTGCGCTCGAGGGCGTAGGCGCGGCAGGCGGGATCGTTGGCCGTGTACCCGCCGTCCACGGTGCGCGGGTCCTCCCAGAGGCGCGGCGCCACGAACTCGGCCTTCAAGCCGTGGGCGTCGAGCAGCCGTTTCACGGCGCGGGCCTGCCGGACGATCGCGGCGGGCGACAGCCGGTTGAGGTCCGGCACGGCGTCGTCGTCGTGGAACTGGACCCCCTCGAACCCGAGGGTCTTGTAGAGCGCCAGTTTCCGGCGGAACGCCAGCGACTTGCGGACCGCCGGCCCGAACGGGTCGGCGCCCTCGTGGATGTTCCAGGGCCCGAATGAAAACCGGAACGTGCCTGCCATAACATGGTCCTCCGTTGCGTCCTTTCCCACTGTTCCCTGCACAGCCGCTATGCGTATAGCGGAATGCCCGCGGTGGGGCAAGCCCCATCAAGGACCCCAGCCGCGCGTGCAATCACGGTGGCACCCGCCGGGGCCATGCCCTGCCGCGGCGCGGGGGTCCCATCGCCATCGGGAGCGCGACGATGCCGCCATCGCGCGCTGCCGCGCGTCACGCCGGCCCGCCGGGAATCCGGAACAGGCGCGCGGCATTCAGGCCCATGATACGGCGCTTGTCGCCGAGGGAAATCCGCGCATACACGGCGGCGCCGATCTGGTGCGCGGCGGAGAGCGCCGGGCAGTCGGTGCCGAACAGGATCCGGTCGGCCCCGAGCTCGGCGACCATCGTTTCCAGGATGCCCGGCGCGGTGAGCCCCCAGCCGGAGGTGTCGGCATAGACATTCGCATGGCGGCGCATGACCTCGATCGTGGCCTGGTGCCGCGGGCACCCGTTGCCGCCGTGCCCGATGATGATCGGGATGTCCGGGTACTTCGCGGCCACGGCCTCGAACAGAGCCGGGGTGCTGAAGGGATCGTCGTCGGAATGCGAGAGGACGACGGCCCCGTGGTCGCGGGCGAACTCGAAGGCCGGCTCGTACCGCGGCCCGGTCACCGGATAGGCGTTAAAGGAGGGGTGCAGCTTGACGTGGCGGATACCAAATTGCTCGAACTGGCCGCGCAGGAGCGGGAGGACGGTGTCCGGCCGCCCGGGGTCCACGCGGGTGAAGCCGATCAGTCGGCCCGGGTAGGCGGTCACCGCCGCCGCATTCACGGCGTTGGCGGCTTCCGTTTCGCCGCCGCACATCGAGGCATTGGGCGCCACGCAGGCCCAGCGGATGCCGAGCCGGTCCATCTGATCCACCTGGCCGGCGGCATCGGGCCGCTCCAGCACGCTGCCCATCTCGGGTCCGAACGTGTGCGCGTGGGCGTCGATCACGAGTTCCCCCGGGATCGGCCGGCCGTTGCGGAGCGCGTCCACGAACGGATCGCCCCGCGGGTGGTCCGGGCGCGCGGGCGGCTCGGGCATCCGGAGCAGGGCGCGGAGCGTGCCGCCGGCGATGCGGGCCCGGTCGGTCTCGGGCAGCGCGGCGGCGGAGACCAGGGTCAGGGCGGCGCCGGGGCTGATCCAATCGCCCCACGACAAGCCGAACGCGAGCCGGCCGGCCCCGGCCTCGCGCGCGATGGACTCGAGGTCATTATGGTGGCAGAGCCGGCTGGTCTCCAGGAGCAGGCGCGGGTGTCGCCGCAGGAGCGGCACGATCCGGACGCCGCGCGCCTGGAGGGTGTTGACGACGACCAGGCCGGGATGCGCGCGGCAGAGCTCGTCCACGAGATCGTAATCGAGCTTGCAGAGCACGGGCACCGCCCGCTCCTGCAAGGCGTTCAGCAGCGGCCCGCCGAGAATCTCACGCAGGGCGTATTTTTCCATGCCGTCGGAGAACGGGTTGAGGCGGACGGCTCGGACGCCGCTGGTCTCCAGCGACGCGACCCAGCGCGCGGCGCCGCCCGGCTCGCGGTCCACAAACGGGGTCGCCACCCAGCAGGGGATGAGGCGCGGGTGTCCGGCGAGCGACTCCAGGAGCAGCCGGTTTCCGAACGCGGCGCAGTAATCGGCCGCGGCATGCGAGACCAGCGCCTGGTCGACTCCGAAATGGTCCATATCCGCCAGCAGCCCTGTCACGCTGCAATCCATCGGCGCCCTGTTGGCGAGCGACGGCCGGTGTCCGATCCGCGCGGTGGCGTTGAAAAAGCTGAGTGCCATGAGCCCAGTCCTTTCTCCCGTGTCCGGCGTCGCGCCGCGGTTGGACCGGATGACGGGCAGTCCCTTCCGGATGCCGCAGCGGCTCGCTCGGAGAATTCGCCACGCCAGCCCCTCCCTAACCCACGACCATCCGTCGCCGAGGGAGGCGCGTCCGCCGCTTCGGCGAGCACGGCGATTCGCGGGGATGATGCCGCTTTCGAGCCGCCCTGTAAAGTGGCTCCTGGGAGCACGGGGCCATCGGTCAGGCCGGCCCCAGGCGCGCCACACGCAGGTCGAGCACCGGGCCATCGGCGGGCAGCCACAGCGTGCCGAGGGCGTCCGGGCGCGCTTCGCGCACGCGGCCGTTCACCGTCAGGCGCACGGCGCGGGCGTCCGCGAGCGGGCGGATGCGCAGTCCGATCGCGGTGCAGCCGCCGGCGGGCACAGGCTCGATCCGGCAGCGATAGGGACCCCGGGCGCTCCGGCTGGCCGACCACGCGAACCCCAGCTCGCCGTATTCGGTGGCCAGCCGGGCGGCGCGCACCATGGCGCCGGGCCGATACCAGGAGCGCGGACAGGCAGGCATGACGAGGAGGCGCCCGTTGAGCCGGCCTTCCGCATCGCGACCCTCGAGGGCCAGCATGTGGCGGACCAGGAGGAACAGGACCGCGGCGCCGGAGGTCAGCGGAGAGGATGGATTCATCCACTGGCGCCAGGGATTGTCTTCCGAGCGGATTTCCCAGTCGGCATCCGCATCGCGCAGGCACAGGTCGCCGGACTCGGGCGCCGTGTGAAAGTGCGGGTCGGTCAGGAACGTACGATAGGCCGCGACGGTTTTGAGGTAATCGTCGAGCCGGCCGGCGCGCAGGGCGGACCAGGCCAGGCCCAGTCCATAGACGGGGTCCAGCCGCATCGGGTAGAGGACCGGCACGCCGGCCACGGTGCCGCGGTGCCGGCGCAGCCAGGCGCACAGGCCCTGGGCGTCGCGCCCGGCCGGGTCCAGCACGCCGGTTTCGAGGGTCATGGACAGGAACAGCGGCCAGAAGACGGGGTTGTAAGGATACGACTTGGTCCAATAGAGTTTCATCGAGAGGAATGTTTCGGAGGCCCCGCGCCGGATGGTCTGCTCGATGACCTCCCCGATACGACGCTTATAGGCGGCGGCCTCGTCGAGATAGCGCGCGGCATCCGGCCGCCCAAGCGCTTGAGCCATCAGCCCGAAGTCCCTTAACCCGCGCCAGCAAACGGCGTTGGGATGGAGCGAGTAGGCCGGCTTGTGCACATCGCCGCCGTAATAATGATGCGGCAGCAGGCCCCAGTGCAGCGGACGGACACCGCCCGGCGCCTGCATCGTCCGGCGCCGGGCGTCGCAGATCCAATCGGCCTCGACCCGCAGCCGCTCGACCTGCGCCCGGAGCCAGGACACGTCCTGTGACAGGCGGAACAGCGAGTGCGCATAGAGCAGCGCATAGCCCGCACGGTACTGGTGGTGATAATTGGACTTGGCCAGGTGCGAGTCGGTCAGGTAGGTCCCGGTAAAATACCGCCGGGCGTCACGCCCGAACCCGGCCATGGCCAAGGCCTGAAAGCTCCAGCCTTCCTCGATGCCGAACACGCTGCCGTCATAATGGGACGGAAACGCGCCGTACGGCAGGCGGTCGCCCTCGGCGGAGATCAGGCACTGGGTCAGCAAGGCCTTCCAGAGCGCGTTCAGGCGGGCATCCGGCGTGCGGATGACCGCGCCGCCCGCGAGGGTATCGCGCCAATACGCCCGGAACGACCGGGCCGCCCGCTCCCACGCGCCGGGCCGCTCCGGCGCGCCCGGCGAGCCGGCCGCCGGTAGGCGCGGAACGGCAAACTCGAGGGTGCGCCGCGCCCCTGGCCGGAGCCGCCAACGGTAGCGCACCGTGTGTTCCAGACCCGCCCGGAACCGGCCGCCGGCGGGGAGACGGAGCACGGGGCGCCCGGCGGCATCCCAGAGGCACGCGCCGCGGCGCCGCGCGTCCAGCGGTTCCAGGCGCCACGTGCGGGCGTGCAGCTTGGACAGGGCGGCGATCACGACCGTCAGGGCCGCGGGACGCGGACGGGCCGACCGGTTGACGGCCACGCAGCGGATGCGGGTCATCGCCCGGCGATCGGGCGTCGGCCCGGGCTGCACGAAGGTATCCAGCCGATACACGACGCCCCGGTCCCGGGAGACGGTCGTCACGGCCGGCAGCCAGCCGCTCCAGAGTCCGCGGCGGGCAGGCTCGCCGACCGGGCGCGGCGGATCGCCCGTGCGGAAGGCCACGACCAGGGACATGCCGGCCTTTGACCCGGCGCCCTTGGCGTATTCTTCCAGGACCGTGTGTTCCCAATCCACGCCGGTTTCCACCGGCTCGCCCTTCACGCCCAGGAGCGCCCGGCCGTGGAACGATTTCAGGCGCTCGCGAAACAAGCGTTCGACAGCTTCGGCGGGCGCGCGCTCGATGGCCTCCGCCAGCGGCGGGAATGCCCGGGCCACAAAGGCGTCATAGTCGCGCCGGTCGCGGTCATACCGGCCCAGCCCGGCGGGCGCCGGCGGCCCGGCCGGCGCCGGCGGCATCCGGTCATGGGCCCGCAGATCATGGAGCACGCACTGGCGGGGGGGATCGTTCACCCGAACGCGGAGCAAGGCGGCGGACACGACCGACGGGAACCGGGCTTCCAGCGACACCGTGCCGGCCTCGAGGCAGTCGGCCAGGCAGCGGCGCCGCGAGTCGTCATACCGGAGTTCCGCGCGCAGCGGGACCCAGCGCCGGCGCGCCGCATCCCAGCGGCACAAGGACACGTCCTCGAGGTCCGGGACCTGCACGTCCGGCCGGCGGAACACGAAAAACACGAACGTCAGGCCCCGAATCTCGATCGGACGCGCCCAGCGCGCCTCCAGGGTTTGCTTGGCCCAGCGAACCCCCACCCCGCCCGGCAGTGGCAGCGGTTGCCAGTCCGCCGCCGCGCCGGCCGCTCTGCCAGCCGCCGAATCCGGGGCGTCGTTGGCCAGGTCCACGGGCGTATTGGCCATGACAAACCGCACAACCAGGCGCGGGTCGGCAGGATTCCTGCGGCGACGACCATGCATGGAGCGGCTCCGCAAGCCGGTCGGGGCGCAGCCGCCCCGCCCGATCCACTTACAGGTCGAACTCCCGGAACCGGCCCAGGCAGGTTGGGCCGGAACTCAAGGCCAGGCGGCCGGCCGTCAAGTCGCAGAGCATGCCGGAGACCGTGGCGTCCCGGCCGTGCCGGCACACGCCGTCGGCGTGATCGCCGAGCGCGGCGGCCATCCGATCCCAGCGCAGCGCTCCCGAGTCGTCCTGCAGGACACGCGTCAGGCCTGCCTGTCGGCGCAGCGACCCAGGATCCGGCATCCCCGCGACCATCGCGCCCAAGTCCGAGAGGTAATGGTTCGTGCGCGCGAAGACCGGCTCGCCGGCGGCCACGATCCGGACAGCGTCCGGGGTGGTTTCAAGGCAGCGGTAGCGGCCGTCGCGGCTCATCACCGTGTAGGCCATGCAGCACGTGCGCCGGGCGGAGCGGATGACCGCCAGCGCGTCCGGCAACGACGGCTGTTGAAGGGCGCGCCGCTGGATGAACAGGTACGGCACGCCGTCCGCCACGACCGGCCCGTACAAGGCATTGCACGCGATGCAGAGATCGCGCGTGGCCCCGCATTCGCCGATCGCGCCGGCAAAACACAGGCCCGTGACCGCCGGTCCGCGGTCGGGTTCCGTGCGCAGCATGACCGCCGTATGCGCCAATTCGAGCGGCATGTCGTCGTTCCACCCCAGCAGGCTGTGTGCCGGCGCCCGACCGACCGAAAGGACCGTGGAACAGGCCGCGGGCGGGAGCGCGGACAGCACCCCGTATTCGACCATGTATTGCATGGCCAACAGTTCGCGGACATCGCGGCCGGCCCCGCCGGCCACGCCGCGGCACTCCTCGACCAAGTCGGGGCTGAAGCGCTCGACGCCCGGCAGCAGGCGCTCGGCGAGTTCAATGACGTCGTACTCGGCGCCCCCGATCCGGCGCCGCGTCGTGCGGCCAAAGCAGAAGGCGGCCAGCCGATCGACGCGTTCGCGCGCCCGCTCGCCCAGCTGGCGTCCCCGTTCGCGGGGCGCGCCTTCCACGCGGACCACGGGGTATGGGTCGCGCGGGCCGTCGGTTTCCCATGTAGGTTCACCCATGGCGGACACCTCCCGAACGGGCGCCGACCGGCGGCGCCCTCATCCCACGGCGCTTGTCCACGCGCCGGGCCGCGGTCGCTCGACCCTCAGGAACGTCCCGAATCCCAGCATCTCGAGCGCCGGCCAGCGCGCCGCGAACCGGTCGAGCATCCCGTTGATGCCGAGCGCGTCGGAGGGATCGTGGGGCAGGCTGATGACGTTCAGCCCGATCGGCGCGGCCGCGGGGCATTCCGTGAACCCGCCCACCAGTGTCTGAAACCCGGCCGTCTTCAAGGCCCGGATGGACGCTTCCGTCAGGTTCAGCGTCGCCGCGCACATCGCATTCCACCAGCGGCCCAGCGGGTTCGTTGCGGCGCCCACCGCCATCCGGATTCGGAGCTGGTGCTGCTGCCGATAGCGCCGGTATTCCGGGATGCGGGACAGGGCTTCGATGGCCTCGCCGCACGTCGCCGGGCGAGCTTCCCGGAGCACCTCCCAGACGGCCCGCCATCCGATCGCATCGCAGGGGGTATGCACGTTGACCTGCGCCACGCCGATCTGGCGGCACATCTCGGCTGTGCCCGAAACCCGCATGTAGCGCGAGCGCCAGCCGGTCGAGGCCTCGCCCCCGTAGTCGGGATTCATCTCGCGCATCCGCCGGCGGGCTTCCGACTCGACGGGCCGCAAGGCCGCGACAGGCAGGCCGTAGGCGCGCGCGAGACTCCGGGCGTCCGGAACGAGGTAGTCGTCGCTCGTATGGATCATTTCCTCCGAGCCGCCGTGGTGGGCGAACAGCAGGTCAATCGGCCAGCCCTGCAGAACCAACTCGTTGATGCGCAGCGCCATGTCGGGGGTGGCGTCGATGCCGGCCAGCAGCCCGCGGATGCGGTCGCCGCGCCGGCCCGCGTACATCCGGCAATCGCCGAAGGGCACGGTGAGCCGGGTTCTGTCGAACCGGCGCTTCCCGATCGGGCTCAGCCGGGCGTAGCGGGCGCGGTGCCGCCGGCAGACGCTCCAGACGGACTCCGCGTTGCGATAGCCCATCTCGACGCCGACCTCGAGCGCGCAGTCCCACAGGTCGCCCAGCGAGGGATAGGCGCCGGGCACGCGGTCATTCCGGTTGGGTCGTTTCATGCCAGACCTCCTGCCATCCCCCGTGCCGGGGCGACACGGGCACCGTGTTCCACCCGCGTCCAACAGGTCGCGCGCGGGACGCGGATTCTCGGGCCCAGCCGGTCTATTCCGGCGCCCACGCGTCGCGCACGTAGGGAGTCGGCTCGGTGCCCGGTTCCAGTTGGGCCGCATCGAGCCAGACCGTGACCGCCTGCCCCGGCTGCGCCGTCCCGGCGCCGGTCGTTATGCGCATCTGCAGCCCGCCCTTATTTCCGCCGACGCACGCGTACCGGCCCCATTGCCGGCCGACGCGCACGCGGGTTGGCTCCGTGCGGCCCCGCCATATCGAGACCTCGACGTCGTCCCGGTCGGCCTTCATGTGGATGGAGAACACGTAATTCGTCTCGGGCTTCATCGGCACCATCTGGGCCCACTTCCAAGGAGTGCTCGGCCGGGTCAAGACCAGCTCGATGCCCCGCAGGCGGACGGACACCCGCCCGTCGAAGGGATCCGCCTCGTCCAGGGCAACCAGGGCGTCCGGCTTGCCGACCAGTGTGTCCTCGGTATAGGAACGCCACGGCATGAACAGCCACATGTCCGGCATGCCGGGCAGCGTGGCGTGCTCGAAACTCGAGTTCGGCAGGATGTTTTTCGACCGGGCAGCCGGGCCCCGGGCCGCCGGTGGCGCGGCGGCCGGCGCGGGCTCCGGCGCGAGCGCGAGCGTGATCGCGACGGGCTCGGGGGACGCCGTCCCGGCGAGCCGGTACACGCGGGTGCCCAGCGCCTCGAGGCGATCCGAAAAGCCGCCATCCGTCACGGGCCAGGTCTCCGCGCCGAACAGATTCGAGACCGTGGACGCGGGGGTCAGGGACGAGACGGCGTAGCGGACGGCGACCGGCGCCTCGGCGATATTGGCCGCCAGCAGAATCTGGCCGCCCTCCGGCCAGGCTTTCAGCCGCACCTGCAGCGGGTTGCGGGCGCCGGCCGGTTCCACGCGGACCGTCTGCGGCGGGCCGCGGGTCAGCAAAGCGGGCGCCATGCGGTGGATTTCCGCGGCCAGGGTCTTGAACATCGCGTAGGTGTCCACGTGGCTCACCGGCCAGATGAAGTAGGTGATGCCACACGCGCCGTGGATCAGGCTCAGGTAGGTCTGAGAGCGCTGCTGGCGCGGCGGCAGGATGGACAAACTGCCCGAGCAGGACTCGCCCATCGGCACCAGCCAGTAGGGCTTCTGCAGGACATCCGTCGTGGCTTTTCCCAACACCGCTTCCGACAGGTAGGAGGGGCTGTCGTAGCGGTAGATGTCCAGGGCGCCCACGTCCCAGAAATCGAGCCAGTCGGCGGCGGTGGGGAAATAGTGGCAGAACAGTTGCAGGTTCGGGTGGCGCCCGTCGCCGGCATTGAGCGCCGCGGCCATCGCATGGCAGGCCACCTTGTGGACCTCCAGGCCGGGTTCGTCCGGCCCGTAGTACGCGAGCAGGGCGGGATGCGCTTTGACCGTCGCCAGGTAGGCGGGCAGCTTGTCCCGGATGCCCTCGCGCATCTTCTCGGCGTAGGTCGGCTCATACACGGCGCGCGGAGGCGTGATGGAATAGTCGGGCGGGTCCACGACGAACAGCCCGTGCCGGTTCGCCGCGTCCAGGTACGCGGCGAGGTCCGGCAACTCCAGCCGATTCCAGCGGAGCACGGTGTTGAAGCCCATGCCGGCGAGCATGCCGAAGGACTCCGGGCCCGCGCCGCAGTAGCCCAGCGAAAAAAAGGGTTTGCCGTTGACGAGCAGGCAGTGGTTCCAGCGGTCGGTCTTGACCTCGTTGCCGGCCGGCGCCGGGTCGCGCTTGATGAGCCGGCAGGTCTCCCGGATGTGCTCGAACGCCGATCCGTCGGGACCCAGCAGGCCGGCCTCCACGTCATAGGTCCCCGGCGGCAGCCCCGCGAGCGGCAGCGCCACCCGCCCTTCCGCGGCGGCCATGCCACCGGTGACCGCGCCGGCGCCCGGCGCCCGCACCTGCACGCGCAGGCGCAGGCCCTCGAGCGCGGCGCGGGGCAGGCTGGTCCCGTAGACCAGGTGGGCGGTTGGCTCGTCGGTGTAGTAGGAGCGGTCCATGGCCGCGCGCAGCGGCCTGGCCGCCCGGCTCCGGTCCGCCCGCGCAGGCCATTCCCAGGCGCCCAGCCGGTCGGTGAGCGCGGCGAGCACCCGGGTTTCGCGCGCCGCCATGAAGTCCTCGATGTCCACCGGAATCGTCGCCGTGGCCCGCACGCCGGGCCCCAGCGCCTGCTCGAGGCGCGCGCTCCGGGTTTGGCCGGCCGGGGTGATGTCCAGCGCCTGGATCGCGAGGGCGCCGGGCGCGCCGCCCGGGTTGTAGAGCCCCACCTTGACCTCGTAGAAGCGCCGCGGAATATCCACGTACGGGCCCGCTTCGACGCTCGTGATCACGGGCGCGAACACGGGCTTCGCCTTGACCTGCGCGAGCCCTTCCAGAACGCCAGCGTGTTCCGGCGCATACCAGCCGGGACCGGGCAGCGCCGCCCAGGAACTGGATTCCGGCG
>CAZEVX010000086.1:6166-12234 GCA_964515705.1 uncultured Verrucomicrobiota bacterium | reverse complement strand
TTACCGGATGTGTTTGACACCCTGGCTTGGCCACCGAAAACAGCGAGCAACCGCCATTTTCGAAGGTGGGCGCCGACCTCCGGGCAGCGCCGAATGTCAAGAAGCGTTAGACGCACCACACTAGCAGCCCGCCCCGGGCGCGGCCTTGGGGAAACGGATGCGCAGGGCCTCGAGCCGTTCCCGCAGAAGCTGCGAGACGGCGAAATTACGATACCACTTGTGGTCGGCCGGCACGATGAACCAGGGGGCCCACGGCGTGCTGCAGCGCGACAGAGCCGTCTCGTAAGCCTGCTGGTAGTCCTCCCAGCGGCGGCGGTCGGCCGCATCGCCGGGCGCCAGTTTCCAGCGTTTTTCCGGATCGCGCCGCCGCGCGTCGAGCCGGCGCTTCTGCTCCGCCTTGCTGATGTGCAGGAAACACTTGACGATCGCCACCCCGTTGGCGTCCAGGTGGCGCTCGAAGGCGTTGATCTGCTCGTAGCGCTGCCGCCAGACGGCGGCGGGAACCAGCCCGCGCACGCGCACGACTAGCACGTCCTCGTAATGCGAGCGGTTGAAGACCCCGATCTCTCCCCGCGGCGGGACCGCCTGGTGCACGCGCCAGAGATAATCGTGCGCCAGTTCCGCGCGCGTGGGTTCCGTGAAGGGCGTCACCCGGCAGCCTTGCGGGTTGAGCCCCGTCATGACGTGGCGGATCACCCCGTCCTTGCCGCCGGTGTCCATGGCCTGCAGCACGACCAACAGCGACCGCCGGTTCTCGGCATACAGCCGGTACTGCAAGCGCGCCAGCGCCTCGAGATTGTCGGCTAGGCGCCGGGCGGCGTCCGGCTTGCCGTCCACGCGGGGCGTGGCGCCCGGGTCCCAATCGGACAGGGCCAGCGAACGGCCCGGCGGCGCCGTCAGCGTGTTTCCAAGATGCATGGCGAGGGTCTCCTGGGGCGACCGTCAACCGCGCCGGCGTTCGCCGCCGCGACGATCGCGCTTGCCCGAGCGTCGCGATCCGGTTATCGTGCGGAGCGTGCCGGCCGGCGGGCTTGCCGCGCCGCGCGCGCCCGCGAGGTAGCCATGGACGCGATCTTTCACGGCGCCAGCGCCGCGCTGCTGGCGCGCGCGCTGGGGGAGCGCCGCCCGACCCGCCTCTGGGTGGCCGCCGGCATCGGGATATTGCCGGATCTCATCGCCTTGGGCGGGCGCATGAGCGGCGTCCGGCTGTATCCGCTGGCCCACAGCCTGCTGTTGCAACTCCTGATCGTCCTGCTGGCGGCGCCCCTCAACTGGCGGGTGGCGTTCGGCAGCGTGGCGCATGTTCTGCTGGATGTTCCTGCCCATCGCTATGCCACCGCCTATCTCCTGTTCCCATTCGCCCGCTGGCAAGCGCCGATCGGCCTGTCCTGGTATCGCGGCGCGGGGTGGCTTCTCTGGGCGTTGCTCTGGACGGGGGTCCTGGCCGGGGCGTGGATCACGGTGCGGCGCCGCCAGACGGCGGGCGTCCAACCGGGCCATGCGCCCGCGCCACGGCCGCCCCTCACAACCCCTGGCCCGCCGGCAACGCCGTGACCGTGTACCCCTCCGGCACCGCGAACACGGCATCCGCCAGCGGCGCCCCGGAGAGGCGCTGCAGCGCCAACCGGGTGCGCACGGAAACGCCGCGCAGCGTCTGCCGGGATTCGGCCTCGACCAGCAAGCCGCTCGCCGATATCCAGTCGCCCGCGCCGGCGCTTCGTATGGCCGTTGCCAGGGTCTTCCGAAACGGCTCCAGTTCGGCGGCCTCGGGCGCTTCCGCCATCCAGCAGGTCGTCGTCGTGCCGTTCCAGACACCCCCGTATTCCTGGCAGGCATACCCGCGGATCGCGCGGGTGCGGCCGGTCTTCCGCAACGGCGCCGGCGCGGCGGCCGCCGACGGCCGGAGCGCCGCCGCGGCGGCCAGGGAGTTGAGGAACGCCAGCGGCATCTGCATGACCCGCTGGGCGCCATGATCCACCAGCCGCAGGCGGTCGCCTTCCAGGTCCATAAGCAACGTCATCGAGCGTTTCTCGACATCCACGCGCCCTTGGCGGCCCTTGATGCGGATGGTCAGGGTGAAGGGCGCGTCTTCGGACTGGCCGTCGCCCGGTTCGACCGTCTGCACGATCGTGACATCCGCGTGGGCGGCCAGCACCAGGGCCAGTCCGGCTAGCAGGATCGCGAGCTTCATCGGGCGCTCCTCTCGGTTGCGGTCGCGGGCGCGGCGCGCGCCCGCAGGTCCATTCGCAGCATGTCCAGCGCCGCCAGGGCCGCGCGCTGCCGCACCATCGCGCGGTCGCCGGAAAACCGGAAGCGCTCGCAGCGCACCCCGCCGGGGGCCGCGCGCGCGCCGGCCAGCGCGATCCAGACGGTCCCGACGGGCTTGTCCGGCGTCTGTCCGCCGGGCCCCGCGATCCCCGTCAGCGCCAGGGCATAGTCCGCCCCCGCCCGGCGCCGGGCGGCCCGAGCCATGCGGCGGGCGACGGGCTCGCTGACGGCGCCGCGGCGCGCGATCAAGCGCGCCGGCACGCCGAGCAGCGCGGTTTTCATGGCATCCGCGTACACCACCCAGCCGCCGCGGAACCAGGCGCTCGATCCCGGCGTCTCGGTCAGCATCGCGGCCAGCAGGCCGGCCGTGCAACTCTCGGCCGTCGCCACCGTTTCCCGCCGGGCGCGCAGGCGCGCGCCGACCGCGCCCGCTAGGGTCTGGTCGCCGGATCCGAAGACCGCCGGACCCAGGCGCCGGCGCACGGCGGCGACCGTGCGATTGAGCGCCGCGGCCGCCGCCCGGCGGGTGGCAGCCGCGCTGCGCAGGCGCACGGAGACAATCCCATGGGCGACCGTTGTCCCAACGGTCGGATTGCGGGTCCGGCGCATGAGCGGGCCGAGCGCCTCTCCGACCCGCGATTCGCCGAGACCGATGGTATGCAGGGTGCGGGTCATGATCGCGCGCCGCGCGCGGCGGGCCAGACGCGGCAACAGGTAGCGTTCGGCCATGGCCTGCATTTCGGCCGGTACGCCTGGAAACACCAGGATGACCGCGCGTCCAAGCCGCGCCTCGAGACCGGGGGCGGTGCCGCAGGGGTTATCCAGAAGCCGGCTTCCGCGCGGCGCGCGAGCCTGCCGGCGGTTGCTGGCGGGCATCGGGCGGCCGTGCAGCCGGAAATACGCGCCAATCCGCGCCAGGGCGTCGGGCCTAAACTCCAGGCCCACGCCGAGCGCCGCGGCCAGCCCCTCGCGCGTAAGATCGTCGCGTGTCGGCCCCAGCCCGCCGGTCACCACCACCCAGTCCGCCTTGCCCGCCGCCTGCCGCAGCGCCCGCGCGATCGCCGCGCGGCTGTCCGGCAGCGTCAGGCGCGCACGCGTCAGGACCCCGGACTCCGCCAGGCGCGCGCTCAGCCACACCGCGTTGGTATCCACCGTCTGCCCGAGCGTCAGCTCGTCCCCGACGGACACGATGATCGCCTGCATCGGCACCCCCTTAGGACCCCGCTCGCGGTCGCCGCGCCCCAGGCCGGCAACCACCCTGGCAGCATAGCGGGCATGGCCGACCGTTGCACGCCCGAAGTGCGGCCGCCGCTTGCCGGCGCTTCGGGCTTGCCGGGGCGCGGCCGGAGGCGTAGAGTGACGATTGGCGGATGGGCGGGCGTGGCCCGCCGGAGCGGCACGGAAAGGAACGGCTATGGCGCCAGCGGACCGGCTCGAAGAAATCTTTCGGATGCAGGGGGACTTGAACCGGCGCATCGGGGTTGACACCTGCGCCATCCCGGCGGCCGACAAGCCCGTCTGGATCCTCAACTACTGCCGGGCCATGTCGCAGGAAATCGCGGAACTGACCGACAGCGTCCCCTGGAAGTGGTGGGCCAAGTACCAGACCTGCGACCTGCAGAACGCCCGCGTCGAGGTCGCGGACCTCTTTCATTTCCTGGTGTCGCTGGCCCAGGTGCTCGACATGAGCGCCGCCGATATTTTCGAGACGTACTGCCGGAAACACGCGGTCAATGTGCGGCGCCAGGATACCGGCTACGCCACCAAAGACGCCGACGACAGCCGGCACATCTGACGCCGGTCAGGTGTAGCGCAACACTTCCTCGGCCGTCGTATAGCCGTCGAGCCCATTGAGGATGCCGTCTTCCTGGAGCACACCCACCCCCTGTTCAACGGCCTTGTTGAGCAGGACGAGCGTCGGCTTGCGCTCGTTGATGAGTTCCCGGATCGGGTCGCTGACCGTGAGGTATTCCACCAGCGCCTTGCGGCCGCGGTAGCCGGTGTCGTGGCACTCCGGGCAGCCCTTGCCGAAGAAGAACTGCTTCCCCTGGACCGCTTCCGGGGAGAGGTTCAGGCGCGCGAGCAGCGCCGGGTCCGGCGCCGCGGGCGTCCGGCACGTGCGGCAAATGGTGCGCACGAGGCGCTGGGCGAGGACCGCCTCGAGCGTCGAGGAGATCAGGAACGGCTCGACGTTCATGTCGATCAAGCGCGTGACCGCCCCGGCGGCGTCGTTGGTGTGGAGGGTGCTGAGCACGAGGTGCCCGGTGAGCGAGGCGCGCACGGCGATCTCGGCCGTTTCCAGGTCGCGGATTTCCCCCACCATGATGATGTCGGGGTCCTGGCGCAGGAAGGCGCGCAGGCAGCGTTCGAACGTGACGCCGATCGCCTCGTTGGCCTGGACCTGGACAATGCCCTCGATGTCGTACTCGACCGGGTCTTCGACCGTCAGCAACTTGGACTCGACCACGTTGATGCGGCGCAGCGCCGAGTAGAGCGTCGTGGTCTTGCCGGACCCCGTCGGCCCGGTGACGATCAGGATGCCGTTGGGCTTCTGGATGTCCTGTCCGAAGGCCTCGTAGACGTCGGTCGGCATCCCCAGGTTTTCGAGGTCCAGCGAGACCGTTGACCGGTCAAGGATGCGGAGCACGACGCTTTCCCCGAACTGGGTCGGCAGGGTGGAGACACGGAAGTCGATCTGGCGCCCAAGCATCGTCATCTGCAGGCGCCCGTCCTGGGGGACGCGCCGCTCGGCGATGTTCAGGTTAGACATGACCTTGATGCGGGAGATCACCGGCAGGGCCAGGCGGCGCGGCGGCGGGCTCATCTCGTAGAGCGCGCCGTCCACCCGGTAGCGGATCTTGAACTCGTGCTCGAAGGGTTCGAAGTGGATGTCGGAGGCCTTGGACTGGACCGCCTCGTAGAGCACGACGTTCACGAAGCGCACCACCGGCGTGGCGTTGGCAGCCTGTTCCAGGCCGGTGTCGTCATCCTTGCCCTCGGTCAGCTCGATGACCGTCCCCGCCTCCATCTCCACCTCGAGTTTTGCGAGGATGTCGTTGATGGAATCGCTCTCCGCGCCATAGTGCTTGGCGATCAGGGCCTTGACGTCCTCCTCGCGGGCGAGCACGAAGGCGATGTCGCGCGTCAGCACGAAGCGGATCTCATCCACCGTTTCCGGGGCCATCAGGTTGGAGATCGCCAAGACGACGCCATTGGCGTCAAGGCTGACCGGCACGACGTTGTACATGCGGGCGACGCTGGTGGGAATGGCCTTGATAACCTCGTCCGGGATGGCGCGGTCGGCCAGCGACTGGACCGCGGTCCCGAGGTGGCTGGCGATCAGGACCAGCAAGTCCTCTTCCGTGACCAGCTGGAGATCGAGGACCACCTTGCGCAGGGCGTTGCCGGTGCGCTTCTGCTCCTCGAGGACTTCCTCGATCTGGTCGGCCTTGAGCACCTTGCTGTCGAGCAGCAGTTGCAGCAGCGGATCGTTGGGTCGGGACGTGTCCATGGGTGCCTGCTAGCGTTTCCGACCGGCGGCCTGCATCTTATTGACAATCGACTCGGGGTCCTGCGCCTTGGTGACCAGGTCCTCGTAGCGGATCAGCCCTTTCTCGTAGAGATACAGCAGGTGGGCGTCGAGCGTAATCATGCCCCACTTCGCGCCGGTCTGGATATCGGAGGTGATGCGGAACGTCTTGTTGTCGCGGATCAAGTTCTGGATCGAGGGCGTCGAAATCATGATCTCGAAGGCCGCCACGCGGCCGGGCTGGTCCTGGCGCACGATCAGCAATTGCGAC
>CAZEVX010000086.1:0-6156 GCA_964515705.1 uncultured Verrucomicrobiota bacterium | reverse complement strand
AATCTGTTCCTGCTGGTTGGTCGGAAAGGCGTCCACGATGCGGTCGACGGTGCGCGCGGCTCCGGTGGTGTGCAGCGTCGCCATGACCAGGTGGCCGGTTTCGGCCGCCGTGATCGCCGCCTCCATGGTCTCGAGGTCGCGCATTTCGCCCACGAGAATGACGTCCGGGTCCTGGCGCAGAGCGCGCCGCAGCGCCTCCTTGAAGTTCGGCACGTCCACGCCGATTTCGCGCTGAGTCACGATCCCGCGCTTGTGCTCGTGGAAATACTCGATCGGGTCCTCGACGGTGACGATGTGGCAGTCGCGCTCGACGTTGATCAGGTCGATCATGCTGGCCAGGGTGGTCGTCTTGCCGGAGCCCGTCGGGCCGGTCACCAGGATCAGGCCGCGGGGCTTGTAGAGCAGTTCGCGGACCTGGGCCGGCAGGCCGATCTCGTCGAGGCTCATCAGCTTGCTCGGGATCTGGCGCAACACCAGGCCGACGTGCCCCTTCTGTTTGAAGACGCTCACCCGGAAGCGCGCCTGGGCGCCGAAGCTGAACCCGAAGTCGCAGCCCCCGATCTCGCGGACTTTTTGCTGATAGCTGTCGGAGGTGATGCTCTTCATCAGGCGCTCGGTGTCGTCGGGCTGGAGCGTCGCCGCCTCGAGCGGGTGCAGGCTGCCGTGGATGCGCAGCATCGGCGGCAACCCGACGGCGAGGTGCAGGTCCGAGGCGCCCTCTTGGACGACGAGTTGCAGCAGATCGTTCATGCTGACCGGCGAGGACATCGCATCAGTCTCCCATCGTGGCGCTCAACACTTCCTGGAGCGTCGTAATGCCGGCGGCCACCTTGCGCAGGCCGTCCTCGCGCAGGGTGCGCATGCCGAGTTCGCGGGCGCGCTTGCGCAGCTCGTCGGACGGCAGGCGCCGGTAAATCATGTCCGTGACTTCGTCGTTGATCACGAAGATTTCATAAATGCCCTTGCGCCCGCGGTAGCCGGTCTGGTTGCAGGCCGGGCAGCCCTTGCCGCGGAACAGGGGCACGTCCTTGAACTGGGCGGCCGCGGCGTCGCCCATCAGGCGCCGCTCGGTGTCGCTGATGGCATAGGGTTCCTTGCACTTCTCGCAGATCACGCGCACCAGACGCTGGGCGATCGTGGCGCGCATCGAGGACGCCAGCAGGAACGGCTTGATCCCGATGTTCAGCAGGCGCGGGATGGCGCTCGGGGCATCGTTGGTGTGGAGGGTGCTGAAGACCAGGTGGCCGGTGAGCGAGGCGTTGACAGCGATCTCGGCGGTCTCGAAGTCGCGGATCTCGCCGACCATGATGATATTGGGCGCCTGGCGCAGGATCGCCCGCAGCACCGCCGCGAAGGTCAGGCCGATGTCCTCGTTGACTCCCACCTGGTTGATGCCCGCGAGCTGGTACTCGACCGGTTCCTCGACGGTAATGATTTTGCGGTCGGGGCGGTTGAGGTAGTTGAGGCAGGCGTAGAGCGTCGTGGTCTTGCCGGAGCCGGTCGGCCCGGTCAGGAGGATGATCCCGTCGGGCATCGAAATCAGGCGCTCGAAGACTTGCTGGTCGTCGGCAAAAAACCCGAGTTTCGGCAGCCCGAGCAGCAGGCCCTGCTTGCTGAGCAGGCGCATCACGATGCTTTCGCCGTGGGTCGTGGGCACGGTCGAAACCCGCAGGTCGAGGTCCTCGCTGCCCACCGAAATCTGGATGCGCCCGTCCTGGGGCACGCGTTTCTCGGCCAGCTTCATGCCGGCCATCAGTTTCACGCGGCTGAGAATCACGGCCTGCAGCCGCTTGGGCGGGTTTTCGACCTCGCGCAGCACGCCGTCAATCCGGTAGCGCACGCGGAAGCGGTGCTCCAGCGGCTCGAGGTGGATGTCCGAGGCCCGGCTGCGGTAGGCCTCCATGATGATCAGGCTGACGAGTTTGATGATCGGCGTGTCGACATCGCTGGCGGCGGTCTCGTCGGAATTCTCGTCCTGCTTGACTTGGACATTGGTGTCGCGGCCGGGCGCCAGAATGTCCTCGATGCTCTTCTCGGCGCGCCCGTAGTATTTGTCGAGCGCCCCGGCGATTTCCTCGTCCAGGGCCACGACCGCCTCGACATTGCGCTTCAGCAGGTAGCGCAGGCTGTCGAGAATCTCGATGTTCAGCGGGTCGCTGAGGGCCACGGTCAGCGCGGCGTCGGTCTCGACGACCGGGATGACCTTGTAGCGGCGCGCGATCTGGACGGGCACCTGCTGGATGACCTCCTGGGAAATCTCCTGGTCGGCCAGCGAGATGACGTCCATCCCGAGCTGCATGGCGACGGTTTTGAGGACGTCGACCTTGGCGAGGACCTCCTTCGCGATCAGGACATCGAGGGCCGTCTGGTGGGCGTCGGCCGCCGCGCGCGCGTCCTTGATCTGGTCGGGCTTGACCAGGCCGACATCCCGGAGAATGTCGAGGATATAATCGTCATTGGCCGTCATGGAATACCGCCCGCCCGCGCCCGGGGTTCGGCCGTTTGCCCTCCGGGACCTCGTCCGCGAATGTCATGACGTCTACGATACCGCTCGGCGCGGTCCAATACAATGCCAAATCGCCCGGTCCATGATTGGCGCGAAGCCACGGCCCGACCGGCGGCACGATGCGACCGCGACGCGGGGATCGGCGGGCACGCGCATGGCGCCCGCCCTCACGGCGCCGGCAGGGCGCGCGCCAGCAGGTCGCGAACGCGCTGCGGGTTGGCCTGGCCGCGGCTGAGGCGCATGACCTGCCCTATCAGAAACTGGAGGGCGGCGGCCTTGCCGGCGCGGTAATCGGCCACGGACTTGGGGTGCTCCGCGATCGCCCGGCGCACGAATTCCGCCAGGGCCTCGGCGTCGCTGATCTGCGCCAGGCCCAGCCGGCGCACGTGCGCGTCGGGATCGCCGCCCTCCGCGAACAGCGCCGCCAGCACGGTCTTGGCGGCGGGCAGGTTCAGGCGCTGGGCCTCGACCATGGCGATCAGGCTGGCCAGCGCCGCGGGGGTGAGGCGGCTGTTGGCGAGGTCGGTTTCGGTCGACGCCAGCAGGCCCAGCACGTCGTTCATGATCCAGTTGGCCGCGGCTTTGGGCGCGGCGCCGCGGGCCAGCACGGCCTCGTAGAAATCGGCGAGCGCCTTGTCGGCCGACAGGACGGCGGCGTCATATGCCGCCAGGCCGCCGTCGCGTTGCAAGCGCGCGCAGCGCTCGCGCGGCAACTCGGGCAGCAGGCGGCGCCAGCCCTCAATGCGCGCCTCGTCCAGGACCACCGGCGCCAAGTCGGGATCCGGGAAATACCGGTAATCGTGGGCATCCTCCTTGGTGCGCATGGATTCGGTCACCCCGCGGTCGGGATCGAAGCGGCGCGTTTCCTGGACCAGCGGTTCGCCGACGTCGAGCGCCGCGGCCTGGCGGGCGAGTTCGGCCGTCAGCGCCTGGACGACCCCCTTGAACGTGTTCATGTTTTTGATTTCGACCTTGGTGCCGAGCGCCGCCTGGTCCGCCGGCCGCAGGCTGCAGTTGAGATCGCAGCGCAAATTGCCGTCCTCGAGATTGGCGGCGCTGATGCCGCCGTAGACCAGGATTTGACGGAGCGCCTGGAGAAAGGCCATGGCCTCGGACGGGCTTTGCAGGTCGGGTTCGGTGACGATTTCCATCAGGGGCACGCCGGCGCGGTTGAAGTCCACCGCGCTGGTGTCGCGGTCGTGGATGTTTTTGCCGACGTCCTCCTCGAGGTGGATGCGGGTGAGCCGGACCGCTCGCATCCGGCCCGCGCAGGCTACCGCCAGTTCTCCGCCGACGCACAGCGGCCGGGCGAACTGGGAGATCTGGTAGTTTTTCGGCATGTCGGGATAAAAATAATTTTTGCGGTCGAAGGCGCTGCGGCGGGCAATGCGCGACCCGAGCATCAGCCCGGTCATGACCGTCAAGCGGATGGCCTCGGCGTTGATCACCGGCAAGGCGCCGGGATAGCCCAGGCAGACGGGGCAGACCTGGGTGTTGGGCGGGGCGCCGAAGGCCGTGCGGCAGCCGCAGAACATCTTGGTGCGCGTCTGCAACTGCACGTGGACTTCCAACCCGATGGCGGCGACGGTGTTCATGGCGGCGGCGCGGATGGCGGCGGCGTTAGGCGGCGCCCCGCGTCGGTCTGCCCGAAGGCCTGCCCGATCCGCAAAATCAGGGCCTCGCCGCAGGACGGCCCGATGATCTGCAGGCCGACCGGCAGGCCGGCGCCCGTCAGGCCGCAGGGGACCGACAGGGCGCAGATGCCGGCCAGGTTGACCGAGACGGTAAAGATATCGCCGAGATACATCTGCAGCGGGTCGGCCAGTTTTTCGCCGCGCCGGTAGGCGGCCGTCGGGGTCACGGGCGCCAGCAGGGCCTGGCAGGAGCGGAAGGCGTCCTCGAAATCGCGGCGGATCAACGTGCGCACCTTCTGGGCCTGGAGGTAATAGGCGTCGTAATAGCCGCGGCTGAGCACATAGGTCCCCAGGATGATGCGGCGTTTGACCTCGAGGCCGAATCCGGCCGCGCGGCTGTCGCGGTATAGGGCGATCGGGTCGTCGGCGCCGGGCGCGCGGCGCCCGAAGCGGACGCCGTCGAAGCGCGCCAGGTTGGAGGACGCCTCGGCGCAGGCCAGGACGTAGTAGGCGGCCACGGCGTGCGCCGTCCGCGGCAACCGGACCTCGACCAGCCGGGCGCCCAGGCGTTCGCAGGCGGCGGCCGCCTCGCGCACCCGTAGCTCGACGTCCGGATGCATGCCGCCGCCAAAATACTCGGCCGGCAACCCGAGCGTCAGGCCGCGCAACTCGCGCGCCGCGAGCGCCGCCGTGTAGTCGGGCACCGGGTCCGGCAGGCTGGTCGAATCCAGCGGGTCGCGGCCGGCCATCAGGCCGAGCAGCAGGGCGGCGTCGGCGACGTCCTTGGTAATCGGCCCGACCTGGTCGAACGACGACGCGAAAGCCGTCAGCCCGTAGCGCGAAATGCGGCCGTAGGTCGGCTTCAGGCCGACGCACCCGCAGAAGGCCGCCGGCTGCCGCACCGAGCCGCCGGTGTCGCTGCCGAGGGCTGCCAGGGCCTCGTCGGCGGCGACCACGGCGGCCGACCCGCCGCTCGATCCGCCCGGCACGCGCGCGAGGTCCCAGGGGTTGCGGGTGGCCTGGAACGCCGAGTTCTCGGTGGTCGAGCCCATGGCAAACTCGTCCATGTTGGTGCGGCCGAGGAAGAGCGCGCCTTCGGCGCGCAGCCGGGCCACGGCGGTCGCGTCGTAGAGCGCGCGGTAGCCATCGAGGATGCGCGACGCACAGCGGCAGGGTTGTCCGCGGACGTGCAGCACGTCCTTGACGGCCAGCGGCACGCCCAGCAGACGGCCGCCCCCGCCGGCGCGGCGTCGGGCGTCGGCGGCGTCGGCCTGGCGGCGCGCCTCGTCCGCGTCCACGTCCAGGTACCCGCCGATCGCCGGGTCGCGCGCCCGGATGGCGTCCAGCAGGGACTCGACCAGGTCGCGCGACGAGAGGCGTCCCTGCTCCATCAGGGCGAGGCTCTCGCGCACGGTCAATGAGTTCCACGCCGCCGCCATGCCGCATGTCTCCGGGAATTCGCGCGGGGTCAGACGATCCGGGGCACCCGGAACTGGGTTCCATCGTGCACGGGCGCGTTGTCCAGAACAGCCTGGCGCTCGAGGCCCGGTCGGAGGTCGTCGGTCCGCCAGACGTTTTCAAGGCTGGCAGCGTGGGCCATCGGCTCGACGCCCGACACGTCCACCTGCTGCAACTCGTTCGCGTAGGCCACGATTTGCGCGAGCTGCCCCTGGAAGAGCCGCTGCTCCTCGGGCGTCAGGCGCAGGCGCGCCAGGGCAGCGGCGTAGGCCACGTCGATCTGTTCGGCAGCGGGTCCGGCGGGCGGGGGCGCCATGCGATCTCCTCTCCGCAGCTGAATGGCGACCATGCCATCCCGGCATCGTCATACCCGATTGCCACCCGGACTGTCAAGGGCGGCGAATCCCACAAAAACTGGAGTTGCGCCTTCCCCTTTTGCCGCCAGACCGTGCGCCTGCGGCTCGGCAAAGCCTCGCCCTCCACGTCCTTCCGTCGGTCATCGTGCATGCGTTCCTTGACAAATCCACCTGGAGGGCGAAGCTGCGCTGAGCCGTTCTT
>CAZEVX010000085.1:0-12246 GCA_964515705.1 uncultured Verrucomicrobiota bacterium | reverse complement strand
GGCCATCCGCCAGACTGCCCCGCCCCATTCGGCGGCCCGGCGAGACGCCGGGCCCTACCATTCCCGGCACAACTCCTCCCCTGCCGTGCAGCCCCGGTAGGGTCCAGCCTCCGGCTGGACCGGGGTCCGGTTTCCTATCTTCTATTCCGCGGCCGGGCAGGGCTGCCCGGCCCTACCCGCTCTGCCTGTGCGCCAGGCAGGGCGCGGCAGCTTGTCGTGCCGCTACCAAGCGGTCGCTCGTCTCCGTTTCCAATAGCCCGCAACTAGCCGGCCGCCGGCCAGGTTGCCAGCAGCGGCAGTAGCGCGTTGAAAAACTCGCGGCCGTGGTCCTCCATCTCCGGCGGCCGGCGGGTGTACCACGGGAACTCGGTGATCATCGCCACGGTCCCGAACCGCGTCTGGCAGACGCCCGGCAGGTAGCCTTTCATATAGGGCGTGGCGATGTCCAGCACCCTGCCGCCCCAGACTTTCTGGTCGCGCGAGCGGTCCGGCGCCCGGGCCATGAAGGCCTCGAACAAGGCCGGCGAGCCGGTGCGGAAAGAGTCGTTCAGGTGCGGCCCGGTATTGTTGTGCATGTCCAGGTAGAAGGCCGGTTTCAGCCCGACGATGAACTCCGCCAACCCCTTCGCCCCGGCATCGTCGGCCCCGCGCAGCGCCAGTTCGTTGCCGAAGTTGACGCCCGTCGGCGCAAGGCAGCAGTGTCCGCGGGCGACGGCGTCCGGGTTGATCATCGGAAAGAACAACAGGTTCAGGCGTTCGAGCACCGGCGCCACGGCGGCCGGCTGCTCGAGGACATGCCGGAACCAGCCGGCCATGCAGTGCGCCCCGGCGGTCTCATAGGCGTGGGCGCGGGTCGTGATCACGGCGACGCGGCCGGCAGGGTTCCCGCACCGCAACCCGGCGATCGGGCGCCCTTCGGCGCTGCGCGCCGCCTCGATCCGCGCGAACGGCCCCCGCCCGGCGTAGCGGTCGAGCAGCGCGGCATAATCGCCGGTGTCGAACTTGGGATGGCAGCACAACCGGTGGCGGCCGGGCGGCACGACCAGCGTCAGGGCCGTCCGCCCCTCGACCGACGCGGTGGACAGCATGCGCCAGTCGCGCCCGTCATCGTAGCCGACATACAGGTAATCGTGGCAGAAATCAAAGCCGGCTTCGGCCCAGATGATGACGAGAGCCACCTTGACCGGGCGGGCGGTGGCGTTGACCAGCGCCAGGTGCAGGTGGAACGAATACCCCTCGGGCGCGCCCGGCTCGAGCGTCTGGCGGATTTCCCAGGCGCCGTCGGCGCCGGCCCGGATCGCGCCGGGGTCCATCGGGTTGGCATTGTCGAACCCGGTCTCGAGGGCCAGGCCCGCGATGGCCGGGTGCGGCAGGCGTGTCGGCGTGGTGTCCATGGCGGTCATCCCTATTTCCTGCATATCGTTCGATTCCGATGCCTAGCGAAGGCCTCGGCCCGGCCCTACCGCCTCCTGCGCGTCGGGTCGGGCGCGGCCGCCTGCCGCGCCGTGCCGACTGGACCACGCCTGTCGCGGCCGGGCAAGGCTGCCCGGCCCTGCCTTGACACAGGACAGCGGCGCGATGGGGACATCGCGCCCTACCTGCCCGGACCTCTTCGTGTCCTTCATGCTCTTCGTGGTGGCACGATGTCCGATCGTCTCTGTCCGGATTTCGAGACTATGGACGGCGGGCTGGAAGCCCGCGCTCCGGCCGCCTACGGCCGCTCCTTCTCCGTCAGCCAGTACACGGCGTTGACGAGCAGGTTCTCGTCGCCCGCGGCAATGCCTTCCTCGTGCAGGTTTTTCTCGCCCAGGGCCAGCCCGCAGAGCACCGCGCGGCCGCGGCCCACCGGCCCGGCCATCAGCACGACGTCCCCGCCCCCGCCGGCGGGGTTCCCGACCGCGAGCGCGGCGACGCCTTCGGCCGGCTTGAGCGGGATGTAATCCACGAACCCGGCCTGGAAGACATCGCCGGCCTTGAAGGCCGTGGCCTCGAGCTGCGCCTGGAACGCCGGGTTGGACGCCTTTTCCGGGAACCGCCGCAACACGCTCGCCGCGGTCGTCACCGGATGATCCTGGACGATCTTGACGGTCCGCTGAACGACGCACGCGAGCGCCGACCCGAGTTCCGGAAACGGCATCATCTCGCACGGATAGGCGCCGACGGCGTGGTGGCACAGGAGCGCGCCGCCGCCCCGCGCGACATAGTCGCGCAACCGCCCTTCCCAGCCGGCGCGCAGCATCGGCGGGATCGCCCCTTTGACCGGGTTCGGGACGATGACGGCGTCGAAGCCGGCGAGGGTCTCCGTTTCCAGGTCGCCGATGTACTCGACCTGCAAGGCCTCGCGGTTCTGCAGCGCGGCATACAGGCCTTCGTCGCCACGGAGCACCGGCCGCTGCGGCGGCGGGTCAGCCAGGCGGTCGGTCAGGATCCCCACCCGGCTCCAACCCGCCGGCAACGCCGGCCGCGGCGCGGCGGCCGGCGCCGGCTCCGCGGCCTCCGCGGGCGCCAGATCCTCGCCCGGCCAGACGCTGTAGCCCGGGCCGCGGCACGGGACCGGCGCGCCGGGGTCCGGCACGGCCACGGCCTCCGGGTCGCCAAGGAAATAGAAGCGGATCTGCCCGCTCGGGATCGTCCAGGCAGCCGCGCCCGTGAACGACCGGACGATCCCGTCAGAAAATGCCATTACGGACGCCGGCCGGTTCGACCCGTGCCAGCGCCATGCCAGGTCGGCATCCTGGATCCCGGGATTGTACACCGCCGCCACGAGGTTGCGGCCGTCGGTCAGCCAGCCGGCGTCCAGCTCGTCCGCCGTGCAGCGCGTGATCTCGGCCGGAGGCGGACCGGCCAGCCCGTCCAGCAGCCGCCGCACGAACGCCGAGACGCCGTCATGGACAAAGACCTGCTCGCTCAGCACCAGCGGCGTGGCCATCACCGTTCCGCGGCCGGCCGCCCGGCGGAAGACCGCCGGCGTCCCGTTCGTCAGGGTGGCGACCGTCTCCGCCCCGTCCGGCGTGACCGGGCAGAGCGTCCCCCACATCGAAAACCCGTTGGTCCCCGCCACGGCCAATTGGCCCTGGGTCGGCTCGCCCGCCCAGCGCACGCCGGCCAGCGCCTGCAGCCGGGCGTTCCGCAGGCTTTCGCCCTCGAGCAGCACCGCGCCGCCCCCCTCGGCGTAGGCGCGGATGGTCTCCGCGTGCGCGTCCGCCAGCACGGGATCGCTGACCACGACCAGGGCCGGGTAGGCGCGCAAGGTCGCGGGGGTGAAATCCTTGGACATCACGATGTCGGTCTGCAGGCGGCGCAGGAAGGTCAGGCGGGCGACGCGCTGGCAATAGGCCGAGCCGGGAGTGGACCACAGGCCGCGCCGGATGGCGTCGAGCATCGCCGCCCGGTCCCACAGCAAGGCCACGCGCTTGACGGGCGCGTAGGCGGCGAGCATATCCCCCAGGCCGGTGTGGTCCAGGAACCGGTAATTGCGCTGGACCTCGTCAAAAATCTCGTACTCGAGGAAGCCGCGCGGCGGGAAATGCAGCAGGGCGTCGGCACCCCACATCAGCGGATAGTTCTGGTTGGCGATCGCCAGGCGCGCGGGTGTCGTGCAGCCGTTGATCAGCAAGACCGGGCCGGTGTTGCCGACCATGGCGCGCATGAACTTGACGTAGAACTTGTAGCCGCTGGTGGGCTTCTCATACAGGTCCATGCAGATCGTGTCCAGGAACGCCGCCTGCCGCTCCCAGTCGTGCGGCGCGCCGGCGGAGATATGCGTCATGGCCGACGAGTTGACCTGGTCGCTCAGCAGGATCCGCGGGTTCCGCGCGCGCATGGCCTTGGCCATGCCCTCCAGGATCTCCGTGTACCCGTCCATCTGGAAGAGCGCGGTGAGGTGGTGGGCGGGCTCGGCCAGGCGTGCCACCTCGACCTGCTCGACCGGCTCCAGACCGTGTTGCTGGCGGAAGCGCGCCTTGGACTTCTCGCCACGCAGCCGATAGAGGCTCTCGTCGAGCAGGTTGCAGAAGTCGAGGTCGCAGGCCGCCAAGTCTTCGGCGGCGGCGACCGGCAACTCCTTGAAATCGAGCAGGTCGTCGTTGAACCCGGCGGGCAGCCGGTCCCTGTAGAACCGGCGGTTGCGGACCGCCACGAGGCAGGATCCGACGGCGATGCCCTCCGCGTGCGCCTGGCGGCAGAGCTCGGCCATGAATCCCGTGCGGGCGTCCGGTGGGGTGAACCGGCTGGGCCAGAGCGGGGAGCCGCTCAAGAGGCTGGCCACATTGCCGCCGCGGCGCTTCAGGTCGCGGAGCCAGTGCGGGATCATGCGCGTCGGGTCGTCCGGATCGTAGAAGCCAAAGAAAAACTTGTCGGACCCGTACGTGAGGTGATAGCCGCGCCACAATTGCCGGCCGAGGACCGGCACGCTCCAGCGCTCCGGCGCCGCCGCCCGCGCCTGCGGGGCGCCGGCGACCCATTCCGGCGGCTGCTTGAACTCGCGGTAGGCCTGGCGGATCTGCGCCACGCCGCCCCGGGCGACGCCCGCGAACGCGCCGGCCAGCCGCGGCGCGGCGGGATCGAAGGTCGAGGTCGTGTACACGCGGTAGCCGCGGGTGCCCTCGACGGTGGCCTCGAAGCGGACGGCGCGGCGCTCGAACAGTTCGCCGCAGGCTTCCCCGGTCTCGCCGTCCTCGAAGGCATACCAGCCTTCGGCCAGCATGGCCGGCCCTGCGTCCTTGGCGATGTCCATGGTCACGGTCGGGAACCCGACGACGGCTACCCGGCGCAACCCGTCCGGCGTCACAAAGTAACAGGCGTCGGGAATGTCGCTGTGCCGGCCGCGGCCGGGGCTCCAGCGGATGTCGCGCGTCAGGTTCATGCGGTTCGTGGCCTCGATCTCGTAATCGAGGCGCGGCGCCCCGGCGGTCAGGGCGTAGCGCACGGTCACCGGGCTGCCGCCCAGCTCGCCGCGGTACTCGACGGTCTTGCGCAAGGGCCCGTCCTCGACCACGCGGCCGGCGGCGAAGACGACGTTGGTCGGCACGAATCGCGCGCCCCAGCCGTCGGGCGCCATGCCGCCCTGGTCGTAGAACTGGTTGCCGGTCCGGCTGCCGCGCGGCCGTAGGCCGACGGCCCGCGGCGCGGCCCGGTGCAGCCGCGCCTCGAGGGCGTCGTTGGAGAGCGTGAACTCATGGTCGTCGGCTTCGAGCCAGACCCGCGGCGCATAGACCGGCGCGGACGCCGGGCCCTCGCGGTAATACACGAACACCAGCCGGTGCTCGAGCGCCAGGAGGTCGGCCAGGAAGAGGGTCTCGATGACGTTCGTCCCGCCCGGCGCGCGGCGGCTCTGCGACGGGAGCTCCTCGCCCCAGGGCGCGGCGACGCGCAGCGATTCGGGGGTCACCCCGGCCGGGTACTCGCGCGCAATCTCGACCGGCGCGCCGGGCCGGTCCATCCCGCCGGTCTCATGCACCAGGATGGGCACCCGGACCGTCCCGTTCGTGCAGCCCCAGGGAATCTCCGGCGCCGCCCGCAGGTAGAGCGGGTTGAATCCGTCCACCGGCAGGCGCGTGCACGGCCCGGCGCCGGCGCCCGCGCCGGCCACCGGCATGGCCCCCGGCGCCGGCATCCGCGCCGGCAACCCGCGGCCGAGCGCGCCGCAGGCGACCGTCAGCAGGTTTTCGATGAACGCTTTGCCAAACGGCCGACTCATGAATTCGGCGCTGCCCATGGTGGAAATACGGCTGAACAAAACGAGGCCCTTGCCGGCCACGTGGTCCTGCATCAGCAGAGCGGCATGACCGGGCGTTCCTTTCTCATGCAGCACGGCGACCTGCCCCTGTGGCACGGGGAGATACAGATAGCCGGCCGGCGGACCGATCTTGGGCCCGGTGATGGCCGCCAGGGTGTTCGGCGTGGTCAGCAGAGGATGCGCCACGTTCGTGGCAATCGTGGTCTCGAACTGCGCGCCCTCGAGCATCACGGGCGGCACCGTCACGCCGAGGTCGCGGAACCACGCCTGCATCTCGGGGGTCCGGGGTCCGGGCAACCCCTTATACTGGAAGAACAATACCCCGCCGGCGGCCAGGAACTCGCGCAGCGCCGCCCGCGTCTCCGGGGTCCGGAACACGAGATGCCCCGTGCCGCTGGACCCGGTCCAGAAGATCAGCAGCCGCGCCCGCCGGAGGTCCGCGTCGAAGTCCGGGCCAAGCGTCCCGGCGGAGTACGTCTTGGTCTCGATGCCGTAGCGTTCCAATTCCCACAGCGTGGGCGTCTCGTGGCCGGGCACCGGCTCGGCCTTGAACACCAGGGCCGCCGGCGGCGCGCCCGCCGCCAGGCACAGTCCCGCCGCCATCATCAGCCACAGCGGCGCCACGCGCGCGAGGATCATGGGAGTCCCTCCCGTCCCTGTTTTTCCTGAGTTCCTGAGTTCCTGATCGTTCTTCTCTTTCCTGAGTTCCTGAGTTCCTGATCGTTCTTCTCTTTCCTGAGTTCCTGGGTCCCTGATCGTCTTGCCCCGCAGTATGGCAGGCGGCAACGGGCCGCGAAACAGGAATTCGGTGCCGCCGTCTGGATTCCGGTGCCGGGCTGGACAGCCGCGCCGGCGGAAGGCGCGGCCTGGATCGCCGACCTGCGCGTGGACCGCCTGGACCCGGCGCGCGAGGGCGCGATCCCCTGGCCGCCACCTTGAGGCCGGTTCACCCCAGTATCCGCTTGCCGAACAGCGATCCGACGAACTCGACCGCCAGGCCGGCGGTCTCGCCGGCGGGGTCGCGCTCGGGATCGAGTTCGACGACGTCGGCCGAGAACGGCAGGCCGGCCTGGCTCAGCAGTTCGAGCGCCAGGTGCAGTTCGCGGTAACTCAGGCCGCCGCGCACGGGAACCGCCAGGCCGGGCGCCTCGCGGGGATCGAGCACGTCGAGGTCCAGGCTGACGTGCACGCGCCCGCCGCAGGGCGCCAGCCGCTCGAGGGTTTGTTGGATCACCTCGCGCATGCCGAGCAGGTCCACGTCCTCCATCGTGAAGGCCCGCAGCCGCGCCCGGCGCAGCGTCTCGCGCTCGAGCGGATCGAGGTCGCGCGCGCCGATCAGCACGATGTGCTCCTCGGCCACCTTGGGCGGCGCCCCGCCGCAGGACACCAGCGCCGGATGGCCGAGCCCGGCGCAGGCCGCCAGCACCATCCCGTGAATGTTGCGCGAGGGCGTCGTGCGGTCGGTGTTGTAGTCGCCGTGCGCGTCGAAATAGACCAGGCCGACCGGTCCCGCCTCCGCCGCCCGCAGGCCGGCCAGGACGCCGAGCGTCACGCTGTGGTCGCCGCCCAGCACTAGCGGGCGGGCGCCCGCGCGCCGCAGCGCGGCTACCCGCCCGGCCACGGCCTCGCAGACGGCCACGACGCCCGCGAGGTTGTTGAGCGGGCCGCCCGCGCCGGCCGGCGCCGCCGGGGCCGCCGGCGCCGGAACGTCGCCGGCATCCTCGACAACATACCCCAGCCCCTCGAGCATCCGCGCCAGGCCGGCGCGGCGGATGGCGTCCGGCGCCCGCGCCACGCCCGGCCGCGCGCCGCCCAGCCCGGAGGCCGCGCCGAGAATCGCGATCCGGCCGCGGGCGGCGGACGGAAGGCCGGAACCCGATGGGGAAAGCTCGGACATGCGAGTCTCCGCCGAGATACAGGGACCACACCTACATGCTTCCCGGTGGACGCCGCGCTCCGGGAAGCCGGCCTTTCTCTATCTAGCCGACCGTCCGCCGCTTGGAAAACGGCGGCTCGACACCGCCTTCCGATGACGGAATGCGGCCGGTGGCGGCCGGCGTCCCTGCCGGCCGTGATCGCGCGGCAACTACCCGCAGACCATTGTTTCTGGTTCCGCGCTATTTCCAGTGGCGGGTATGGCGTCAGAGCGGCGCCCGCCCCGCGGGCCGGTACGGGTGGCCGTCACGTCCTGCCCTACCTGCGATGCTCGGAATGGGTAGGGCCGCACAGCCTGTGCGGCCGCTGGGATACGAGACCATCTTGAAGCCTTCCCGTTGGCCACTGAAAACAGCGCGGAACCTTGTTTCTCCAAGACGGT
This sequence comes from uncultured Verrucomicrobiota bacterium, assembly GCA_964515705.1. Classification (GTDB taxonomy): domain Bacteria; phylum Verrucomicrobiota; class Kiritimatiellia; order JAAZAB01; family JAAZAB01; genus CAZEVX01. The sequence continues at coordinate 4,192 of CAZEVX010000085.1, read as the reverse complement.
CGCGGATCACGATCGCCGCCGATAGGGACATCGGCGGCCACCACGACGGCGGCCGGCCTCCCTGCCGGCCGGACCATTGTTTCTTTGTCCCCAAGACCCCCTGTCCCCAAGACCCCCCCCCAAGACCCCCAAGACCCCAAGACGCCGATTCAGGGTAGCAGCCCGCCGGTCGACCGGCAAGGCCGGACTCCGGCCGACATCTGGGATCTGATCTCCGGGAGCCCAGGCCTGTTCCCCATGACAGGCCGCGGCTCGCTCGGAGATCTCGCCCTACCCTCGATGCTGGCCTGTTGGGTGGGGCGAGCTCTCCGAGCGAGCCGCCCACAGGACATCGGCTTGAAGAACACCCGCACGGCTCCGCCGGCCTGCCCGCGGCCGCGCGGACGGATCAGCGGCGGGCGGCGGCGCCAGTGCGCGCGGGTCACCGCAAGATGGTCAGCACGCCGGGCGGCACGACCTCGTAGGCGCCCATGTCCACCAGGCGCGAGAACCGGTCCTGGCGCGCGCGGCCGTCGAGGTCCCGCGCCGCGGCCATCCAGGAGGCATCGTTCGTGCCGGCGTTGATGCAGAGCGACCCGGCCGTCAGCCGGAAGTTCCCGGCGTTGGTATCCGCAAAGCCCGGCGCGCTGGCGGTGTTGCAGGCGCCCGTGCCCAGGTCCGCGAGCGGAGTCGCGCAGCAATACTCGACGCCGCCGGTCAGCGCCGTGCCGGTCAGACTGACGTTGGGCTTGGTCCCGCCTTGGTTGTAGCAAACGATGGTATTGCGCGCCTGGTTGCCGCTGGCGAATGACAGGGCGCTGCCTGCCGCGCCCGTGCCCTGGTTGCTGACGATCGTGCAGTTCCACACTTGGTTCGGCGGCGGCGCCTTCTGCGCGGCGCCCAAGATGCCGAACCCGTTGCCGGAGGTGTTGTAGGCGATCAGGCAGTTGCGCACGACGACATTGCTGGCGTCCCCCCGGAAAAAGATCGCCCCGCCTTCGGCGGAGCCGCCGGATGTCCGGTTGCTTACAAGGACACTGTTCTCGAGCACCGTCTCGCCCGGCCCGCCGCCGTAATAGAAATAAATGCCCCCGGCACGGGCCTGACCCTCGTTCTCCGCCAGGGTGCAGCCGGTGACCGTTCCCCGCTTGTTCCAGAAGAGCGCGCCGCCCCCGTAGTTGGTGCTAGTGTTGGCGCGGATCAGGCAGCGCACCACGGTCCCCGTCGCGTCCATGTAGATGCCGCCGCCGTAATTCCCGGAGCGGTTCTCAGCGATCGTGCAGTCTTCGAGGACCCCGCCGTAGGGGAGATGGACGCCGCCGCCCTGGCCCGAGACGGTGTTGCCCGCCACCAGGCAACGCTCCATCCGGCCGATCAGCGGGTTCACATTGAGCAGGTATATTTGCGCCCTGCCGCCGTTCCGCCCCGTGTTCCCCACCAGGCGGCAGTTGCGCAGGGTCCCGCCCGCGGTGTAGATATAAGCCCCGCCGCCGTCCACCGCGCCCGGATCACAGTTGGTGATGGTAAATCCTTCCATGACGGCCGCCGCATGGTTTAGGTAGCATCCGCGCCCCGATCCGCCGCGGTCCAGGATGGTCTCTTCGGGGGCCGCCTCCCCGTCCTTCCAACTGCGCAGGGTGATCCCCTTGGACAGCGTTACGGTCCCCGTCAGGGCGTAAACCCCGGCGCTCACCACCACGGTGTCGTAGCCGGCATTGGTGTCGCATGCGGCGATCGCCTGGTAAATGTTGGTCGAGGCATTCGTCCAGGCGTTGAAGGGCGTCAGGGGAGTCGCTCCCGGCGTGTCGGGCGGCACCACGAAGTTCGTCAGCCCGGCCCACCCGGGCGCCGCGCCCAACAGTCCGGCCACCATCGTCCACCGCAGAAGCCGTGATGTGCGGTTCATGATGCTCCCCTCTGGCCGAATCCCACGCGTTCGAACTCCTGGTGATGTCGCGTTCCCCGGACGCGCGGCGATCGTCCGGGGAATGCTATTTCACCGTCCACACGGTGCCCCGTGATCGCGGCTCGGCCTCCGAGGCCGTGACCAGGAAAGGGGCGCTCCAGTTGGTCAGGGAGTTCGCGCCGCTCGGATTGGTATTGGCGGCCACATCGGAGTTGATGGAGTTGTGGTCGTTGGCGCCGGCGATCGAGGCGAACTGGATGCGCCACTGCTGCCCGCGCCGCAGGCCGGTGACCGCCGTCAGGTAACTCCACGACGCGGCGACATCGATCAGCGTTGTCAGGCCGAAATTCGTGGTGGCGACGGCTCCGATGGTGCGCACGTACCCGTCGCCGTTCGTCACGCCGAAATCCGGGGGGGCGATCTTTTGCCCGCTGCTGCCGTCCACGTCGTTCATGGTGACGCTGGCCCATGTTGTGCCGGCGCCCGCGTTGGTCAACAGCTCGAGGCCATGGCGGGTGTTGTCGGCGCTCTTCGAGTCCCAGACAAAGGCCCAGTCGGGGACATTCGTTTTGCCGGAACCGACGATATCGATCATCACAAAATGCGAGTCGCTAAAGGTGTTGCTATAGGCATTCGTGACATTCACGCGCATGCGGACATACACATAGGAGGCGTCGGTCGTCCAATATCCGCACGGGTTGTTGGAGTCGCCGATAAAATCCTGCCGACCCGTTACGGGATCCGCGGGATCGTTCAGCGTGGGGATGGCGGTCCACGCGGTGGGCCAGTTGGTGTACGCGCCGCCGACCATGGCGTTGGTTTGCGCCGTCGCGCGACTGCAGGGCCATACCGCCAACGCCAGCGCCCCCAGGCCGGCCGCCGTCCATCGCCATGCGCGGCCATGCGTTTTCAGAACGCGCGCCCCATTCCGGTCGTGGATGAAATACATGGCCCCTTCCGGATGATTTCCGCTCGACACCCGATCCCCATCATTCGACACATCTCAAGGATACTACTCTATTCCAAGGGAAGCCGGGGTGTCAAGAATGAACGGGCGGCAACCGCGCCTCCGGGCCGGCGCACGCCGCCCGCCAGTTCCTGCGGCCGCGCGGGGTTCTTCGCTGTTCCAGTGGCCAACGGGAAAGGCTTAAGGTCTTCGTGTGTTCCAGCGGCCGCACAGGCTGTGCGGCCCTACCCGTTCCGGGCATGGCGGGTAGGCCCGCCCTACCCGCCATGCAGGCTTGCTTGGTGGGGCGAGCTCTCCGAGCGAGCCGCGCACGGGAAATGGGCGTGAAGGACACAAGAACGGCTCCGCCGGCCTGCCCGCGGCCGCAGGCGGGAGGCGTCGCCCTACCCTCGATGCAGGCCTGCTGGGTGGGGCGAGCTCTCCGAGCGAGCCGTTGCGTATGGACAGCCATGTCCCGGTGGACGCCGCGCGGCGCGCGCGGCGGCGATGAAGGCGCCGAACACCTTGCGGCGGTGCGCAGCCGGCATGCGCTCGGGATGCCACTGCACGCCGACCAGGAACCGCTCGCCAGCGCCCTCGACGGCCTCGATCACGCCGTCGTCGGACTCGACCGTCACCCGCAGGCCGCGGCCGACGGCGCGCGGGTCAATCGCCTGGTGATGCGACGAGTTGATCGTCAGGCGGTTGGAGGGAAACAGGCGCGCCATCAGGCCCGCCCCGGTGACGACGGCACGGTGCCGCTGGTTGCGGGTGTGCCGGTCGGCCGAGGCGATGTGCTGGATCAGGGCGCCGCCGCGGGCGATGGCGATCAACTGGTGCCCGCCGCAGACGCCCAGGATCGGCAGGCGGGTCGGCAGGGCCAGCCGGATCAGGGCGCGGTCGCAGGCGGCGCGGCGGGGATGCAGCAGCTTGAGTTCGGGGTGCGGCGGGCGCCGGTACCAGGCAGCCGGGTAATCGCGCCCGCCGATCAGCAGCACGCCGTCGGCGCGCTCTAGATACCAGCGCAGGATGGCGGCGGCGTCGGTGGCCGGCACCAGCAGCGGCAACCCGCCGGCCTCGAGCACGCCTTCCATGTAGGCCATGCTGATGCGGCCCTGGGCGGGAGTGCCAGCCTCAAAATCCTGGTAGACGTCGTGGTTGAGCGCGATCACGGGGCGCTCCATGCGGCCAGCCATGGCACATCCTTTCAGCGGGGGCGCGGCCAGGGGTCCCGCTCCGCGCGAGTCCGGCTGCACCGGCGGCGTATCATGCCACCGGGACCCGCCGGAGTCACGACGAAAGACGCGCCCCCGATTTGCGGGAGTTGCGCTTGTCCGCGGTCACTCCCGGCGCGATCCGTG
>CAZEVX010000084.1:8276-12446 GCA_964515705.1 uncultured Verrucomicrobiota bacterium | reverse complement strand
CTCCCGGCGATTGGCGGCAGAAGTCCCACTTGAGGCCGGTGAGAAACCCCGCTCCGCCGCGGCCGCGCAAGCCGGAGGCCTTGACGGCCGCGATCACCTCGTCGGGCGTCATGGCCGTGAGCGCCTTGCCGAGCGCCGCGTAACCGTCGCGGGCGATGTACTCCTCGATCTTGAGGGGATCGATCAGGCCGCAGTTGCGCAAGACGATTTTGGTCTGCTCCCGGAAAAAGCGAATGTCCTTCTGCTCGGGCACGGCGTCCCCCGCGGGCAGCGGCCCCGGGTGCAGCAGCCGGCTGACGACCCGGCCCTTGAGGAGGTGCTCCTCCACAATCTCGGCAGCGTCGTCCGGGCGGAGTTTCTGGTAGAAGACCCCTTCCGGATAGACCAGGGCCACCGGGCCGCAGACGCAGGGTCCCAGGCAGCCGGTTTCGATGACCTTGACCTCGGCGTCCAGGCCGCGCGCCTGCAGTTCGGCCTTCAGGGCGGCACTGACCTCGAGGGCCCCGGAGGCGACGCAGCCGCCGCCGGTACACACCAGCACGTGCGATCGTATCGAATCCATGATCGAGCCATTCCTTTCGCTTACCTTGCACGCTCCCGGAGCGCCGGCCGGCCGGGATTGCCGCCGAGCCTACGTCCGCACCAGATAGGACTTGACCGGCTGCCCGCCCTGCAGATGGTCCCGCACAATCTCCCGCACCTTCCGCGCATCCAGCGGGCCGTAGACATACTGGCGGCCGGCCTTGTCCGTGACGGTCATCATCGGCTCGCGGTCGCAGAGCCCGGCGCAGCCGGACTGGCGCAGGGTCACATGGCGCAGTCCCGCGCGGCGCAGGTCCCCGGCCATCGCCAGCAGCACATCGCGCGCCCCGGCGGCGATCCCGCAGGTGCCCATGTGCACCGTGACCTCGATCTCGTGGCTGGCCGTGCGCACGGCCAGATCCTGCTGGGCGCGCTCGCGCAGGGCCTGCAAGTCCTCGACGCTCGTGATTTTGCGGGTCATCTCAAGCCCCTTTCCGCCGGACAGCCGCCGGCTGGCGATACGGTTCGAGCATGGCCGCCACGCGCCCCGGCTTGACGCGCTGGTGGACGTCGCGGTCGATCATGACCGTCGGCGCCAGGCCGCAGGCGCCGAAGCAGCGCCCGATTTCGAGCGTGAAAAGACGGTCTGGCGTCGTGTCGCCGACCTCGACGCCGAGTTCCTTGCGCAGGGCGTCGAGGACCTGCTGCCCGCCGCGCACGTAGCAGGCGGTGCCCATGCAGACGCGCACGAGGTGCCGGCCGCGCGGCTGGGTGGTGAAAAACGAGTAGAAGCCCACGACCCCCGCGACTTCGCTGTACGGCTTGTTGAAGGCCAGGGCCATGCGTTTCAAGACCGTTTCCGGCAAGTAGCCCAGGAGGTTCTGGGCGGCCTGCAAGGCGGGGATCAATCCCCCGGGCATCTTCAGGAACGGGGCCAGCAGCGGATCCAGCCGGCGCCGCAGGTCGGCCTCGGTCGGCTCTGTGTGGCAGTCCGGGCAGCGTGTGGGGGATCGTCTCATGCGCGGGCATCTCCTGGCGGGCCGGCCCGCCGATCAGGGTTCGTGACTCGCCGGCTGCTCCGGGGCGCCGCCGGCCGGCGCCCCGGCAAGACGCGCCTCCGGCTCGGCGGCGTCCAGGCGGCGTTCCGCCTCGCGGACGCGGTCGGCAAACAGGGCGGCGCGCTCGATGGCGTCGCGGCCGGCAAACTCCTGCAGGCGGATGTCGTCCGCGGCCTCCGGCGAGCCGAGGCGCACCCGCAGGTCAAGCTCCGGGTGCGTCAGGGCGACCGAGGCCAGGGTGGCGGAGACATCGCCCAGCGGGCTGCGGTCAACATGGTCGGCGCGCAGGCGCGCCGCGAGGCGCAATCCGCCGAGCGGGGAGACGTCAAGGTCGAGACGCCCGCCGGCGCGCTCGGCCGCCGCCCGGAAGAGACTCAATCCCAGTCCGGTGCGCTTGCCGGCCTTGGTGGTATAGAACGGGTCGAGCGCGCGGTCAGCCGGAACGTCGAGCCCCGGTCCGTTGTCCTCGACCGTGATCTGCAGCATCGGGGGATCGCCCGCCGTCTGCAGCGTCACGGCGACCGTGCTGGCGCCCGCCCGCAGGGCGTTTTCCAGCACGTCCAGGATGTGCAGCGACAAGTCATACATGGCAGCAACTCCGCCCCGCGCGGCCCCGCAGCGCCAGCGCCAGTTCCGCAAAGGTGGGGGCGGCCATGCGGAACCACGTGACCGCCGAGCCGATCTCTCCGAGGCTGTGGCTGTCGGAGGCCGTCACCACCGGGACGCCGAGGGCGCTGTAATCCGCATCGCGCGCCGCCCGCGCGGCGCCCGCCGTAAGTTCGATTGCATCCACGTCCAGATCCCTCGGAAAAAACCCCAACTGCCCGAGCACCCCGAACGACGGCCGGTCCACGTGGGCGGCCACCGCCAGCCCGTCGTGCGCGCGGATCAGGCGCACGGCCTCCGCCAGCGGGAACGGGGTCGCCGCCGCCAGCAGGCGGGTTTCCCGGCCAATCACCCGATCCCGCGCGTCCAGCAGCAGTTGTCCGCCGACCGCCGCGTGCTCCGGCCGGCGTTCCGGAAGGCGCTGCCGCAAGACCCCGCCCAGCGCCAGCGCCCGCGCGCAGTCGGGAAAGAGCGACACCATATGGACCTCTTCGGCGGTTGTCAATTCGATTCCGGCGATCACCCCCAGCCGCGCCCCGGCGGCCGCCTGCACGGCCCGGGTGTTCCCGGCGCTGTTGTGGTCGCAGATGGCGATCAGCGCCAGGCCGCGCTCGAGGGCCGCGCGCACGATCCGCCGCGGAGTCATCTCCGGGTCGCCGCACGGGGACAGCGCGGTATGAATATGCAGGTCCGCGGCCAGGCGTTTCACGGCCGGGCCCCGCGCAGGCCGAGGCCGTAGAGGGCGCCGGCCAGGTCGAAGGCCGAGGCTTCCGAGCCGTACAGCAGGAGACCCTCGTCGGCCGCCTTGCGAACGACGGGCTCGTCGGGCACGCGGCCGCCGGCGAAGATCACGGCCGCCAGTTCGGCATGCAGCGCCACCGCCACGACATTGAGGTGCGCCTGGATGGTGACCAGCACTGCGCCCGGCGGCGCGTTGGCGAGCACGTCGCTGAGCAGGTCGGACACCCATCCCCGGGCCACCTGCGCCTCCGCCCGCGCCGCCAGCGCGGGGGTCAGCAGTTGCAGGTCGAGCCGAGATGCCAGGTCGTTGAGTTTCACGCTCGCCACTCCTTGGGCCGCGGGCGCCGCCGGCCCCGGGCCGGGAAAAGCGCTTGACATCCCCTCCGCGCGCCGTAGACTGCGCCGGATGTAGCACAGCCACGGCGCGGGTTCAAGCACAACCCGGCAAGGCCGGGCGATTTGACACGCAGGAGGAGCAAGGCATGCAACAGGCGGACATCGGGTTGATCGGGCTGGCCGTCATGGGCGAAAATCTCGTCCTGAACATGGAACGCAACGGGTTCACGGTGGCGGTCTTCAACCGCACGGTTTCCAAGGTGGACGCCTTCGTCAACGGCCGCGCCAAGGGCAAGTCCATTATCGGCGCCCATGCCCTCGCCGACCTGGTGCAGGCGCTCAAGCGGCCGCGCCGTATCATGCTGATGGTCAAGGCCGGCCAGGCGGTCGACGATTTCATCGAGCAGTTGCTGCCGCTGCTGGCGCCCGGCGACATCGTGATCGACGGCGGCAACTCGCATTACCCGGACACCACCCGCCGCACCCGGTACCTGGAAAGCAAGGGATTCCGCTATATCGGCACCGGCGTCTCCGGCGGCGAGGAAGGCGCGCTGCGCGGCCCCTCGATCATGCCCGGCGGTTCCCCCAGCGCCTGGGAGTTCGTCAAGCCGATTTTCCAGACCATTGCGGCCAAGACCGACACGGGCGAGCCCTGCTGCGACTGGGTGGGCGAAAACGGCGCCGGCCACTTCGTCAAGATGGTGCACAACGGCATCGAATACGGCGACATGCAGATGATCTGCGAGACCTACCAGCTCATGAAGCAGGGGCTGGGGATGACCAACAAGCAGATGCACAAGGTGTTTGCCACCTGGAACAAGGGCCCGCTGGATTCCTACCTGATCGAGATCACCCGCGACATCCTCGGCTACCAGAACGAGGCCGGGGAAGCGGTGGTCGACACGAT
>CAZEVX010000084.1:0-8266 GCA_964515705.1 uncultured Verrucomicrobiota bacterium | reverse complement strand
CGCGTGGAACGAAAGGGAGCTGGAGAGCTACCTGGTCGAAATCACGGCGGACATTTTGCGCATGAAGGACGCGGACGGCAAGCCCCTGATTGATAAAATCCTCGACACCGCCGGCCAGAAAGGCACCGGCAAGTGGACCGTGATGGCCGCCCTGGACGCCGGCCAGCCGCTGACCTTGATCGGCGAGGCGGTGTTTGCCCGCTGTCTCTCGGCCCTCAAGGGCGAGCGCGTGGCCGCCTCCGCGATTCTCCCGGGCCCGCGGGCGGCGTTCACCGGCGACAAGGCCAAGTTCGTCGCGGACCTCGAGCAGGCGCTCTATGCCTCCAAGATCGTCTCCTACGCGCAGGGCTACCAACTGATGCGCGCCGTGGCCAAGGAGTCGGGCTGGACCCTGAACTACGGCGGCATCGCCCTGATGTGGCGCGGCGGCTGCATCATCCGCTCGGCGTTCCTTGGCAAGATCAAGGAGGCCTTCGCCAGCAACCCGGGACTCGTCAACCTGCTGCTGGACCCGTTCTTTGCGGCGGCGATCCAGAAGGCGCAGGGGTCCTGGCGGCGCGTGATCCAGACGGCTACCAAGCTCGGGATTCCGGCGCCGGCGCTCAGCAGCGCCCTGAACTACTATGACGGCTACCGGGCGGAACGGCTGCCGGCCAACCTGTTGCAGGCGCAGCGCGACTATTTCGGCGCCCACACTTACGAACGCGTGGACAAGCCGCGCGGGGAGTTTTTCCACACCAACTGGACCGGCCGCGGCGGATCCACCTCGGCCTCGATCTACACGGCCTGAACGTCGCCGGGCGACGGCCCTCCGCGCACCGCGCCCCCCCCACCGTAACGCCGCGTGCGGCTTGCCTGTCCGGGCAGTCCCGCGGCGGGGGGGCGCGCGAGCATGTCTGCCGCGGCGCCCGGCCGGCCGGCGCTGGCCGACACACGCTGGGTTCCATGAATCCACGATCCGGACACACGCGGGACGACCTGGCCCGATTCCGGCCGACGCGCGACGCCTTTGTCGGCGTCGATTCCGACGGCTGCGTGTTCCCGACGATGGAACTCAAGCAGCAGCAGTGCTTCCACCCGCTGATCGTGTCGCACTGGCGCCTGGAGCCCGCGGAACGCTGGGTGCGGGAATGCGCCGAGTTCGTCAACCTCTACAGCCGGCACCGCGGCCGCAACCGGTTTCCCTGCCTGCTGGAAACGATGGACCTGCTGCGGGCCCGACCGGAAGCGGCGGCGGCCGGGGTGCGCGTGCCGCGGCTCGACGGCCTGCGGCGATTCGTCGCCTCGGGCGTCCCGCTCAGCAATGACAGTCTGGCCCGCGCAGCGGCCGCCACCGGCGACCCCGACCTGGCCGCCGTGCTGGCGTGGAGCCGGGCCGTCAACGAGGCCGTGGCCCGGACCGTCAAGCGGGTAGCGCCGTTTCCCTGGGCGCGCGAAAGCCTGGAAGCGATGCGGCGGCACACGGACGCGATCTGCGTCTCGCAGACCCCGACCGAGGCGTTGTTGCGCGAGTGGGCCGACAACGGCCTGACGGACTGCGTGGCCCTGATCGCCGGCCAGGAGTTGGGAACGAAGCTGGACCACCTGCGGTTGGCCGCCGTTGGCAAGTACCCGGCCGACCGCATCCTGATGATCGGCGATGCGCCCGGCGACCGCGAGGCGGCCCGGGGCGCCGGCGCGTTGTTTTTCCCGATCGTGCCGGGCCGCGAAGCCGCCTCCTGGGAATGCTGGTACCGCGAGGGATATCCCCGGTTCCGCGCCGGCGCCTTCGCCGGCGACTACGAGCGCGACCTGATCGCCGAATTCGACCGCCGGCTGCCCGCGACGCCGCCCTGGGACCGGGGCGGCTCCCGACCTGAATCCGCTCGCGGCGGGTTGGCCGCCATGCCGTAGGGATACGCCATGAGGTTCCTGCGACACTCCCCGCCGCCGACGGCCGCGCCCTGTAGCCGCATCTGGCAGTTTCGCGTCACCGATCCTCTCCATGCTGAACCCAGGAGCCCCGCATGCCCCCCCACCCCGGATTCGTAGACCTGCAACTGAACGGCTATGCCGGCATCAACTTCTCGGACGCGTCCTTGACGCTCGACCAGGTGCGGACCGTCACCCGCCGCCTGGTGCGGGAAGGCACCGTCGCCTACTGCCCGACGGTGGTCACCGGTCCGATGGCGATGTACGAGCGCAACTTGCGTCTGCTGGCCTCGGCAATGCGCGAACCGGACCTGGCGCCCCACCTGCTGGGCATCCACCTCGAAGGGCCGTTCATCTCGCCGGTCGAGGGGGCGCGCGGCGCGCATCCCCCGCCGCACATCATGCCGCCGGATATCGCGGTGTTCCGGCGATTCCGGGAGTGGGCCGACGATCGGATCGCAATCCTGACGCTGGCGCCGGAACGCGCGGGCGCCTTGCCGTTGATCCGGTACGCCGCTTCCCGCGGCACCGTGGTCTCGTTCGGCCACCACCTGGCCGACGATGCCGTCATGCAGCGGGGCGTCCGGGCCGGCGCGCGGCTCTGCACCCACCTCGGCAACGGCATGCCCAACCTGATCAATCGCCACCAGAATCCGATCTGGTGGCAACTGGCCTGCGACGACCTGTCCGCCATCCTGATCACCGACGGCCATCATCTGCCCGACGATTTCATCACGGTGGCCCTGCGGGCCAAGACGCCGGCGCGGGCGATTGTCGTCAGCGACGCCGCCCATCTCGGCGGCCTGAAGCCGGGAACCTACGATTTCCTCGGGCACGCCGCCGTGCTCGAACGGTCCGGGCGCATCGGTTTCCAAGGCACGCCTTACCTGGCGGGATCGTCGGCCACCCTGTTGCAGTGCATGAACGTAGTGGCGCGGCTGGGGCTGCTGACGGAACGGGACCTGTGGGCCGTGGGGCGCGACAATGCCCTGCGGCTGCTCGGGCGCCCGCTGCCGCGCCAGCCCAAGGGGACGCCGGCCGTGACCTTCCGCAACCGCCGTTTCGCGGTCGGCCGCGGCCGCTGAACGGCCGGCGCCCGCCCGGGGGCTATGACGGCCGGCGCGGGTCCGGCGGCACCGGCCGTCCGAGCCGTTCGAGGACCCGGACCATGTCGTTCCAGACATCCCAGGAGGCCGAGGGATTGCGCAGCAGGTAGGACGGGTGGTAGGTAGGCATGAGGGGAATGCCCTCGAAGACCTGCCACTGCCCGCGCGTCTTGCTGATGCGCGCGTCCGGGGACACGAGCGCCGCCAGGGCCGTCGCCCCGAGGGCCACCATGACCTTCGGCTGCAGCACCGCGATCTGCCGGCGCAGGAAGGGAAAACACGCCGCCATTTCGTCGGGCGCGGGCTTGCGGTTGCCCGGCGGCCGGCACTTGACGATGTTGGCGATGAACACCGCGTCGCGCGTGTAGCCCATCCGCGTGATCAGGCGCGTCAGCAGCTGGCCGGCCCGGCCGATAAAGGCTTCCCCTTGGCGGTCCTCGTCCTCGCCCGGGGCTTCGCCGACAAAGAGCAACTCCGGCGCCGGGTTCCCCTGTCCCGGCACCGCTTGCCGCCGTTCCTGGCACAAGCCGCAGGCCTGGCAGGCGGCCGCGTCGCGGGCCACGGCCTGCAGCGCGGCGCAACGCGCCGCCAGGTCGCCAGGAACGGGCGTCGGGGGCGGACCGGCTATCGGGGCGGGAGCCGGCACGGCGCTCGGGGCCGGCGCGCGCCGCGGCGCCGGGGGCGCGCCGGGAAGGGGGTCCAGCAGCCGCGGGTCGGCCAGCGACGTTTCGGCCGCGCCGTCGTCGCGGAGGGCATCGAGGTAGCGCTCGGTCTGCGCGACGAGCTCGGCCAACCGCTGCGCGAACGGCGGCATCAGGAGGCCGCTCCCGAGGACGGCGGCCCGGCGACACGGGCCTGCGCCAGCTTGACGTAGAGCGGGCCGAGCAGGACGTAGCCCAGGCCCAGCGCCATGATCACCAGGGCGGCGCGCGGGGCGATATCCAGCCAGCGCACGAACAGCAGGCCAACGAGCACGATGCAGGGCAGGAACACCAGGGCCATTTTGGTCGGCTTGGGATACTGGACGTTGGAGACCTGCAACCCGATCATGACGAGGACCCCCAGCAGGAAGACGGCCGCCACCGGACCCTGCCCCAGCCGCACCCGGTCGCCGAAAAGGTGGGTTTCGCTGAGCAGCACGAAGAGCGCCACCCAGCCGGCGCTAGCGGTGATCGGCAGCCCGCGATAGCCGCCCTGCCCGCGCTGGGTATCCTTGACCTTGAAGCGCGCCAGGCGCACGACCCCCGAGAGCACCACCAGGGCGGTCATCAGCAGGCGCCAGTCGTCATGGCGCGCGAGGGCCACGCGGTAGATCAGGATGGCCGGCGCCAGGCCGAAGGCGGTCATGTCCACGTAGGTGTCGAGTTCCGCCCCGAACGCCGTGGTGCCCCGCAGCCAGCGGGCGATATTGCCGTCGATGCCGTCCAGGATCATCGCCAGCATGATGCACTGCGCGGACGCCAGGTAATACCCCGGCCCCTCGAGCGCGAACAGAATGCTGAAAAAGCCGCTCAACATGGCGGCCAGGGTGAAGAGTGTCGGGATCAGGTGGCGCCAATTCAACGGCATCGGCAGGTCCTCCTTGCGGCCGGCCCGCGGCGGGCCGCGCCGGTCACCGCGGCATGGCCGCGCCCTCCCGCGGTACGATGGCGGCCACGACTGTCTCGCCAGCCCGGACCCGGTCGCCGGGCTTGACGGTCACGGTCACGTCGTCGGCCGGCAGGTACATGTCGAGGCGCGACCCGAACTTCATCATGCCGATCCGGTCCCCGGTGCGCAGGGCCTGGTCGGGATGCAGCCAATAGACCACGCGCCGCGCCACCGGCCCGACGATCTGGTGAATCAGGCAGCGGGTGGCGGGCCCCTCGATGAAAATTTTGCTGTGCTGGTTATAGGCGGAGGACTTTTCCTGGAACGTGAAGAACCGCCGGCCCGGAAAATACCCGAGAAACCGGACGGTTCCCGAAATCGGGGCGCGGTTCACGTGGACGTCGAACAGCGAAAGGAAAATGCTGATGCGCACGGCGTTGGTCTGCAGGAAACGGGGTTCCGGCATGGCCGTCACGCTCATCACCCGCCCGTCCGCCCCGGCGACCACCACCGCCGGGTCGAGCGGCGCCTGCCGCGCGGGGTCGCGGAAGAAAAACAGCATGTAGCCGGCCGCCACGATCCCCAGGAGGAAAGCCGCCCCGGCGGCGCGCCGGCGGCGCAGCGCCAGGCACACGGCCGCCGCCAGCCAGAAGAGGGCCAGCGACCCGATGAAAAACGGAATCACCTCTTTGACCACCGGAATAGGCATGCCATGCTCCTCGTTGCGCCGCCGGCCCGCCCTCGCCGCGGCTTGCCCATCGACCCTGCCACTATAGCGCGCGCGATCCCGGCTGGCAATCGCCGGTTTTGGGGGCGACGGCAGGATGCAGGTAGACCGGGTCGAGCCGCTCGGACGGCACCGCCGCCGCCAGGCGCCGGGCCGCCAGCCGGCCGAGGCTCGCGGCGCAGAGCACCGGCGCGCCCTCGATCAGGCGCGCGGCGCGCCCCAGGCATGTCCGCAAGGCCGCCCCGATCCGCTCCCAGTCGGCCGTCGCCACCAGGGCGGCATCCCCCGGAACCGCCCCGGGCTCGATTAGCCGCCAGTCGTCGCAGGCCGCCATGCGGCCCTCGCAGCGGTCGAATCGCCGCGTCCACCACCTTCCCCGGCGGGCATCGCCCACCAGGCGGACGGATTCGACCCCCGCGCGCTCCGCCAGTTGCCAGGCCAGCGCCTCGGCGCTGCTGATGGCGTACACCGCGGCGCGCCCCGGCAACGCCAGCCCCAGGACAGCGGCCAGGGCCGTGCGCAACCCGTTGAAGGATCCCGGCCCCGTCCCCACGGCATACCCCTCGAACCGATCCAGGGGAACGCCGGCGGACGCCGCCAGGTCCGGCAGGGCGGCAAACAGGGATTGGCTTCGCAGGCGGGGATCGTTCCAGGACCGCTCCGCGAGCACCCGCGCGCCGTCGAGCGCGGCGGCGCTCCCGCAAGCACCGGATTGATCTATGGCCAGGAGGAGCACGGCGGCCGGGAGGATATAGGCTTTCTTTCCGGCCGGCAAGCTTGTAGCGTGTCCGGGCATGAAGCGTCCCGCCGCAACCCCGCGCAAGGCCGTGATCCTGGCGGCCGGATTCGGCACCCGGATGCTGCCGTTGAGCCTCGAGGTCCCCAAACCGCTGATGCCGCTGTGGGGACGGCCGGTCCTGGACCGGCTGCTGGCCATGCTGGACGGCTGGGGCGTCGAGGAGGTGCTGCTCAATCTCCACCACCTGCCGGACGCCGTGTGCGCATGGGCGCGCCGCCGCGGGACGGCGCCCCCGCGCCTGACCCTGTCGTTCGAGCCGGATTTGCTCGGCACGGGCGGCGCGCTGCGGCGGGCCGCCTGGTTCCTGGACGCCCCGTCGTTCTGGTTGCTGAATGCCGACCTTGCGGCCGACCTCGACCCCGCGCCCCTGCGGCGGGCGTTCCAGGTCCGCGGCACACTGGCGGCCCTCTGGCTCGAACCGCGGCGCGGCCCGCGTACGGTCGAACGGCAGGGCGCCCGCATCACGGAGTTCGTCAGCAGTCGGCCGGGCACGGACGGCACCTGCACCTTCAGCGGCCTGCACCTCGTCTCGCGGCGGGCGCTCGAGTTTCTGCCGCCGGCCGGGTTCGCCTCGATCATCGACGCCTACCGGCGGGCGATGGCCGCCGGGGAACGCGTGGCGGGCGTCTGCGTCCCGGGATCCTACTGGGCAGACCTCGGCACGCCGGCGGCCTACTTGCAGGCGCATCGCGAGATCGCCGAACGGCACGCCCGCGGGATGCCCGGCGCGCGGCTGTTCGATCCGGCGGCGGCCGGCCGCGCGACGGCCGCCCGCCGCGGCGGCGCCCGCGTCTCCGGCACGGTGGCGCTCGGCTCCGGGGTGCGCGTGGACCGCGGCGCGCGCCTGCGGGACAGCGTCGTCTGGGACGGCGCCCGGCTGACGGCGGGGGCCGACGTCGCCCACGCCATCGTTGGAACGGGCTGCCGGGTGCACGGCCGGGTGCGCACGCTGGCCGTTCGCTCGGCCGGCGCCGCGGACGGGGCGCCGGCCGATCCCCGCCTGGCAGTCGCCCTCCAGCGGCTGGGGTGGGATCCGGCGCGCACCACCCTGATCCCCCAGGACCCCCGGGGTTCCGCGCGCGTATTCACCCGCCTGGAATACGGCCGGGAACGGGCGTTTTTCGTGCGCTACAGTCTGGAGCGCGAAGAAAACGCGCTCTACGCCGGCCACGCCCGGTTCCTGCGCACGCTCGGGCTGCCCGTGCCGGACATCCTGCTCGACCTCCCGCGGCGGCAATGCTTCGTGATGGAGGACCTCGGCGACGAGAGCCTGCAGGACGCGCGCGCCCGGCGAGAGCCGGCGGCGCTGCGGGCGCTCTACGAGGAGGTGCTGCGCCTGGTCAGGCGCTGGCATCTCGGCGGCGGCGCCGCGGCGCGCCGTCGCCGGCTGGCGATGGTCGCCCCCTTCTCGCCGGACCTCTACCGCTGGGAACGCGAGTTTTTCGACCGGCATTTTCTCCGGCCGCGCCTGCGGCCGGCGCCGGCCGTCGCGGCGCGCATCCAGCGCGAGTTGGCGGCGGTCGGCGCGCGCCTGGCCGCCGCGCCGCCCGTGCTCGTGCACCGCGACCTGCAGTCCAGCAATATCCTGCTGCGCGGAGGCCGGCCCTGGTTCATTGACTTTCAGGGCATGCGCTTCGGGGCGGCAGCCTACGACCTGGCCGCGCTGCTGTGCGACCCCTACGTTGAGCTGACGCCCGACCTGCAACTCGCGCTGCTCGACGCCTACAACCGCCGGTCGCCCCGCACGCAGCGCGTCGCGCCACCGCTGTTCTGGCTGGCAGCCGTCCAGCGGCTGGCACAGGCGCTGGGCGCGTTCGGACGCCTGGCCGCCCAGCCCGACACCGCGCGCTTCCAAGCCTATATTCCCGCCGGCATCCGCATGCTGCGTCGGGCCCTCGAACAGTGCGCCGCCTGCCCCGCGCTCCTGGAGGCGCTGCGCTCCGCGAATGGGAGCCGGTTCAGGAACGGCTCATCTGGACAGACGCCCCCTTCGGCGGGACGGCACACGCTGCCGACCTGCAACGCGAACGGATCGCGCTCATCGGCGCGTGCGGCGCCGTAGGCCGGGACCGTGTCCCGGCCCTGGAGTTTGGCCCCTATGGACTCATGCGCTTGCATAGAATAGCGCGGCGG
>CAZEVX010000083.1:0-12538 GCA_964515705.1 uncultured Verrucomicrobiota bacterium | reverse complement strand
CCCAAAACCGCGGGAGTTGCGCCTGCCCCTGTTGCCCAGTCAGGCGCCAGACCGTATGCCTGCGGCTCGGCAAAGCCTCGCCCTCCACGTCCTCCCGTTGGTCAGCGGGCATGCGTTCCTTGACAACTCCACATGGAGGGCGAAGCTGCGCTGAGCCGTTCTTGATGAATCCACGTGGAGGGCGAAGCTCCCGCCTACGCGGCGCGTCAAGCCGCCGCTACGGCGCGCATGACGCTGAGCCGTTCCCGTGCACGGATCGCGCCTGGAGTGACCGCGAACAAGCGCAACGCCCACAGCCACGGAGCGCTCGCGCGGCGTGTCGCGCGGCGTTGACTTCCGTGTCCGCGCGGATAGTATGCCTGCGACCGGCGGGCGGCGGCGCAATCGCCGGCCCCATGTACTGCAACGGGAGCGCACCATGACCAGGCGGACGGCGGACGCGGATCCCATTCGGACATCGGCCGGCGACACCGCGTGGTTCGTGCGCGACCGGTTCGGGCTGTTTATTCACTGGGGATTGTATGCCCTGCCGGCGCTCAAGGCCGCGCTCGACGGCTAGCCCGGCGCCGCGTGGACTTGACGTATGCTCGACCCTGCGCTTCCCGTGCCGTCGCCGCGGCGGCCTCTGGTCGGCATTGCCGTGGCCTATCTCCTGGCGACCTGGGCCGCCCTGGCCGCGCCGCCGCCGTTCCCGCCGCTCTGGGGGGCGGCGGTCCTGTGCCTGGCGGCCGCGCTGTGGCTGGCCGGCCGCGCGGCGCGCCCGGCAGGCGGCGCCGCGGCCGGCCGCGCGGCCTCCGTCCTGTTCTACGCGGCGGTGCTGCTGGCGGCCGGGTGCGGCGCCTCCCTGCGCGCGGCGAACCATTCTCCGCACCGCCTGGATCGGTTGATGGCGCGGCCGGCGGAGGGGCTGGAACTCGAAGGCCGGGTGGCCGACGACCCCGCCTGGCGCGGCGGCCGGGACGGCCTGCCGGGGGCGTGGGAGTTCACCCTGCGTGTCGAGGCCGTGCGCCGGTTGCCGGCCTGGCAGGCGGCGCGCGGGTCCGTGCGGGTGGCGCTGTCGGAACGGGCCGGGTTGCCGGCGCCGCGCTATGGCGACCGCTGGCGGCTGGCCGGCGCGCTGCGCGACCGTGCGCGCGATCCCGATCGGGAGGACCCCGGGGCTGCCTGGCGCGCCGCGGTGGCCGGGGATCGCCTGCGCTTTCGCGCGGATGCCGCGGCGGCCTGGCGGCTGGACTCGGGGCTCGGGTGGCCGCCGCTGGAGTGGTGCTATCGCGGCCGGCGCGCGGCGGCGGCCTGGCTGGCGCGCGGGATCGAGCACCGGCCGGACGTCGTCGGGCTGCTGCGCGCGTTGTTGCTGGGCATGCGCACGGAGTTGGACGCGCCGTTGCGGCGCGCCTTCCGGGTCACGGGCACGGCGCATGTCTTCGCGATTTCCGGCCAGCACGTGGCGATCGTGGCGATGTTCCTGCTGGTCGTGCTCCAGACCCAGCGCGTCTGCCGGACGCGCTGGGTACTGTTCGCGGCGCCGCTGCTGGCGGCGTTCATCGCGGCCACCGGGATGAGCGCCAGCGCCGTGCGCGGCTGCCTGATGGCCCTGCTGGTGCTGCTGGCGCCGCTGCTCGGACGCCGGCCGGACCCGCCGTCCGCGCTGGCCGCCGCCGCGCTCCTGATCCTCGCCGCCGACCCGGCCCAGGCGCTGGAGGCCGGATGGGGGCTGTCGTTCGCCGTGGTGGCCGGCCTGATGATCTTTTGCCCGCCGATGCTGCGGGCCGTTGACCGCTGGCTGGCGTCGGACCCCTGGCGGCTGCAGCCCGAATGCCGCTGGGCGCGGATGGCGCGCGCAACGGCGCGCGCCGTCGCCCTGCTGGTGTCGGCCTCCCTGGCGGCTTGGCTGGTCTCGGCGCCGCTGGTCGCCCGCTGGTTCAACCTGGTGTCGCCGATCGCCCTGCTGGCGAACTTGCTGGTCGTGCCGCTCGTCACCTTGCTGATCCTCAACGGCGGCCTGGCACTGGCGGCCGGCGCCGCCTGGCCGGCCCTCGGTGCGGTGTTCAACTTCGCGTCGGTCGCCATCGTCTCGGTCCTCGAGGGTGTCGTGCGCGGGCTGGCGCGCATTCCCGGCGGCTATGCCTACGTCGCCGCGCCGCCAGTCTGGGCCATGCTCGCCTGGTATGCCGCGCTCGGCCTCTGGCGGCTCGGGCGCCGCCGGGCCGGCGCCCTGCTGCTGCTCGGCCTGGCGCTGGCGTGGGCCGGGAGCGCCTGGCGGGCGCGCGCGCGCCGCGACGTCGAGGTCCTGGCCGCCGGCGCCGCGCCGGCGCTCCTGGTCCGCACGCCCGGCCACCGCGTGCTGCTCCAGGCGGGGTCGCGTGTCGAGGGGCCGCGGATCGTCCGCGCCCTGCAACGCCGCGGCATCAACCGCCTTTCGGCCATGATCTTGCCGGCGGGCGACGCCGCGCATGCCGGCGGCGCGCCCGATATCCTGGAGGCGTTCCGCGTCGGCGCCTTGTGGCTGCCCGCGGGCGCCGCGAGGTTTTCCGCGCTGCGCCGCGCGGCGGACGACGCCCGCCACAGGGGGTTCCGGTCCGCGCCGTTGCCGACGCGGCCGCCGGCGCGGAACCGGCGCCCTGGCGCTGGGACCCGGCGGCCGCGGCCTTGCACGTTGACGCCGGGCGCGCGCGCTTGATCCTGGCCGGTCCGCCAGCGGGCGCGCCCCGCGACACGCCCGACGAGATTACACTGGAATACCGGACTCCGGCCGGTCCGGCGGAGCGCTGGCGCGTGCTCTGCGCCGCGCCGGGCACCCCGACGGCAGCGGACCCCGGCACGCGTGTGCTGCGCGCCGGCGATATCCTGCGCCTGTCGCCGCCGTGATGCCGGCCGGCGGTGTTCGCGGCGTCAGGCGGGGAACAGGTCCCGCGTGGCGAAGGTCGGATCGCTCGTCAGGTTGACACCCAGCCGCCGGAGCCCGGACTCGTCGCCCGGGGTAGGGATATGGGTCAAGTGAAGTTCGCAGCCCCGCAAGACCCGGAGTTTGTCCATCGCCATCTGGGCCGCCGGGTTGGTGGTCGAACTGATGGCCAGGGCGATCAGGGTTTCCTCGAGGTTCAGACTCTCGGCCTTGCGTTCGAGAATCTCGCGCTTGAAGGTCCCGATCGACTGCAGGATGGCGGAGGAGAGCAGGGGCATGGCATCGGGGATGTCCGCCAGGCGCTTGATGGCGTTGAGCACCACGCTCGAGGCGGCGTGCATCAGGGGCGAGTTCTTGCCGGTCACCAGCCCGCCGTCCGGCAACGCGACGGCCGCCCCGCAGCAGACGCCGGCGTTGCCCTTGCCGGACCGCCGGGCGTCCTCGGCAGCCGCGCGGGCCGCGCCCACGACGGTCCGCTGGTCCGGCTGGACCCCGACGTCCTTCATCAGAATCTCGGTGCGGGTGACCGTGTCGCGGTCGGTCAGGCCCATGGCGTACTCGCAGCCGTACCGGAAATAGCGGCGGATGATCTCCTGGCGGGCGGCCTCGCGCACGACGGCGTCGCGCACGATGCCGAACCCGGCGCGATTGACCCCCATGTCGGTGGGCGAGCGGTAAATCGGCTCGCGCCCGATGATCTTTTCCCAGATCGCCGTCAGCAAGGGGAAGGCCTCGACGTCCCGATTGTAGTTGATCGCCGCCTGGTTATAGGCCTCGAGGTGGAAGGGGTCGATCAGGTTGCGGTCGCGCAGGTCGGCGGTGGCCGCCTCGTAGGCCACGTTGACCGGGTGCTTGAGCGGCAGGTTCCAGATCGGGAACGTCTCGAACTTGGCATAGCCGGCCTCGATCCCGCGCCGGTGCTCGTGGTAGACCTGGCTCAAGCAGGTCGCCAGCTTGCCGCTGCCCGGTCCCGGGCCGGTGACCACCACCAGCGGCTTGGCGGTTTCGATGAAGGCGTTGGCCCCGTAGCCTTCCGGGCTGACGATCGTGTCGACGTCGGCCGGGTACCCGCGCGTGGCGGGATGGCAATAGACGGTGACGCCCCGGCGTTCGAGCCGGTCGCGGAACAGGCGGGCGGCCGGCTGGTCGTCGAAGCGCGTAATGACGACGGCGCGCACCTCGAGGCCCCAGCCGCGCAGGTCGTCGATCAGCTTGAGGGCGTCGGAATCGTAGGAAATCCCGAAATCGGCGCGCATCTTCTTGCGCTCGATGTCGCCGGCGTAGATGCAGAGGATCAGGTCGGCCTGGTCGCGCAACTGCTGCAGCAGCCGCATCTTGACGTTGGGATCGTAGCCCGGCAGCACGCGGGCGGCGTGGTAGTCGAAGAGCAGCTTGCCGCCGAACTCGAGGTAGAGCTTGTTGCCGAACCGGCGCACGCGCTCGAGGATCGCCTGGGTCTGCTCGCGCAGGTAGCGCTCGTTGTCAAAACCGGGGTCCGGGGGCATGGGGGAGCCGGGCGTCAATGGCATGGCGGCGGTGCCTCGTGGGGCGGACGTGGGCGGAACGCGCTCCCGCGCGTCACTTGCCGGCCGGCGCGTCCGGCAAATACATGCCGGACCCCAGCCAGAGCGTATCGTCAATCTTGACGACGTAGCCCAGTTTTCGGCCTTCCTTGCCGGTGGTCGGGTTGACCCAGCCGAACTCGACAAAGCCCTGGCCGTCGCGGACCACGGTCTCGCGCAGTTTCTGGATGACCAGCAGGCCGCGGGCATCGCGCTTGTCGGTCAAATCCTTGCCGACCAGCTCGGGGGTGAACCCGTGGGCGCGGCAGACGCCGTCGAAATCGTAGGCATACAGGTACAGTTCGCCCCCGGCGCGCACGAACTTGCCCTTGGGGTCGGAAAACTCTTTCAGCGCGGCATCCCGCCCGGCGGTCTTGAGATAGGCGGCGGCTTCCTCGACGAAGGCCACCATTTGCGCTTTCGTCACCGCCCGCGCGGCGGCCGGTGGTTGGCAGGGCGCGGCCGCCTCCGCGCGCGCGATCGTCCAAGCGGACAGCACGGCGACTGCCAGGGTCCATCCCGAGCGCATGATCTCCTCCAGGTCGTGTCCAGCGCGTGGCGTCAATGGCGCTGCAAGGGGCCGGACTCCCCGCCGCCGGATATCATGCGCGCGCCGGGATTGCCGGGCAAGCGAAAAGCGGCCCAAATCGTAAGGCCTCCGTGACGCGGGGGTGGATGCCAGGACGGCTCGCGGGGACCCAGCCTGCGCTCGTTGAGCTACGGCGGGCACGCGCTCGCCCTCCACAGGTGCCGATGAGGCGCGCGCACCTGGAGGGCGAGGCTTCCGCCTACGCGGCGCGTCAAGCCGCCGCTACGGCGCGCATGCTGCCGAGCCGCACCCCCCGCGTCACTGAGGCAGTCCCCCAAATCCGCGCGTCAGGGGCGTCGGCGGCATGCGGTCTTGTGGATGTTCCCCTTGACCGGCGCGGCTCGAGAGGAGTCTCGCCCGCTCGTATCCCAGCGGCCGCACAGGCTGTGCGGCCCTACCCATTCCGGGCATCGCAGGTAGGGCGGGACAGCCTTGTCCCGCCGCCGCTGTCCCGCCGGCGTGTGACGGCCACCCGTACCGGCCCGCGGGGCGGGCGCCGCGCTGACGCCATCCCCGCCACTGGAAATAGCGCGGAACCTATCCCCATGGGATGGAAGGCGTGACGGAGGGCGAGCGTCCTCGTGCGCCGGAAGGACGGTGTCGGGAACATAGCCGGCCCGCGCGCGGCCCGCAGTGTTCGATGGGTTTCGATCATCGTTGTAGGCCCGGCGCCCTCACCGGGCGATGATGTCACGGAGGCCATTCATGTTAGGAAAAACCGACTTGACAGCGCCTCCGATAGGCTTTAAGAGTCGTCAAACATGCGATGGGGTGTTGCGAGGGCTTTCCTGGCGTTCCCGGCAGTCTGCCGGGCGCCAGGGCGTGGCGGACGCCTCGCGGATGCCGGCGGGGAACCATCGCCTTGGCCCGTGCCAGTGGGATCATCAGGACAGGAGGTGCGGAATGGAACCTGCAACATGGCGCGCGCGGCGGCTGAGCGTTCTGGCGGGAGTGGCGGCGGCCCTGTGCCTGGGGCCGGTTCGGCCGGCGGGCGCAACCTATACCGCCGACGATACGCTGGGTCGATGGAACGGCCGCAGTACCATCGCAGTCGTGATGCGCGGCGTGACGAGCCAGGTGTTCCAGGTCGAGTTCCAGATTCAGGACGTGGCGGGGCTATGCCTGTATACCGGCGGGCAGTTGCCCGGCGGGATTGATCTGGCGAGCAATGCCCCGCCCTTGCGGGGCGCCTACAGCAACCGGTTCACGTTTGCCCTGGCGGGCACTGTCTCCGGCAGCGTGACCGTGGATGTCTGGGGCGCGTGGATGTTGGCGCCGACGGGCTCGTTCAGCGGGCAGTGCCATGTGCGCGAAAACGGGCGGCTGGTCTACAGCGGCCTGCCGTTTCCGCCGCTGCACATCGATCAACACGTGGACGGCACGATGCGCGGCGGTTTTCTCGCGCGGCGCCATTTCGAGTTCCGCAGTGCTTGCGTCTTTTCCGGTAAGCCGCTTGATGACATGGTTGTTTATCAGACTTTCGAGATGACTCGCAGTTTGCCGGTGCCGGGCGACTACGACGGTGATGGACGGGCCGATGCCGCCATGGCGGATGGCGATGGCCGGTGGACGCTTTGGTTCTCAAGTGCAAACTATCAGCCGCAGGGACCGTTCTCCCTGGAAGACGGATTAGGCCAGCCGTTGTCGGGCGACTTCGATGGCGATGGCCGTGCCGATCCGGTCTCGGTCAGCGCGCAGGGGGCATGGTCGGTATGGTTCTCGTCGGCCGGGTATCGGCGGATGGGCCCTTTTCCGCTGGGCGTCGCCGGCGGGCGACCGGCGGCGGGCGACTATGACGCGGACGGGTTAGCCGATCCCGCCGTGCTGAACGCTAACGGGTCCTGGGATGTCTGGCCGTCTGGTTCCGGATATGCCCGGCGCCATCTGACGCTCGGCAGCCCGGCCGGAATTCCCATGCTGGCGGATTTTGACGGCGATGGCCGGGCGGACCCGGCCGTGTATCGAGCGGGCAGCTGGTGGATTCATTTTTCCAGCGCCCAGTATCGCAAGATGGGGCCGTTCGCGCTGGGCGCCGTGTTCGGCATTCCGGCGGCCCACGACTTCGACGGCGACGGGCTGGCCGATCCCGCCATCCTCGATGGCGACGGATTCTGGCATGTCTGGTCGTCGGCCAATGCCTACCGGCGGTTCGGGCCGATTCCCTGGCGCACGCCGTGAGCGAGCCCCCGCGGGAGGCGCGGGCGCCCGCGGGCGGCCTGCCGGCGCGAGGGTCGTTGCCGTTGGTAGTGGTCAACGGGAAGACTCCAGGGCGTCGCGTGTTCCAGCGGCCGCCCAGGCTGTGCGGCCCTACCCGTTGCGGGCATGGCGGGCAGGGCGGGACCGCCTTGTCCCGCCGCCGTTGTCCCGACCCACGGTGATGGGGACGGGGAGGCCGGCCTGCGCCGCGAGCGACGCGGGCGCGATCGCGCCGGCCGGCGCCCAGGAATCGGCGCACACGGTGCGCAGGAGCCGGTCCAGCAGGAACGGCCCCGCCACTTCCGCCGGGCGCGAGGCATATGCCCGCTGGTTCAGGTAAAACAGGTTCAGGGTCGTGGCCAGCAGGGCGCCCCGCCCCACGGCCGCCTCGAACAGGTAGGCCTGGGTCCGGCCGCTTTTATAGCTGTCGATGGAGCGGATGATCGGGCGGATGGCCGGGGCCCAGTCGTCCAGCACGAAGGCCGGCGCATACTGGAGGAGCGCGTAGAACGGGAGGCCGCAATAGCCGTCGTGCGGAAAATCGGCCAGCGCCGGATGCGGCGCGATGATCGTTCCGCTGGACCCGTGCGCCGCCGCGTTCCAGGCGATGGAGCGGAACCGGGCGTCGTCACACTGGGGCAGGCCCGCGCGCGTCTGGACGTAGAAGACCCGCCCGCCGGTTGTTAGAAAGGCCAGGACCTCGGCATCCAGGCGGTTGGTGATCCAGACGTCCGCCTCGGCCGGGGCGGCGGGCGCCGCGCGATAGTGGACGGGCAGCCCGATGCCCGTCGTCCGGAGGCGGCGCGGCAACACCGCCATGAAATCCTGCGGAAACAGCCAGAACGGCCACTGGTTGCGCGCCGGCACGGCGCCGCCGGATTGCAGCGCCATGCGCAGATCGACCCGGACGGCGGCAGGCGCCGGCTTCGGGCGGATGAGCACGCCCTGCACGGTGCGGTCGGCATAGGCCTCGATCTTGCCGATGGGCACCCGGCCGCGCGCCAGCACGGTCCGGCCGCCGGCGACGAGCGACCAGGTGACGGCCGCCCCGCGGAGCGGCCGGGCGGACTGGTTGGACACCGTGATTGCCACGGGGATCGTTTCGCCGCTCCAGTAGCAGCGGTCATGATAGGCGCGGTCGATGAGCACGACGATCTCGCCGTTGCTTTGCCGGAACTCCGCGGCGGAGACGTTCTTGGGGTCTCCAAAATCGTCCCAGAGTCCTTCGGTCGCGGCCATGCCATCCTTGCCGAGCCAGAGCGCGTACCCGTTCACGGTGCGTCGGGCGGTCTCGACCCCGGTCTTGCGTTCGAGGGCCTGGAGCGCTTCGGAATTCTTTACGAACCGCGGCAGGAGCGGGGTCAAGCCGCGCTGGCCCGCGACGCGCTCGGCGTGCTCGATGTGAAATGGGCGCAGAGCCGACCGCGCGTACTTGGGTTTCAAGGCGGGATTCGGGTAGGAACTCCACCAGGCGAATTCGTGCAGCACCACCGGTTTGTCCCACGGGGGCGGCGCCTGCAGTTCGTCCAGCGCCCACGATACGTTGATCTCGTACACGTCGGTGTCGTCGCGCCGCGTGTT
This sequence comes from uncultured Verrucomicrobiota bacterium, assembly GCA_964515705.1. Lineage (GTDB taxonomy): Bacteria > Verrucomicrobiota > Kiritimatiellia > JAAZAB01 > JAAZAB01 > CAZEVX01. The sequence continues at coordinate 3,705 of CAZEVX010000083.1, read as the reverse complement.
GAGCCGGTAGATGCCGCCGGTCGCGATCACCAGGCGCGTGGGGTCCAGCCGCCGCAGGAGCCGGACCCGGCGCCGGAGGGTCGCGAGCATGTCCGGCTCGTGATGGTAGACCTCGGCGGCCACCGAATAGATCATGACGGACGGATGATTCTCGTACTGGGCGAGGAGCGCCGGCAGATAGCGGGCTTCCAACTCCGCGTGCCCGTCGGAAAAGATCGGGTAGCACTGCACGAGCAGGCCGCACTCGTCGGCCACGTCCAGGAACTCCTGGTGCGGCATGCTGTACAGGAAGTTCACCAGGTTGAACCCGTAGTCGCGCGCCTGCCGGATGTCCTTTTCGAGGCGGCGCCGCTCCAGATCGGGCGCCAGGGTGTAGGCCCACAACTGGTCGTCGCCGTAGCCCCGCAGGAAGACGGGATGCCCGTTCAGCAGGATGTGCGTGCCTGCCACGCGGAACTCCCGCAGGCCGAATCGCTCGCGGACGGCATCGACCGGTTGGCCGCGAGCTTCGAGGACGACGTCCAGCCGGTACAGGGTGGGCGACTCGGGACTCCACAGGCGCGGATGCCGGATCGGGATGGTGACCGTCGCGGCGCCCCGGTTCGCGCGCCAGCGGAGCGGCGCCACGGCCGTGCCGGCCGTGCAACCCCGGCCGTCCCGCACGCGGCAGCGGGCGACCAGCCCCGCCCGGTCGTCCGCGGCCGGCGCCACCACCGCCAGCCGCACCGACGCGGCGCCCCGCGCCACATCCGGCACGATCCGCACCCGCTCGATCCGCGCGGATGGAACGGCTTCCAGGAGCACGTCCCGGTAGAGACCGCTCCACGTGAGGAGATTACACGTCCCGTTCGACAGCGGATTGGACCATCCGCGCTGACGGGGCGACCCCGGCCCCGGATTCGCGACCAGCTCCGACTCGCTGACCCGCACGGTCAGCCACTGCGTGGCGCCGAAGCGCACACGCCCGGTGATCTCCAGCGTCCATTCCAGGGCCGACGCGCCATGCTCGCCCAACCGGATCCCGTCCAGCCAGACTTCCGCCTTCGGATGCACGCCGCATAGCCGGAGCCGGACGCGCTTGCCCCGCCACGCCGCCGGCACGACCAACGCGCGCCGGTACCAGCCGGTCCCGAGATAGGAGGTCCGTTCGCTTTGTACGCCGCCCGGCGGGAATCCGGTCGTCTGGCAGGGCTGGGTCTGGTGCCGGTTGTCGCCGAACCCCTGCGCCTGCCAGGCGCCGGGCACCGTGATGGCGGAGCGGAACATGTCGTCGCGCGCCCACCACCGCTCGGCCACGCCGACATCCCGCGGATCGAGCGCAAATCCCCAGCGCCCGGACAGCATCATGTGGTCGCGCATTGCAGAAGGCCTTTGCTACCGCGGCGCTTGCCATCCGTCCCGCGGCGCCGTCCAGTGAAATGGGTTCACACCTTCAGACACCTTTGGACGGCTTGCGGTTGGCCCCGGGAATCCAGCGGGCGCTATAGACCTTGACCCGGAAATAGCCGTCGGTTTCAAGGTTTTCGATCGCCAGCGTATTGAGCCCCCGCCGGAGCCAGTGCCGCCGGACATGATAAGCCCGCGGACTGGCGCGCCCGGCCTCGAAGCCGCTGGGCCCGCGCCACAGCGTGCGGCCATTCAGGAGGATTCGAATCCGGGCTAAACGGCCGGTCATGATCGCCGAGACGTCTTCGGCCCGGAGGCTGATCAACCCGTCCCGGCGCGGCCGGCGCGCCAGGGGAAACAGCGCCCGCGTGGCCTGGCGGCGTCCCGGGCGCCCGTGCAGGGCGCTGCGGCCGGTCTCGGGGTACCCGCCCCAGAACGATTCCGCCGGCAGGAACAGGCCCGCGGGAACCCGTTGGGCGAGGTGCGGCCTGACCCGGGCGCGATACTCGGCGGCGTGGCCGACGAGCGGCCGGTAAAAATTGAGCCGCAGGTCTTCGACGAGTTCGGCGTTCGGGCAACGCCGCTCGATGGTACGCATGATGTCCGTCATCTCGGCCAGGCGGCGCCGCATGACCCGGTAGGCGTCACGGTCCAGCGGGGCGTCCGGGATGCGCGCGTATTTCAGACGCAGCCCGGCGTGCCCGTCGTGGAGCGCCTCGAACACGTCGTGAAAACGGATGAAATCGGACGCCATCTCCCGCCCGGCCGCGGCGTTCAAGGCCCGTGCCCGCGAACGCTCCGCGTCGTAGGATTCCGGGTTCCATAGATAGTCGGCGATCTGCATGACCGCCACCTCGTTGACGGAGCCCGCGACGACCCCGTTGCAGTGCATGCCGAACCCGGTATCCCGGACCCATCCCGGGTAATAGCCTTGCGCGTAGAGATCGAAGAGATAGTACGTCGAACCGGGCCGGGCATAGATGGTGTTGTCCCAGTAGGCCGGGGCGCGGCGGATCAGCCCGGCGTAGCGCTGGAAATGGTCGGGCCGGATGACCAGCGAGCGCACGGTCGGCCCGGTCCACATGATCACAATGCCCTCCGGCAACTCGCCCAGCGCGCGCAGGTAGGCGTCTGCCGCCGGCTGGTGGCGATCAATCCCGAAATAATACGCCGGGGTGACGATCAACACGGCGCCCGGGAAGTCCGACCGGATGCGCTCGTGAATTCGTCGGACGAGGTGGGCATGCGCCCGCCCGAGGTCGTTGCCGAAGCGGCGCCGGTCGTCCGAATCCGTGAGGATATAGTCCGTGGCCGGGCCATCCTCGCCCCGGCCGGAAGCGAAGTCGTCGAGGCAGAGATTGACGCACCGGCTGCCCGCCTCGAGCGCGATCCGGAAAGCGGCATAGAGCGTTCCAATGTCGCGTTCCGAGGAAATCCGGATCGTGTGCGGGCCGCCCCATTTCCAGCCCTCGACGTCCAGCGGATTGATGAACGGCGTGCAGTTCAACCCGCGCCGCGCCGCCTCGGCGGACAGGGTCCGGACCCGTCGGCGGTAGCCGGCCGACGGGTTCCGCCACCGGTGTCCGATGCCGGGCAGCGTGTAACAGAGTTCCCAGTTGTTGAACTTGTAGCGGGCAAGGCGGTCCGTTTCATCCGCCCCGCCCGTAACTTTCATGCCCCGGTAACGGCAGGTCGGCCAGTCCTCGATGGCCGCCGGGCAGAGGGCGAGCGAAGGCCCCCGGCCGACGCAGAGCTGCTTCAGCGACTGGACGGCAAAATAGACGCCTGTCGGGTCGCTGCCGCCGCAGAGGATGAGCGCCGGGTCGGACTGCTTGAGAAACCGGATGATATAACCTTCCCGGCCCGGCCGATCCTTCGAGAGCCCGATGCCTTCCCGGCGGCAGGCGTCCGCCAGGGCGGGATGGGAGTCGGTGGTTCCCAGCCAAATGGACACGCCGGCGGGCGGTTCTGGGCGCTCGTGGGTTTGCACGGAAACCGGCTGGCGCGGATTCCGGCGGAGCCACTCGCGGCGCAGCTCTTCTGCGGCGGCCCGTTCCGGCGGTGCGGGGCGGGGGCCCAGGACGATGAAGACCGGCCGGCTCCCGTCGAGCGCCAGAGGCCGGCCGCCATGGCGCATGTGTTTGGGCGTGGGGAAAATATCCGGTGTGTTAAACGTGTTGCCGCGAATCATGGGTTCTTCCCGTTCGTGCGGCGGGACTCGAAATCGATAAAACCGCTGGATGCCAATTTTGGGGTTCCTCGCTAATTTCAGTGGCCACATGCCAGGGTTGGAACAATGACGGCGGGACAAGGCTGTCC
>CAZEVX010000082.1:0-12646 GCA_964515705.1 uncultured Verrucomicrobiota bacterium | reverse complement strand
CTGGCCCAGACGCTGGCCCGGCTGCTCGACGTCCCGTTCAGCATTTCGGACGCCACGCCCCTGACGGAGGCCGGCTACGTCGGCGAGGATGTCGAGAACGTCCTGCTGCGCCTGATCCAGGCCGCCGACATGGACGTGGCGCGCGCCGAGCACGGGATCGTCTACATCGACGAGATCGACAAGATCGGACGCCGCGCCGAGAACGTCTCGATCACGCGCGACGTGTCGGGGGAGGGCGTGCAGCAGGCCCTGCTCAAGATTCTCGAGGGCACGGTGGCCAACGTGCCCGCCCACGGCGGCCGCAAGCATCCGCAAGAGGAGTTCATCCGCATCGACACCTCGGGCATCCTCTTCATCTGCGGCGGCGCGTTTGTGGGCCTGGACGCCATCGTCCGGGCGCGGCTGGGCAGCCAGGCGATCGGCTTCCGGAACGGCCCCGCCGCGGCGGGGCCGGACCGGCGCCACCCGCTGCACGCGGTGGAGCCGGAGGATTTGATCCGCTTCGGGATGATCCCGGAGTTCGTCGGGCGTCTGCCGGTAGTGGTGGCGCTCGACGACCTGTCGCAGGAGGATCTCGTGCGCGTCCTGACGGAGCCCCGCAACAGCATGATCCGCCAGTACCAGAAGCTGATGGCCATGGAGCACATCCGGCTGGTGTTCGAGCCGGCGGCCCTGCGCGAACTGGCCCGGCTGGCGATGCGCAAGAAAACCGGCGCCCGCGGCCTGCGCTCGATCCTCGAGCGGGTCATGCTCGACATCATGTACGAGGCGCCGCGGCGCACCGAGGCTCGCGAATGCCGGATCACCCGGGCGGACATCGACCGGCATTACCAGCCCCCGGAGGGCGGTCTCAAGACCGCCTGATGCGGTGTCGCCGCCGCCGGGTCGGGATCAGACCTCGGCCAACGGGCCGGCCGGCCGGTTGTCGGCGTCCAGGCGCAGGATCAAAGGGCGGTGCCGCCGCACGGCCGCCAGCGGCACGGCGGCGAAGGCCATGATCACGAGGCGGTCGCCGACGGCGCCCAGGCGGGCGGCCGGACCGTTGAGGGCCACCGTGCCGCTGCCGGGCGGGGCGGGGATGACGTAGGTTTCGAAGCGGTGCGGGTTGGCGGTGTTCGAGACCAGCACCCGCTCGTAGGGCGCCAGGCGCACGGCGTCCATGAGGTCGCGGTCCAGGGTCAGGCTGCCCTCGTAGTCCGGCTGCAGGCAAGTCACTCGCGCCAGGTGGAGCTTGGATTTCAGCAAGGTCACCAGCATGGTTGTCTCCCGTGCCCCGCGGGTCTGCCGCGCGGCTGTCGGGCACTGTACCGGTGTCGGCGGCGCCTGGCAAGGGGGAGCGGGGGGGGCTGTGGCATGGTCTCCGTGACGCGGCTGGCGCGGCTCGGCAGAGCCTCGCCCTCCATCTGTCCGCGCCCCATCGGCGCCCGGGGCGGGCGCGTGCCCCGCCGTCGCTCGACGGGCGAAGGCCGGTCCCCGCGAGCCGTCCCGAGCTCCACCCCCGCTTCACGGAGGCGTTTCGGCCTGTGGCGCGGGCATCAACCCTGGGGCCGGTCCGCCCTGCCGCTATGCTGAGGACGAGAACGAGGTGTCACGCTCAAAGGGCATGCGCGAGTTGAGGAACGTCATGGAGGGCGAGCCTTTGGCGAGCCGGATGTTGGGCTGCGCCGTGCCCGGCGCCCGCGCGGCGGCCCTCCTGCTGGCGGCGGCGCTGCTGCGGATGTCCGTCAGCGCGGCGGCCGGCGAGGCGGTCGTGACGATCCTGCACACGGCCGACATCCACGGGCACCTCGATCCCGTGCCGCCGGAGCGCGGGACCGAGCCGGCCGGCGGCCTGCTGCGCTGCGCGGCCGTCGTACGGGAGATTCGGGCGCGCGCCCCGCGCGCCATCCTGCTGGACCTCGGCGACCTGCTGCAAGGCGCCCCGGAAAGCGACTATGCCGGCGGCCGCCTCGTGCGCGAGGCCGTCCGGGCCATGGGCTACGACGCCCTGGTGATCGGCAACCACGAGATGGACGGCGGCCTCGCGGCGCTGGCGCGGTGGGATCGCGACACGGGCATCCCGGTGCTGGCCGCCAACCTGCGGCGGCCGGGCGCCGCCGCGGCCCTGCCGAACCAGCGGCCGTTCCTGGGGGTCGAGGTCGACGGCGTCCGCGTGGCGATCGTCGGGCTGACCAATCCGCGGATTCCCTTCTGGTCGCGGCCGCTGCTGCTGGGCGACGCGGTTGTCGACCCGTCGCTGACCGCGCTGCGCCGCGTACTGCCGGCGGTGCGGGCTTGGAAGCCGGATGTTCTCGTGCTGGCCGTGCACCAGGGCTGGCGGGAGTACGGCGACGACCCCGCCAATGAGATCCGGGCGATCGCCCGCGCCTTTCCCGACGCCGACCTGATCCTCGGCGCCCACACGCACCAGGCGGTCGAACGCCGGGATGCCGGCGGCGTTCCCTATACCCAGGCGGGGCCCTATGGGCTCTGGCTGGGGGAAGCCACCCTGACGGTTGACACGGCGACGCGCCGGGTCGTCCGCTGCCAGACCCGCTTGCACGAGGTCGGCGCCGCGCTTGAGCCCGATCCCGAGGCGAGCGCCCGCACGGCGGACGGCCTGGCGGCCGTGCGGCGGGAGTTGCGGCGGGAAGTCGGTTGGGCGGCCGTCCCGGTATCGGCCGCGACCGTTGCGCCCGGCCAGTCGGCGGCGCAGACCTTGCTGGCGGCGGCGATCGCCGCGCGGGTGGGCGCGGACGTCGTCATCCACGGGACCCTGTCCGAGGCGTCGTGGCGGGCGGGCGCGCTGCGGGTGCGCGACGTCTGGCGGCTGGTGCCCTACGATAATTACCTGGGCGTGGCGCATCTGACCCTCGACGACCTGCGCGACATTCTGGAGGAGAACAGCGCCTATTACGGGAAGCGCGACTTCCGGGGCGTGTACGGTCTGACCTACGACCTGAACCCGGCGGCGCCGGCCGGCCAGCGCGTCCGCGCCCTGCGCCTGGCCAGCGCGCCGCCGCCGGCGCCGGACGCGCGCCTTCGCGTGGCCTTCAACAGTCACGACATGGCCTCGGCCGGCGGCCGGTTCCTGGTGCTGCGCGAGATTCTCGAGCGTCCGGAGTCGCGCCTGGAGGAGTTCCCCGACCGCACCACCCGCGACGCCGTCCTGGCCTTCCTGGCAACCCACCGTCCGCTGACGATCGAGCCCGCGCCGGGCGCTCGCCGGGTGCGGGACCGGCGGCCGTCCCGCGCGGCGGCGATCAACAAATGATGCCCGCCGCGGACCTGGGGGTCCCGGGGGCGGGGAAGGGAGCACCGACATGCTAGCGCGGCGCGACACGAAAATTCTGGCGACGCTCGGGCCGGCCAGCGCGGGGCCCGCGCAGGTGCGCGCGCTGGTCCGCGCCGGGGCCGACGGGGTGCGGATCAACATGAGCCACCTGCCGGCCGAGGCCCTGGGCCGCTGGGCGGCCATGGCGCGCCAGGCCGCGGCCGACGAGCAGGCCCCCCTGGCCGTCGTCGTGGACCTCGCCGGGCCCAAGCTGCGGGCGGGAACGCTGCCGGCCGGCCGGCTCGAACTCCGGCCGGGCGACGAGCCGGTGCTCGGCCGCGATCTGCCCGTGACAGTTCCCGCCGTGCTGAACGACATTCGGCCCGGCCAGCGGATTCTGCTGGACGACGGCCGGATGGAACTCGAAGCGCTTGCCGTTGGAGCGGCGGGCTTGCGTACCCGCGTGCGGGTGGGGGGCGTCCTCGTGTCGGGCAAGGGGATCAACCTGCCGGACACCGACCTGCGGCTGCCGGCCATGACGCCCGCGGACCGTGTCGCCCTGGCGGCGGCCTGCGCGGCGGAGGCGGATTACGTGTCGCTTTCGTTCGTCCAGCGCCCCGAGGACGTGCGCGAGGCGCGCGCGGCGGCGCAGGGCGCGGGCGGGGCGGTGCCGCGCCTAATTGCCAAGATTGAAAAGCCCGCGGCGGTCGAGCGCTTTCCCGAGATTCTGGAGGCGGCCGACGGCATCATGGTGGCGCGCGGCGACCTCGGGGTCGAAGTCCCGCCGGAGCGCCTGCCCGTGCTCCAGAAGCGTTTCATCGCCGCGGCCAATGCCGCCGGCAAGACGATCGTCACGGCCACCCAGATGCTCGAGTCCATGATCCACAACCCGCGCCCGACCCGCGCCGAGGCCTCCGACGTGGCCAATGCGGTCTGGGACGGGACCGACGCCGCCATGCTCTCGGGGGAGACGGCCGTTGGCAGCTACCCGGTCGAGGCCGTGCGCATGATGCGTGCCATCATCACCGAGGCCGAGCGGGTGGCCGTGCCGCGCCGCGACCCGTGGCGCGGCGTGTCGCGCGTGCATGCCCTGGCGGCGGCCGCCGTCGAGGCCGCCGAGTCCCTGGAGGCCGCGGCGATCGTCGTCATCACGGTCTCGGGCTACACCGCCCAGATGGTCGCCCAGCGCCGGCCGGCGGTCCCGCTGCTGGCGGCGGTCCCGGACGCCCGCGCCGCCGGCTGCCTGGCCCTGGTCTGGGGCGTGACCCCGCTGGTCGTCCCCTGGCACGGCGGCGCCCCGGAGTTGATCGGCGGCGTCGAGGCGGCGCTGGCCCGGCTGGGCGCCGCCGCCCCGGGCCAAACCGTCGTGCAGGTCAGCGGCTCGACCAAGCTGCGCGGCGCCGATTTCGTTCTCAAGATCCACACCCTGGGCCCGTGATCCGGCCGGGGCTGCGCACCGTTGTCGTGAATGACGCCAGGGGCGGCGGGCAGCGCGAAACGCATCTACGGCTGCGCATCCGGCGGCCCGTGCTGGCGTTCGGTCTGGATCGGCTAAACGCCGGGATCCCGCTCCGCGGAGGCGGCGGGCGCGGCCAGCGATTCGACGCCGGTGATGCGCAGCAGGGTGCGGCGCTGGTCCGGCCAGCGGCGCAGGTCGAGATCCTTGAGGATCCAGGCGTCCCCGACCTTCTTGAAGGTGCGGGGAGTCATCCGCCGGCGCAGGCGGCCGTCGTTCTCGTAGTCCTCGAGCTTGACGAGCAGCAGCCAGCGCTCGTCGATCCACAGCCGGGTGCGGCGCGGCGCCTGCGGCGGCGCGAACTCCAGCACCAGGCACTCCCGTTCGAGCCAGCGGTCCTTCGCGGCCAGCACGCCGCCAGCCCACCAGAGCATGCCCAGGCTCAAATCATCCCAGGTCAGGTCGCTGCCGGCCAGGGGGCTGTCGGGCGGCGGCGCCGGCGCCGGGGCCAGGGGGCGGCCGCGCGCATAGGCGCGGTTCCAGACGTCGCCGGCGCGCACCAGGGTCAACTCCTCGGCGGGCGCGCCGAACGCATCGCTGAGCGTGAAGCGGGCGCGCGGGGGGACCGCCTGAAAGGCCAGGTCGGCGTCCAGGTAGGCGACGCGGTCGAGCTTGCCGCGGCTCCGGCCGCACAGGAGTTCGCCGCGGAGCCGGACCGGCGCCGCATACAGGTGTTCGCGCACCTTTGCCAGGACGGCGTCGGCGCTGTCCGGCAGAACGGCTGCCGGGGACGGCGGCGTCGGGGCCGGCGCCGGTGCGGCGGCTGCCGCGCCGGCCAGCAGGAGCGCCACCGCCGCGCGGCGCAGGGCAAAGGCTAACCGGTGGCGCATGGTCGCTCCGACGATCCGGGAGGCCGGGGGGTGTTCAGGCCGGCGCGGGCCGGTCAACGATGACGAACGAGATGTCGGCGTCGACCGCCGGCTGGCGGCCGACCCAGATCCGGCCGCTGGCCTTGCCGACCCGCGGCCGGGCGACGGTATGGCGCACGTCGATCAGCAGGCGGTCGCCCGGCCGCACGGGGCGGCGGAAGCGCGCCGATTCCACGGCCATGAAGAACCCGAGCTTGCCCTGGTTTTCCGGCTTGCCGAGGATGAAGGCCGCGCCGACCTGGGCGATGGCCTCGACCAGCAGGGTGCCGGGCATGATCGGGCGGTCCTGGAAATGGCCGTTGAAAAACGGTTCGTTGCGGCTGACGTTCTTGAGGCCCAGCACCCGGTTGTCGGTCTTGTGAAAGATGGCGTCCACCAGCATGAAGGGGTACCGGTGCGGGATGATGTTCATGACCGCCGTGACATCCGCGAGGGTTGACCAGGCGATCGGGAAGTCCTCGGAATACAGCGGCGGGTCAAAGGCCTCGGGGGTGGCCGCCTCGGGGAGCGGCGGCGCCAAGCCCAGGCTGAAGCTTGCCTGGCAGACCTGCTGGCCGTTGACCGCGGCCGTGCCGGCGCACTTGATGATGCCGCGCGCCGCGCGCGCGAGGACGACGTCGGTCAGGAGCCCGTCGCCCGGCCGCACCGGCTTGCGGAACTTGACGTTGTCGAGCGTCAGGAGATAGGCGAACTCGCGTTCGACGTGCAGGCATTGCCGGATGAGGGCCGCGCCGGTCTGGAGCAGCGCCTCGAGGATCAGGACGCCGGGCAGAATCGGGTTGCCGGGGAAATGGCCCTGGAAATGCGGCTCGTTGATGGTGACGGTCTTGAGGCCGATGGCGCGCCGTTCGGCCGGCAGGAGCCGCACGCGGTCGAGCATCAGCAACGGATAGCGATGGGGCAGGATCGCCTGCAGGCGGTCGCAGTCCAGGATGATGTCCGGCGCGGCGGCCTGGGGCGGCGGCAGGTCCGGGGTGCTCATGGCATGCTCCTCGGGTCAGGGGCGGCCCGGCTCGGGCGGCAGGGTCTGGAGGCGGTCGCGGGCTTCCCGGCGCACATCCGGGTCGGGATCGGTCTGGCTGGCGGCCTCGAGCACGGCGCGTTCCGCGACGCGGCGCACGGCCGCCCGGCGCATGGCGGGATCGGCGTCCTCGCGGGCCACGCGGCCGAGAATCTCGGGCGCAACGACCCGGTCGAGGGCTGCCCGGCGCACCGCCGGAACGGGATCGTTGAGGACGATATCCTGGAGCACGGCCGGGGCGTCGAGGCGGGCGACCGCCAGCTCGCGGACGACCGGGTTGGTGTTGCGCGCGAGGGCTTCGAGGACGGCCGGGTCCACCAGGCGCGCGGCGGCCGCCTGGCGTACGGAGCGGTGCGAATCGCGCAGGACGATGTCCCGTAGCACGGCCTGGTCCACCAGCTTGGCCGCCGCGGCGGCGCGGGCTTCCTGGCGGGCGTCCCCGGTGGCCAGGGCCTCGAGCGTGGCCTGGTCGGCGAGCCGGGCGATGGCGGCCAGGCGCACCTCGAGGGCGCGGTCGGCGCGGGCGATGGCGGCGATCGCGGCTCGATCGTCGAGCCGCTGCACGGCGGCCGCCCGCACCCCGGGATCGGCGTCGCCCAGCGCTGTCTGCCGGAGTACGGCGGGGTCGTGGACGTTGGCGACCGCCTGGAGGCGCGCGGCCGGGGCGGGATCGGTGGCCAGCACACCGGCCAGGGCGCCGCCCCGCAGGCGGGCGATGGCCGCCGTGCGCACACCATCGTCGGGATCGCGGCCGGCGACGGTTTCCAGGGTGCGCTCGTCGCGCAGTTGGGCCACGGCCGTCTTGCGCACCAGGGGATCGGGATCGTCGAGCGCCAGGCGGCGGACCAGGGCGGGATTGTCGACCCGGCGCAGGGCGAGGTAGCGGATCATCGGGTCGGCGTCGGACGCCGCCAGGCGTTCGAGGACGGCCGGGATCGCCAGGCGCTCGATGGCCGTCTTGCGCACGTCGCGGTCGCCGGCGCCGGCGGCGATCTCGGCCAGCAGCGCCTGGTTGGTCACCGCCAGCAGGCTCGTGCGCCGCACGAGCGGGTCGCTGTTGGAACGCGCCACGGCGGCCAGGCGCGCCTGGTCGCGGAGGCGGCCGGCGGCGGCCAGGCGCACGAAGGCATCGCTGTTGTCCATGGCGACGGTGTAGAGCAGGTCGTCCCGCGCGAGCCGATCAACCGCCGCTTTGCGGACCATCGGGTCGCTGTTGTGCATGGCCACGGCGAACAGGTCGGCCGGATCCGTCAAGCGGTCGAGCGCCGCCAGGCGCGCCAGGGGCTCGCTGTTCGCGGCCGCGATCTCCGCCAGGGCGGCGCGGTCCGTGACCTGGCGAACCGCGGCGACGCGCACCTGGGGCGCCGCGTCCGTGTCGACGACCGCCCGCACGATCGCCGGGTCGCGCACGCGGGACACGGCCGCCTCCCGCACGGCGGCGTCCGGGTCGTTGCGGGCGATCTGGGCGAGGGCCTGCGGGTCGCGCGTGGTGAAGGTGACCCGGCGTTCGCGGTCGCCGCGGACGATATCCCCGTAAATACGGACGCCGCCGGAATCCCGCAGGAGCGGAGCGCATCCGGCCAGGAGTCCCAGTCCGGCCAGCGCCGGCAGGGCGCGTCGGCAGGCGGCGAGCATGGCGGGCGCGGCCATCATGCGGGGCTCCTCAGCGGGCGGCGGCCGGCGGCGTTTCCGCGCGGGCGCGCGCCAGGCGGTGGTAGAACATCAGCTTGGCGGCCAGCCGCGCGGCGGTGTATTCGTGGACCGGCAAGCCGGGCGCGGGGATGACTTCCACGAGGTCGGCCGCCACGACGCGCCGCGCCGCGCACACGCGCCGCAGCAGGGCGAGCAGCGGATACCAGGTCAGGCCGCCGGGCTCGGGCGTGCCGGTCCCGGCCATCAGGCCCGGGTCGAGGGCGTCGGCGTCGAGGCTGATGTAGACGGTCGGGGGCAGGCGCCGCAGGACGTCGCCGATCCAGCGGGCGGGGGGGGCGTTGACGATGTGGCGCGCCCAGAAGACCGGCAGGCGCCGCTGCCGCACGAGGCGGTATTCCTCGTCGCAGACGCTGCGGATGCCGACCGAGACGATCGGCACGCCGAGATCGAGGACGCGCCGCATGACACTGCCATGGGAGAGCGGGGTGCCCTCGAAGGCGTCGCGCAGGTCGAGATGGGCGTCGAGGTGCAGGACGCCGAGGCCCGGGTAGCGGCGGCGCGCCGCGTCCACCAGCGGCGCGCTGATGCTGTGCTCGCCGCCGAGCGCCATCAGGAACCGTCCGGCGCGCAGGACCGGCAGGGCGGCGCGGCGCACGGCGTCGAGCACGCGGCGGTCGCTGCCGCGGCGGCAGGGCACCGCCGGCAGGGTCTCGACCTCCAGGCCGAGCGGGCGGAGGGTCTCCTCGTCGAGGGGCTCGATGTGGCGGCTGGCCGCCAGGATCGCCGCCGGGGCGCGCGCGGTGCCGCGGCCGAAGCACACCGTGCGCTCGTAGGGCACCGGCAGCACGGCGTAGGGCGCCGGCGCGGCCGCGGGCGGCCGCGCCGGACCGCCCAGGAACCGCGGAAACGAACGGGGAGGCGTCACACCCATGCTCCTCTCGTGCCGGGGACGACCGGCGCCGCGCCGCGCCGCGCGGGCGGCCGTGCCGGCCAGGCGGCCAATCAGCCCTCGAAATAGGTATAGCCGCGCATGCCGGCCTCGTAGGCCGACATGATCTCGCGGCGCTCGATGGCCGAGATGCGGCCGTCGCGCACGGCCTGCTCGGCCATGACGCGGACGCGCTGGACCATGTCGCGCGGATCGTATTCCACGTAGGACAGCACGTCGGCCACGGTGTCGCCGGCGATCTCGTTGGCATACTCCACCGCGCCGTCCTTGCCGATGCGCACGTGCAGGACGTTGGTGTCGCCCAGCAGGTTGTGGAGGTCGCCGAGGGTTTCCTGGTAGGCGCCCACCAGGAAGACCCCGAGGTAATAGTCCTCGCCGCGGAGTTCGTGCAGCGGCAGCGTGGCCTTGACGTCGTGCAGGTCGATGAACCGGTCGATCTTGCCGTCGGAATCGCAGGTGATGTCGGCCAGGGTCGCCTGGCGCGTCGGCCGCTCGTGCAGCCGGTGGATCGGCATGACCGGAAAGAGGTGATCGATCGCCCAGGCGTCGGGCAGGGACTGGAAGACGGAAAAGTTGCAGTAGTAGAGGTCGGCCAGCGCCGCCTCGAGCCCCTGCAACTCCTCGGGGACGTACTTGCGGTCCTTGCTCTCGGCGGCGATGCGGCAGACGATGTCCCAGAAGAGCGTTTCGGCGTACGACCGTTCGCGCAGGCCGATATGCCCGTGGGTGAAGAGGCCGCGCAACTCGTCGCGGTAGAAGACGGCGTCGTGAAAGCATTCCTGGAGGTTCTTGGTCGAGAGCGACTGGCGGACCTCGCGCAGGTTGTTGAGCATTTCGTGGCAGGGGGTCGGCAGGTCGCCGAGGGCCGTCCGCGGCTCGAACCGGCTGGTATCCAGGACGTTGAAGATCAGCACGGAATGGTGGGCCACCGTGGCGCGCCCGGACTCGGTGACGATCGCGGGATGGGGGATGCCCGCGGCGTTCATGGCCCCCAGGACGGCCTCGACGACGTCGGCGGCGTATTCCTGGTCGGTATAGTTGCGGCTGCTCTCGAAGTTGGTGTGCGAGCCGTCGTAGTCCACGGCCAGGCCGCCGCCGATGTTGAGCATCCCCATGGCGGCGCCCTCGCGCGCCAGTTCGACGTAATACCGGCAGGCTTCCCGCAGCGCCGACCGGATGGCGCGGATGTTGGAAACCTGCGAGCCCAGGTGGTAGTGGAGCATCTGCAGGCAATCCAGCATGGATTCCTTGCGCAGGCGGTCGACGATCTCGATGGCCTGCGCGGCGTTCACTCCGAACATGCTGCGGTCGCCGCCGGACCCGTCCCAGTGGCCGCCCGAGCGGCTGGAGACCTTGATCCGCACGCCCAGGCGCGGCCGGACCGCCAGGCTCGCCGCGCGGTTCAGGACCATGGCGAGTTCATCGGGCTTTTCCAGCACCAGCACGGTCTGGAGACCGAGTTTCTGGGCGTAGAGCGCCAGGTCGATGAACTCCCCGTCCTTGTAGCCGTTGCAGACGATCAGGGCCTCCGGGTCGCCGGTGAGGGCGATGGCCGCCATCAACTCGGCCTTGCTGCCGGCCTCGAGGCCGTGGTGGAACGGCCGGCCGAACTCGACGATTTCGGCGACAACCTGCTGCTGCTGGTTGACCTTGATGGGATAGACGCCGCGGTAGGCGCCCTGGTAGCCGGCATCGCGCATGGCGGCATGGAAACAGCCGTAGAGCTGCGCGATGCGCGACGAAAGAATGTCCGCGAACCGCAGCAGCACCGGCAGGTCGAGCCCGCGCGCCTTCAGCCCCGCCACCAGGTCGAGGATGCTGACGGCGGCCCCGTTGGCGTCGCCGAAGGGTTTGACGACGACCTCGCCGTTGCCGGCGATGTCGAAATACCCGCTGCCCCACGTCCGGATGCCGTAGAGGTCGGCGGCGTGGTCGCAGGTCCAGCGGTCCAGGGTTTCGGGTTTCATGCGGGCTGTTTATATACCCCGCCGGGCGCGCGCCGCAAGGTTGTTTTTACCCGCCGACGCCGGTGCGTCCGCCCGCGAAGCGCGCGTAGCCGCGCAACTCCACGGGCGCGCCGGGGACTGCCCAGGCGACGCCGGCGTCCGCAAACAGGGTGTCCCGGCGGAAGGCGCTGTCCATCGCCTGGCGCAGGCCGCGCACGGTGGCCACGGTGCCGCCCTTGGGCGCGGGCAAGGCCGCGACGAGCCCGGCGGGCAGCGGGTGGATGGCCGAGGACTCGAAGGCGGCGTTGGCGGCGAGCACCTCGGGAATCGCGAGTTCCGGGCGGCAGGGGAACGGGGCCCCGCCCCGCGCGGCGTCCAGCACCCGCGCCATGATGGCGTCCGCCGCGCCCGTCTCGAAGGGCGGCAGCAGCGGGTCGCCCGACAGCCGCTGCCCGTCCCAGCGATGCCATCCGTCCGCGGCCAGCGCCAGGGCGCCGCGGGTCCCCGCGATGACGAACGACGGGTCCGCGGCCGGGGCGGGGTCGTCGGCGTCGCAGTGGGAGATGAGGAACAGGAGGCGGACGCCGTCGGCGGTCGTGATCTCGAGGCCGGCCAGGTCGCAGCTCTCGATTGGCGCGGCGCGGTACAGTTCCGCCCGCACGCTGGCGAGTGTCGCCGGGTCCTCGGCCGTCTCGCCGGCCAGGAAACACATCAGGCTGAGGGTGTGGGCCCCGGCATTGTGGAAGGGGGCGTCCAGCACCCAGCGTCCGCCGTGGCGCAACCGGCCGGCCCAGCCGTTGCGGGCGTAGTAGAGCGAGGAGCGCGGCACCACGGCCTGGCATTTCAGAACGCGCAACTCGCCCGTCAGTTCCCGCAGGCGTTGCTTGCGCTCGAGGAGCGCCGGATGATACAGGTGCTGGTAGCCCACCGCCACCCGCCGGCCGTCGCGCGTGGCGGCGGCCGCCACCGCCAGGGCGTCCTGGATCGTCGCGGCCAGCGGTTTTTCCACGTAGACGTGCGCGCCGGCCGCCAGCGCCCGCAGCGCCATCTTGGCGTGCAGCGCCAGGCCGGTCGGAATGAAGCACAGGTCGAGGCGTCCGGCGTGCCGGGCGAACATCTCGCGGTCATCGGTGAACAGTTCGGCCCCCAACTCCCGCAGGCGGGCGCACTTGATGGCTTCGTCATCGGGATTGATCACCGTGGCGGCGACGGGACGCAGGGCGCCCCGGCCGGCCTGCGCGAGCAGCATGGCGTAGTGGGTGTTGCCGTAGCCGGAGACGCCGATGATCGCCGTCCGCAGGGGATCCATGCCGGCGAGACTATCGAAAGCGGCCGGCGGTGTCAACGCGGCCGGCGGCGTCCCAACACTGCGGGAGTTGTGCCTGCCCTGTTGCCCCGTCAGGCGCCAGCCCGTGCGCCTGCGGCTCGGCACCCTGCGC
>CAZEVX010000081.1:4179-12670 GCA_964515705.1 uncultured Verrucomicrobiota bacterium | reverse complement strand
GAGCAGCATCTCGGCCGGCGCCCGGCGGCTGCACTCGCGCAGGGCGCGCGCGCCAGGCGATCGGCAGCGAGCCCAGCCGCAGGCTGAAGACGTCCTTGGTCATGAAGTCGCAGTTGGCCTCGGCCAGGTCCCAGCGGGTCTGGCCGGGCTCGTCGCTGATCCCGAAAAAGTTGTGGGTAAAGAGCAGGTCCGGCCGCTCGGCCAGCAGCGCGGCTTTGAGCCGGCGCGTGTAATCGTCGTACTGGCGGTAGCGCCAGGCGCGGTAGGCGATGCGCTGGGCGTCCGTCAAGCGGGCGGTGCCCGGGAACTCCATGCCGAACGCCTCGCGGAACCGGGCGTTGCAGTACGGGCAAATCCAGGCGTCCCATGAGCCGAACAGGCCGAGGAAATCCACGTAGTAGCACTGGAGTTGCGGGTACCCGCGCACGACCTCGAGGGCTTGCGCCAGGGCGTAGTCGCCATACGGCCCGTTCAGGCAGCCGCCGGCGATCTTGGCGCCCTGGACCTCGTCGGTGATGTCCACGATGCCCTTGGACGGGTTGGGCGCGTTGCGGTGGCACCAGTCGGGGTGGTCCTTGGCGAGGCGGTGATCGGAAAACTCGTAGACCACGCCGGGCACGAGCCCGGCCGCTTGGCAGGCCTCGGCATACTCGCGCACCAGGTCGCGCCCCTTCAGCCCGGAATGCACGTGGGCACCCGGGACGCGGCTGGGATAGTAGGCGTTGCCGTAATGGCACTTGGCATAGAAATAAAACACCTCGATCCCCGCCCGCTTCAGCGTCCGCACCTGGCCGCGCGGGTCCGCGCGTTCGAGGATCGCGGGCAGACGCGGCCAGTCCGCCGCGGGCAACTGGTCATAATCCGGCATGTGCAGCCCGATCATGCAGCGGCGCAGGCGGGTGCGGGCCCAGTGGTCGGCGGGCAGCGTCATGGAGAGACCCTCAACTCTTCGTTGTACCGGTACTCGTACACGTATACGCGTTCAGAGGGTATCGCGGCCGGGCAGGCTGCCCGGCCCTGCCCCGTTCATCCGCGCACCGATAGGGCGCGACTGCCAGGCGCGCCGCCCCCCGAATACACCCGTCCGGCATCCCAGCTCACCGCGCGCCGAAGAGCGTGACCGCATGCCGGGTCTCATACGCGCCCAGGTCCACCCGGCGCATGAGCGGGTCAATCCGCGGCAGGCCAGCCAGGTCCAGCGCCGTGTCCATCCAGGCCTGGTTCAGCCCGATATCCAGGCACGACGACCCGTCGGCCGGCCGGAAATCCCCGCCGCCCGCGTCACGGAACGCCGGGTCGTTGGTGATCACGGCGGTCAGCGCGCCGCCCAGGCTGAGATGGTTGGTCGGCTCGGTGCAGGTGTAGCCGATGGCATAGATCGTCGTATTGGTGCGGATGTTGGCGTTTGCCGGCGCGACGTTGGCATAGACGATCGAGTTGGTGATGCTGGCGTAGAGCCCGGTGATCGCCAGGCCGCCGCCATAATTCGTGGCCGTGTTGCCGGCAATCGTGCAGGATTCGAGGCGAATTGCCCGGTCGGCGTTGGCTTGCCCGACAAACACGCCGCCGGCATATTGGGCGTCGTTGCCAGCCACCAGGCAGTTGCGGACGACCAGTTCCTCTTCCGGTAAGGTCACATAGGCACGCTGCAGGCGGAGCCCGCCGCCGGTCGCCCAGCTGCGGTTGTCGGCCACCGTGCAGTTCACCAGCAGGCCCGGCGCCTCCCAGAAGATGCCGCCGCCGCCATAGCCGGACTGGCCGTAGGTCGCCGACACAGCCCGCGCCTCGTTGCCGGCGATCGTGGAATCCGCCACCACGATCTTCGAGTTGAGGTATGAGCCGGAAAAGATCGCGACGCAGATCCCTCCTCCGGCGGTCGTCGTGACATTGTCCACGACCAGGCAATTGCTGACCAGGATGCCCCCGACATTGCCGGAATCCGGCGAGAGATACAGGCCGCCGCCGGCGGCGCACGACTGGTTGCCGGACACCGTATTGGCAACGAACACGCTTCCGCTAAAGGTGGTAGAAAGGAACGCGCCTCCGCCCCGGCTGTAGACGTTGGCATAGACGGCCTGGTTCCCCACAATGGTATTGCTGATGATGTGGCAGCGCCGGTATCCCAGCACGCCCCCGCCGCTGTTGGCCACGTTGCTGACGATGGTGCAGCGAACGACCTGGCCCGTGGACGTGCCCGTGCTGCTCGAGAGACGAATGTATACGCCGCCGCCGCCTTCATAGGCGGCGGTGTTGATGTTGGTGTTGAAGGCCAGGGTCGAATCCCGCAAGACCCCGCCGTTTTCGAGATACACGCCGCCGCCCCGCATCGCGTTCGTCCCCACCCCGTCATCAAGGACATTCGCCAGCACCTGGCAGTGCGTCACCAGGCTATTGACCCCGCTCGCATGGATGCCGCCGCCGGAGGCCGTTGCCCGGTTGCTGATGGCCACGCAGTTGGACACCTGCCCGGCCGTTATGTAGACCGCCCCGCCGCCGGCTGCCGACTGGTCGCCCACCCCGTTCCCGTTGCGCATCGTGAACCCGGCGACCAGGGCCGTGGAAAGGTTCATGTACAGGCAGCGCGTGATCCTCTGGCCGTCGAGGATCGTGTTGGTCGGGTCCAGGTCGCCGTTGTTCCAACTGCGCACGCGGAGGTACTTGCTGATCGCGACGTTGGACGACAGCAGGTAGACCCCGTTCGAGACCAGGATCGTGCTGCCGCTGGCCGCCAGCTGCACGGCATTGCTGATCGTCGCCACGGCATTGGTCCAACTGTTGGTCCCCGTACGGGTATCGAGGCCGTTTGGCGCGACGTAGTAGGTCGTCTGGGCTCCGGCCGACACGGCAGCGCCCACGATCAACGGCAGCATCCCGCGGTATGTCATGACATCCCTCCGTGCTCGGTCAGTGGAATGATCCCGGGCAAGTCTCCAACACCACCTCAGGGCGTCCCGAACTCCGCCACCACCATGGCATGCACGGTGAACGGCGGGACGGCGACGCGCGTCCCGCCGCCATCCGGCGTCACCTCGAACTGCCTCCGGTCCGGCGCGAGATAGATGCGTTCCGGCAATCGTCCATTCCAGGCGCCGAACCGGACCGTCATTCCTGTCACCGGGGCGCACACATCCGGATCGTCGCCCCAGGCCGGCGCCGGGTTGCGGCCCGCCGGCCCCGGCCGCTGGATCAGGTTCACGACCCGCCGGCCGGCGGCCGGCTGGTCGTGCGCCAGCACCTCGACCGTCTCGACGCCCGCGACCGCGACCGGACGGTTGTCCCCCGTCAGCCGCGCCAGGCATTCCCATAGAAACCGTTTGTCCTGCGCCATGCCACCCCGAGTATACTGCGCGCCTGGCAAGCCCGTCAAGTAGAGACAGGTTCCCGCGCCGCAGGCGTTTTCGATCAGTCCCGGCAGATGCGGCGGCGGCGCCGGCACGGCCTGGGTCAGCCGGAACGACCGCGTGCGCGCGGCCGGCGCCAGCATGCGCGCGACGGGCCGCAACGCGACCGGCCAGTGGCCCAGGTCCCAGTGCAGCGGCGAACCGGCTTGCGGCAGGAAAACGGGACGTCCGGGCGGAGGTCGCCGGCCAGGTCCGCGCCCAGCACGGATGCCAGGCCACGTCTCGCCCGGCGGCGCCCCTCCGCATCGAACAGCGCGGTGTCGCCCGTCGCCGGCATCCGGCCGCCCACTGCGCGGGGGTCAAGTCGGGCATGGCCGTCCTCAGAGGCGCAGGGCCCGGATCGCCCAGTAGAAGGCCGGGACGGTCACGAGGCTCGCGAGCGTCGAGTAAAAGATCGTGCGCGCCGCCAGCGCCGTGTCGCCCCCGAAGCGTTCGGTGACGATGCTGCAACTGATCGCCACCGGCATGGCGGCAATCAGGCAGGTGATCAGGCGCGGCACCTCCGGCAGCCGCAGGCCCGCCGCGCCGGCGGCCAGCATGAGCGCCACGGTCAAGATCGGCGCCGCCGCCAGCCGCAGCACCAGGACCCCGACAAAGTCGCGCGTCGGGTAATGGGCGGCCAAGCGCAACGCCCCCAGTTGCGCCCCGGTAATCACCAGCGACAGCGGGATCGTCAAGCTGCCGATCATGGCCAGTGCCTGCACGGCCGCCGCCGGCGGGAGAAGCCAGCCAACGGGCGCCGCCGCGGTCTCGAGGGCGCGGCCGGCCGGCCAGGCCATGGCCATGCCAATGCCGGCGACGGTCGCGAGCAGGCCGTAATTCCGCGCCAACCCCGAGAGCGCGGCGCCCTGCGCGCGGGCGCCGCGCAGCGTCCACACGGCGGCCGTCCAGAGCATCAGTTGCGCGCCGACGTTGCACAGCAGCACGTCGCGCACGCCGTCGTCGCCGAACAGTTGCGCGGCGATCGGCAGCGGGAAATACACCCAGTTCGGCATCGCCACCAGGAATACGGCCGTACCGCCGTCGTCGCGCCGGCTGAAGAGCGGCATGCCGAGATGGCCAACGGCCTTGGCCACCAGGATCACCCCGGCCCCCAGCAGCGGCACGAACCAGTTGGCCCGCAGCACCGCCGGCGTCACCGTGCGCAGCATCTGGGTGAAGACCAGCGCCGGGAAAATCAGGTCCACCAGCAGCCGGCTCAGGACCCGCCCGGCCTCGTCGGACAGCGCCCCGCGGCGCCGGGCGGCCCAGCCGATGGCCATCACCAGGAACATGGCGGCCAGTTTCAGGAAAACGGCCAGGAAATCGGACATGGCCCAGCACTCCTCTGCCCCGCCGCGGCCAACCGGCCGGGTCACGGCACCGGCGGGTTCAATATCTCGCTCGCCGCCGACACCTGGTCCGGCTGCTCGACGAAGGTCTCGGCAAAAGCCGCCATGATCGCATCGGTGCCGGCGGCGCCGGCGATGCGCAGCTCGGTGCGCAGGCGGTCCGGGCTCTTGGCGCGGTCGCCGGGATAGATGCCGACAAACGGGGCGAAGGTCTGGAAGGCATGGTGGGCGTGCTGGCCGGCGGCGAAGCGCGCCGTCCGCGCCCGGACGCGCTCGTAGCGCCAGTGCGGCGGAAAGAACCAGGCCACGGTCTGGCCGCAGTAATCCACCGGCAGCCGGCTGGCGTAATCCGGGTTGGGATCGAAGTCCGGATAGACGTGGATGGCCAGTTTCAGGCGCCGGTCAAGCGCCTGGACCCGCGCGCGGACCTGGCGGGTGTATTCGACAAGGGCGTCTTCCGAAAAGCGCCAGGTCGCCTGTTCGGGCGTCAGTTCCGGGTGCTGCCGCGCATAGGCCGCGCGCCGGGCGTTCGAGTCCTCGCAATAGCAGGCGTGATAATTCCGGTAGCCGATGTAGTCCAGGCCCAGCCCATCCACCCCGGGCATCCGCAGCACGGCCTCCATCTCCCGCCATTCCTCGTCGCTCAGGCCGCGGTCGGGGCAGAGCCAGGTCCCGCCGTGAATGTTCTCGCGGTCGGGATTGCGGCGCGGCAGGCCGCGCTGGGCGTCCTCCTCCGGCAGCACCCGCTGCAAGCGCTCGGGATGCGCCCGTTCCATGGCCTTCATGTCCGCCACGCGCAAGTTGATCCACCAGGCGTAAAAGCCCAGACCTCTGGCATGCGCCGCCCGGATGAGCGCCGGATGCGCGTGCGTGCAGAGCTGGTTGAACCCCATTCGCGCCGCCAGGTCCGCCAGGTGGCCGGCCTCGTCGTCCGTGATCGTCGGCTTCGCGCGCGCCCAGAGCATCCGCCAGGCCGGCCGGGACGGGAGGGCGGCGGCCAGGTCCGCCGGCGGCGGCATGGCGCGGGTGCGGAACCGGAGCGTGCCCCAGGTGTCCGCGCGGTGACATTCGCGCTCGCCAACCCGCGGCCAGGTCCAGTATTGAACCTCCGCGGCCGGCATGTTGGTCGCCGGGGCATAGCGCCGCCCGAGATGCGCTTTCCAGGTTGCGCCGTCTGACGGCGGCAGCGCGGCGGTGTCCGAGAGGAACCGCAGCGCCGCGAACGGGATCGCGATCTCGGCCGTCCAGCCCCGGTCGGTGTCCTCCGGCCGGTTGAGCGTGCCCTGCACGGCCGTCGCCCAGAGCATGCCCGTGCAGTTCCAGTCCCAATGGACCGCAGCGGGCGTGTCCAGCGGCAAGCCCAGGGCGCGCCGGGCCGCCGCCTTCCAGGGCAGTGTCTGCCACTTGTCGTCCAGGGCCCCGTTGGGCGACAGGTGCATTTCCGTGTAGTTCCGGCCGTCGCCGTCGGGATCGAGGTAGAGTTTCACGAAGTTCTCGGTGTAGCCCCGGAACCCGGGGTCCAGCGGCGCGTCGCGCCCCTCGAGCCGCGCCCAGACATTGGTGTCCGCAACCTCGAACCCCGCATACAGGTGCGTCGCGCTCCACAGCAGCCGGGCCGTCGCCGGCAGCGCCGGGCCGGCCCCGGTGACGATGTCCCCGAAATACACCGGCTCGGCGGCCTGCCAGTCCGGCTCGTCCAGACGCCCGTCCACCGCGATCGGGCTGGAAGCCCGAAAGACGTCGTAGCACTCGGCGGCCGGCGCGGTCGCGGCGGCGGCCAGCGCCAGCCCCCACCCCGCGATCCGCGCCACACGCCCGTTGCCCGCATGCCGGTTCATGGGAGTCCTCCGTTGCCGGGCGCCGCCCGCGGCAACCGGGATGGCCGCGCGCGCGCCGCGGGACGCCGCCGCGCGGCGGGATACCAGACCTTCCACAAAAACAGCCCCGCGGGCGGGGCGGTCGGCACGCGCGCCGTGCGCGTGCGCGAGGCCAGGATGCGGCGCGCCTCCTCCGGCGGGATGGCGCCCGTGCCGACGCGGATCAGGAATCCCGCCAGGCTGCGCACCATCTTGTACAGAAACCCGTCGCTCTGGGCGCGCAGGACCAGCTCGCGCCCACGCCGGCTGACCGAGAGCCGCATCAGCCGGCGCCGCGTGCAGCCGACCTCGCGGTTGGGATTGGCCGTGAAGGCGGCGAAATCCCGGCGGCCGACCAGCAGGGCGGCCGCCCGGCGCATGGCGCGCACGTCGAGCGGCGGACGCACCAGCGTCCGATACAGCCGCTGCCACGGCGGCAACAGCGCGCCGTTCCAGATGAAGTAGCGGTATTCCTTGCGGAGCGCGTGACGCCGGGCATGGAAGTCCGGCGCCGCCACCCGGGCGCCGAGCACACGGATGTCCGCCGGCAGCAGGGCGTTCAGGGCGCGCGCCAGGTTGGCCGGCGGGATGGCGTGCGGCAGGTCGCCATGCGCGACCTGGCCGGCGGCGTGCACGCCCTGGTCGGTACGGCCGCTGCCGTGGAGCTTGATGGGCACGCCGGTCAGCCGGCAAAGCGCCGCCTCGAGTTCCCCCTGGACCGTGCGGCGCCGCGGCTGGACTTGCCAGCCGGCATAGGCCGCGCCGTCGTAGGCGATCCGCAGGCTATAGCGGATCGGGCTCCGGGACGCCGGGGGTTGTGGGGATGGCGTGCGCATCCAAGTAACTCTGCAGAATGTACTGCGCCGCCACCTGGTCCACGAGACCCCGGCGGCGCCGGCGGCTGACGTCGGCATCGATCAACATCCGTTCCGCCTGGCGGCTGCTCCAGCGCTCGTCCCAGGTCTTGACCGGCCGGCCGGTTCCGGCGGCCAGCGCGTCGGCCATGCGCTGCGCGGCCTCGGCCGCCGGACCGCGCGACCCGTCCATGTTGAGGGGCATCCCGATCACGATGTCAGCCACCTGTTTCTCGTCGCACACGCGGCCGATGGCGGCCACCACCGCGGCGAGCCCGCCCTCGCACGGCAGGATCGCCAGCGGCATGGCGATCAGGCCGGCCTCGTCGCTGCAGGCCAGCCCGATGCGCCGCGTGCCGTAATCCACGCCGAGGGTCCGTGCCATCGTCCGCGCCTTTCCGACCCCGCGCCGGCGGCGCGGGCTAGAGCCACTCCCGGGCGTCCCGCCGGCGCCGCAACTGTTCGACCAACCGCTTGACGGCCTGGGCGCGGTCCTTGCGGCAGACCAGCGTGGCCGCGCCGGTCTTGACGACCACCAGGTTGTCCACGCCGACCAGCGCCACCAGCCCATGATCCGCCACCACCACGTTGCCGGAGGCCTCGACCAGCTCGGCGCGCCCCACGACGGCATTGCCGCGGGCATCGGCCGGCAGATGCCGGTCCAGCGCCGACCAGGCCCCGACGTCGTCCCAGGCAAACCGGCCCTCGGCCATGATGATGTTGGCGGCCTGCTCGAGGACCGCGTAATCGACCGAAATCCGCTCCAGCCCGGCATAGGCGCGGCGCAGCACGGTTGCGAAGCCCGGCCGCCCGGCGCGCGCCGCCACCGTCTCCATCAGCCGCGCCAGCGGGGGACGATGCCGCCGCGCCGCGGCCGCCCAGGTCGCCAGCGACCAGGCGAACATCCCCGAGTTCCAGAAATGCCGCCCGGAGGCCACGTATTGGCGCGCCGTCGCTTCGTCCGGTTTTTCGACGAAGCGCTTGACCGCCATGAACGACGTCTCCGCCCCGCCGTCGATCGGCGCGCCCGCCTCCAGATAGCCGAAGCC
>CAZEVX010000081.1:0-4169 GCA_964515705.1 uncultured Verrucomicrobiota bacterium | reverse complement strand
TGCTGCCGCGGGGCACCGAGCGCCTGGGGCGCACCGGGCGGCGGCGGGGCCGGGTTTTTCGACGAACCGGCGCACCCGGAAAAACGCCGTCGGCCCGCGGCCAGGCAGCCGCGCGCCGGCCTCGAGATAGCCGAATCCCGTGCTGGGCGCGGTCGGCCGCAGGCCGATCGTGACCAGCACCTCCTCGCGCGCCGCGCGCGCCAACGCATCGCGCAGCGTGAGCCGGAAGCGCGGCAGGTTGCCGATGACGTGGTCGGCGGTCAGCACGCAGAACACGGCGCGCGGCGCGCGGGCCGCGATCACGCCCGCCGCCAGGGCGATGGCCGCGGCCGTGTCGCGCCCGCAGGGCTCGCCCAGCACGTTGCCGGGCGGCACCTCGGGCACGATGGCGCGCACCGCCGGGACCAGGTCGGCGCCGGTCACCACCAACACGCGCTCCGGCGCCACCAGCGGCCGCACGCGGCGCACGGCCTCCGCCAGCAACGCGCGCCGCCCGACTAACGCCAGCAACTGCTTGGGACGGCGGCTGGTGCTCATCGGCCAGAAGCGCTCCCCGCGCCCCCCGGCCAGGATGACGGCATAGGCCCGCGGGGTCATGCGCCGCTCCCCGGCCCGCGGCGCCGCGCGCGCCGGCCGCCGGCCGCGCGCGCCGGCCGCGCCGCGTTCAAGGCGTACAGCCGGGCAATGCCGTAGAGCGTCAGGTCGGGATCCAGGCGCACGCGCAGGCCGCCGCCGGCCAGCGCCCAGGCGGCGTATCCGCCCGTCGCGCAACAGCGCACGCCCCGGCCGCCCAGCGCCGCGCGCAGCCGCCCCAGCAGTTCCCGCACCATGCCCAGGTAGCCAACCCGCGCCCCGATCGCCATCGCCTGCCGCGTGCTCTTGCCGATCATCGCGGCGCGGCGCGGATCGCGCGGCAGCCCGCGAAACCGCCGCACATCCAGGACCGGCAACAGCGCCGTGCGCTCGGCCAGGTAGTCGGTCATCAGCGGCAGCCCCGGCGCAATCACGCCGCCAAGATAGGCGCCGCGGTGGATCACGTCGAACGTCAGGGCGGTCCCAAAATCCGCCACGATCACCGACCCCCCGTAGCGCGCGGCCGCGCCGCAGGCATTCGCCAGGCGGTCGGCCCCGATCGTCGCCGGATGCGGGTAGGCCAGCTTCAGCCCATGCCGCAGCCGGCACGTGACCATGCCCGGCGGCCGTCCGGTCAACCGCCGCAACACGTCCCGCCAACAGGCGTTGCGGCGCGGCACGACCGAGCATAGCATCGCGCCGTCGGGACGCCGGCCGGCTGTCAGGCGCGCCAGGGCGCGCGCGGCGTCGGCCCGGCGCGTGGCGCGGGTCGGCAAGCTGGCCCGGCGCACGATGCGATCCCCGCGCGCCAGGCCGAGCGTCGTGCTGGTATTGCCGACGTCCACCGCCACGATGGTGGCCGCGCCGCGCGCGCCGCCCCGCGATTCCGCCGGTCGTATCGCGCCGCTCGTGGTCATGGCCGGAACTCGAGCGAAAGATCGGCCGCCGGGGCCGAGTGCGTCAAGCAGCCGAGCGAGATGGCCTGCACGCCGGTGGCCGCCACGGCCCGGACCGTGGCGAGGGTGATTCCGCCCGAGGCCTCGAGCGGGCAGCGCCCGGCGCAGCGCCGGACGCAGCGCCGCAGGCGCGCCACCGTCATGTTGTCGAGCAGCACCCAGTCCGGGGCCGCCGCCAACACGCGCTCCAGGTCGGCCGCGCTCTCGACCTCGACCTCGACGGCGACCCCGGGACAGCGTCGGCGCGCCTGTCGGACGGCGTCCGCCAGGCGGCGGCGCCCCCACAGGCAGCGGTGATTGTCCTTGATCAGGACGCGTTCGCCGAGGGTGGACCGGTGATTCTCGCCGCCGCCGCAGCGCACGGCATATTTCTCGAGGACCCGCAGCGTGGGCGTGGTCTTGCGGGTGTCCAGAATCCGGGTCCCGTACGGCGCCACGCGCGCCACGAACCGCGCCGTCAGGCTGGCGATCCCGGTCAGGCGTTGCAGGAAGTTCAGGGCGGTGCGCTCGGCGGCCAGGATCGCGCGCGCCGGGCCGCGCACATCCAGGATCGGCTGCCCGGCCCGCGCCGGCGCCCCGTCGGCCACCCGCACTCGGCAGCGCAGCGCCGGGGACGCCTCCCGGAACACCGCGGCCGCCAGGGCGGTCCCGCAGACGATGCAGGGACCCCGGGCGACGATCGCGGCCGACGCCCGCCGGCCGCGCGCGACCAGCGCCCGGCTAGTGCAGTCGCCGGTTCCCAGGTCCTCGCGCAATGCCCGGCGCACGAGCGCGCGCAGGGCCGGCGCGTCCCACGCCGGCGCCCGCCATCCCGCCGACCGGCCCGCTGTCACTGGCGCGGCATGGCCCTTCATGCTCGATCCGCTCCCATCGAAAATCGTGGTACTTTAGCCTTGCCGGCGCGCGGGGCACAAGATTATTATCGCCGCAAAGGCACGGTGTGCGGCTTACGGAGGACCCCCATGGCGAACGATCCCAAAACGATCAGCGAGCGCCTGATCGCCCTGATCCAGGACCTCGGCGGCACCCTGACCGTGGAAGAGGCCCTGCACGTGGTCATCGAGCACATGAAAACCTTCCCGCACCAGAGCCTCGCCGGCCTGGTGCGCGACGACCTGACCGGCGACCTGACAATCAAGATTTCGCGCCAGATCAGCCATGGGTTCGTCAAGCAGTTCCGGCGGCCGTTGGGCGGAACCGCCATCCCGCGGGTCATCCTGCAGCACGAGCGCGTGATCCTCAACGACCTGTCCCCGCAGGACCCCGAGTACGCCGCCCTCCGGCTGGAACACGATTTCCGCCACGCCTGCCTCGTGCCGATTATCCAGAATCAGCGCGCCGTCGGCTACCTGCACTGCGACCGGCGCGACGAGCCTCCGTTCACCGAGGAGGACGCCCGGCGTCTGCTGATCTACGCCTACCTCGTCGGCATGCAGATGCGGCGCTTCGAACTGCTCTTCCTGACGCGCCACCTGGCCCAGGTGGACGAGGCCAGCCAGGCCCTCAAGTATTCGGCCTTCCTCGAGCAGTTCCACCGCGAGGTCGAACGCGCCCGGACGTACCGCACCCCGCTCTGCCTGGTGCTGCTGAAGCTGGACGAGTATTCCCGGTTCGCCGCCACCGCCGGGATCGCCGCCGGCCATGCCCTGCTGGCGGCCCTCCATGCGCGGCTGAAACAGTGTCTGCGGCCGATGGACATCATCGGCCGATTCTCGGCCGACGAGTTCATTGTCTGCCTGGGCGGCATGGGCCGGGCGGAGGCCGACGCGACGCTGGCCTGTATCCGCGACACGATTCACGGCCTGCGCGACGAGCAAACCTACGGCGCCGTCAGCGCCTGCGCCGTCGCCATGCCGATCGAAGGCGCGGCCCTCGATCTACCGCTCGAAACCATCCACGCCGCTCTCGGCGGCGGCCTGCTCGCCGCCCGCACGCGCGGCCGCGACCAATACGCGCTGATCGCCCCGCCAACGGCTTGAGGGCGCGACGTCCGCTCCCACCCTCGCAACCCCGCTTCAGGACGCCGCGACGGCGGCGGGCCGGTCCTCCGGCGTCAGCGTGTCGGCCAGGATCACGGCGCCGCGCGGACCGGTCTGGAACACGCCGGCCCCGCAGCGGAAACGGCGCGGGCCGGCGGCCGTGCGCAAGTCCAGGACCCCGGGAACCAGCACAGCCAGCAACGGCGCGTGGCCGGCAAGCACGCCAAAGCGTCCGTCGGCGCCCGGCAGCGACAGCGCCTGCGCCGGCCCCTCGAAGACGCTGCCGGTTGGCGTCAGAATGGCGACGGGAAAGGGCGTCATCCGGTCCCCGCCTTGCGCCGGACGTCCTCGATGGACCCGGCCATGAAAAAGGCCTGCTCCGGCACCTGGTCGCAGTGGCCGTCGAGAATCTCGCGGAAGCCCTGCACGGTTTCCTCGCGGGTCACGTAGCGGCCCGGCATGTTGAGGAACTGCTCGGCGCGGCACTCCGGCGGCGAGGGGGGGCGCGGGGTGGGGCGGGCGCGGGCCACGACATGGACCGAATCCTCCCCGGCCCTCGGCCATTCGTTTCAATCCTCTCTTCAGCGAGGCGCGTGATCGGGCACACACGAAAGGGAACCATGAGCACCGTAACCGAAAGTTTCAATCCTCTCTTCAGCGA
>CAZEVX010000080.1:11321-12733 GCA_964515705.1 uncultured Verrucomicrobiota bacterium | reverse complement strand
GCCCGGCGCGAGGACGGCTGGACGGCGGAAGTGGCCATCCCGCTGGAACTGCTCAACGCCAAGACTCCCGGCGACGTCCGGCTGAACATTATGCGGAACCGGGTCGTGGTCGAGCTCGACATGATGGGCGCTAAAATCTCCGAACGCAAAGCCTTCCATCTGTGGGCGCCGATCACGACCACCGTGCACGACCCCGGGTCGTTCGGCGTCGTCTCCGGGTTGCGCGACGCCCTCGCGGCGCCGGCGCCCTTGCTCGTCGAGATCGACGGCCTGCGCGCCGGCGAGCTGACGACCGCCGGCGACGCCTTCCAGTTCGGATTGAACGCCACGCTGCTGGGCGTCACCCCCGTGGCCGGCGACGTGGCCGCGGAGGTTGTCCAGGCGACGGACAGCGGCGCGCCGCGGGTATTGGTGGGCACCAATCTGGCGCTGCCGCCGCGCTGCCAGGCGCCGCTGGCCATGACCGTGCCGGTGGACGATTTCGCCCCGCGCCAACTTGCGCTCCGGCTGACCGACCGCGCCACGGGCCTGGTCCTGGACACGGAACCGTTGCCGTTCGAAGGCACGCTGATCAAGGACCTGTACCCGGAATTCAGCTTTTATTCCCGCGAGCCGACCGTGCGCGTCAAGGTCGTCCTGGACCTGGCCCCGGCGGCCCTGACCAACATGGCGCTGGCCCTGGAGACCCGCGACGGCAAGACCATCGCGCGGGAGGAGCGGCCGTCGCCGGAAACCGTGCTGGCGGCCGAGGTCGGGACACTGGGGTGGGGGGCGAATCCGCTGACCGTGAAGCTGGTGCGCAAGGACGGCAAGGTGTTCGGGGCGCGCGCGGTGACGGTGACGCGCCTGAAGGACGCCGGGGTCCCGGAAAGCAAGGTGGACCATTTCCGCCGGATCGTGCTGTTCAAGGGGCAGCCGTATTTCCCGTACGGCATGGTGGACGGCGCCTCGTTCGTCAACCATCCCGCCGTCATGAAGGCCTACATCCAGGCCTTGCAGAGCGCCCGGATGAACACGCTGTTTCTCCAGGACCATGTTCACGAAAACTTCGATATCGAGAACGTCAAGACACGCCTGACCGCCCTGGCCGACGCCCAGATCAATGTGATCTTCGGCTGCGGCATTCACCCGGTGGTCCGGGACCTCGACGGGATCAAGACGCAGGAGGAAAAAGAGCGACTGATGCGCGAGCGCTACCGCACCCAGTTCGAACCCAACATCCTGCGCCTGGCCGCCCTGCTGAAGACCCAGCCCAACCTCCTGACATGGTACGGGATGGACGAGGCCAACCTCGGCGACTGGCAATCCAAGCTGTTCGCGGCGGGGCTGTTCCGGGAGACGCAGCAACAGGCCGACCCCTACCGCGTCGTCTACAGCGTGTATGCCCGCACGATCCCGCGCGTGCCGGAGGC
>CAZEVX010000080.1:0-11221 GCA_964515705.1 uncultured Verrucomicrobiota bacterium | reverse complement strand
ACGGGTCCAAGGGAATCCTCTATTTCACCTACCTGCTGGCCAACAGCGAGGAGACCTGGCAGGCGCTGGAAACCCTTGGCCGGCAGATCGAGGCCTTGGCCCCGGCCGTGCTGCACGACCCGGTGCGCCAGGAACTCGCCTACGCGTCCGGCACCTATGATGCCGCGCGCTGGCAGATTCCCGCGGTCCCGCTGCGGGTGTTCCGCTACCCCGACGACC
The DNA here is from genome assembly GCA_964515705.1 of uncultured Verrucomicrobiota bacterium. Lineage (GTDB taxonomy): Bacteria > Verrucomicrobiota > Kiritimatiellia > JAAZAB01 > JAAZAB01 > CAZEVX01. The sequence goes on along the minus strand of CAZEVX010000080.1, from coordinate 11,002 downwards.
GCCTGGTGGCCTTGGCCGTCAACAGCAAGACCTTCCCAGTGGACCTCACGCTGACGATCCGGGGGCTGGCGGGCGCCGCCCGCCTGTTCGCCGGCGAGGGCGAAGGGGCGCTGGCGGTCAAGGACGGCGCCTTCACGGACAGCCTGGAGCCGCATGCCGTGCGGGCCTATGCCCTCAAGGCCTCGGGCGATCCCGCCGCGGCGCTGGCCGTTTCCATCGTTACCCAGGAGCATCCGGACAAGGCGCCGGCCAGCCTGAGCAACGAGCGATGGCTGGCGACCGTCAGGGCGGGCAAGAACTTGATCCTGAATCCGTCCTTCGAAATGCAGAAAATTCCCGGCCGTCCCGACGGCTACATGCCGTACAAGGTGGTGCGGCTAAGGGCGACGCGGGAGGCGCCGGCCGACTATGCCCTGGACAAGGACAATCCGAAATTCGGCACGGTGTCGCTGCGCCTGTCGCATCCCGCGGGATACCGCTGGGCGGGCATTTTCGGGCTGTCCCTGGCGCCCAAGGAGCGCGGCCGGCCGCACGTGTTTTCCTTCTATGCCAGGGCGCAGGCTGCCGGGACGCGGCTGTGGGTCGGGTTGCCGGCCGCCGCGGGGTGGCACGAGCGCACCATCACGCTGACCGCGGAGTGGGCGCGCTACAGCATGCCGTGCCCGTCGCCCGGCGGGCCGGTATTGCTGCAGGCATCCGGCAAGGGAGACCAGGCCGAGACTATCTGGCTGGACGGCCTGCAACTGGAAGCCGGCGAAACCCCGACGGAGTTCAGCGAGCCATGACGGCATGGGTGGCAGTCCTGCTGGTGGCGGCGGCGGCGGTCGTTCCGCGGACCGGCGTCGGGGACGAGCCCGGCCGAACGATGGCGCTCATCGTCAACAAGACCAGCGTGGAACTCCGCCACGGCGACCTGTCCGTCAAGAACTCGCCGGGGGTCCTGACAACGCGCTGGGCCGGTCCGTTCGGGAGTTTCGCCAGCGACGGCCTGAACATGCCCCTGGCGGAGATCCGCGTGGACGCGGACACCGACACGGAAAAGCGGGTCCGCCTGGTGTCGCCGGTCCAGCACAGCCGGGTCAAAGGCGCCAGGTCGGCCGTGTTCACGATCGTCTTGAGCGCCCGGGCGGGGGTGCCTGGCATCGCCCTGCAGGCGCGGATGACGAATGTCGGCAAGTATCCCGCGGACGGCCATTATTTCTACCGCCTGGCGGGGCTCAAGTTCCCGTACTACTACGACTCGGATGGCTGGCAATCCGCCCGCCAGCCCGACATCCCCGCGGCCGACTGGTATTACCTGCCGTCGGCCAACACCACGGGGGGATACGGGCTGGTCGCGGGGAACGGGGTGAAACCCAGGATCAACACGCTGTATCCGCGCCAGGACTGGCAGGCGGTCGGGCTGTATTTCCTGCCCGGCGACCCGCAGCGCTCGATCCAGCCCGGCGCAACCGCGGTCGTGGAGTTTCTGATCTTCCCGGCCACCTCGCCCGGGGAAGTCCAGGCGCGCGTGGAGACCATCCGCGCGGCGGCGCGGGCGCGGTGACGCAAGAAGCAATCGAAGGACTCGCCGCACGGCACGGGTTGCAGGAGAAGTGGGCGGTTTTCAAGCGGAGATTCTTGGATGTCTAATCTCAAGACCCTGTTCGAGCGGCAAGCGGAGTGGCAGCGGACGAGGGCCAAGTTGACCTGGACCGAGAAACTGCGCTTGGCGGCGAAACTCCGGGATGTCGCGCTGTCCATGCGGAAGCCAGCGCGAGGAAGACCTGCTGCCACGGTGGCGGAGTCGCGGGGCAAGGATGGAATATAGAAGGCTGAATGCGAGAAGAACCGGAAGCAAGGCCTCCGTGAAGCGGGGCCGCGGCTCGGCAGCCTGCGCGCCCCATCGGCACTCGTGGATGGCAAGCGCGTGCCCGCGAGCCGTCCCGATATCCACCCCGCTTCACGGAAACCTTTTTGTCTGCTATCGTACTTTACATTTGGAGGAACCGCGCGTATAGTCCGACAGCATGATAACGAGACCATTCTGGCTACAGCGGATTGAGGGGGCGTGGCGCCAGGCGCCCATCGCCTGGCTGTGCGGGGTCCGGCGATCCGGCAAAACAACCCTGGCCGAAAGCATCGGACGGGAGCGCGCCCTTTACGTCAACTGTGACTTGCCGGTCGTCGAGGACATGGTCCGCGATCCCCAGGTCTTTTTTCGCGGGTGTTCCCGGCCGCTGGTGATTTTCGACGAGATTCACCAGTTGCGCGATCCCGCCCGCGTTCTGAAAATTGGCGCGGATGGTTTTCCGAAGCTCAAGATTCTTGCCACGGGGTCCTCCACGTTGGCCGCGAGCAAGAAGTTTCGCGACACCTTGACCGGCCGCAAGCGCCTGGTGCATTTGACCCCCGTGCTGTGGGACGAACTGTCCGCTTTCGGCGTGACATTGCCCCAGCGGCTGTTTCATGGGGGCCTGCCGCCCGCGCTGCTGGTGCCGTCGAAGCAACCCGCCTTTTACCGCGAGTGGATGGATTCGTTTTTCGCGCGCGACATTCAGCGGCTCTTTGGATTTCGAGACCTGAACCGGTTCAACGCCCTGTTCGAATACCTGCTGCGGCAGAGCGGCGGGCAATTCGAGGTGACGAAGACCGCCACGGCGCTTGGTATCACGCGACCCACGGTGGAGAGCCATTTGCGCGCGCTGGAAATTACGCACGCCGTCACGGTGGTGCGTCCATTCCACGGCAGCGGCCATGGCGAAATTGTCAGGCAGCCCAAGGTGTATGCTTTCGACACGGGGTTTGTGAGCTTTGCGCGCGGATGGGATCCGCTGCGCCCGGAAGACTTCGGCGCGCTCTGGGAGCACCTGGTCCTGGAGCATCTCCAGGCCCGTTTCCCGGACACCCCCGTCCGCTATTGGCGCGACAAGTCCGGCCGCGAAGTAGACTTTGTGCTGGCCCGGCGTCGCGACGAAGTGGATGCCATCGAATGCAAGTGGGACCCGGGCGCCTTTGATCGTTCAGCCCTCAAGCTCTTCCGCAGTTGCTACCCGAACGGGCGCAACTATCTGGTCACTCCTTCCGGCGATGCGGCCTATCCCAAGCGATTTGGCCCTCTGGACGTGCTGATATGTACGCCGACGGGTGTGGATCCGGGGTGCCGGCCGGCGCGGATTACGACGACCACCAGTTGACCGATCCAGACGTCTGCCGCGGCGGCCGCCCTCACGGCCAGGTCAGGAACCCTGGGGGATCGAGCCGGGCGTAATGCGCGCCGGACAGCCAGACCGACCAGCACCCCGTGGCGGGATCCATCAGGGCCAGGTCGGCCTTGCCGTCCCCGTCGTAATCCGCCGGCACGGGCATCCACCCGAGCGCGCCGTGGTAGGCCGAATGGACGAGAGCGTAATGGGCCGTGGACAGGCGGCCGAACCAGGTGCGATCCGCCCAGCGGTACGCGGCGGGGTCGGCGAATTGATCCCCATCGTAATCGGCAGGAATCGCGACGGTGCCCGGCCCCCCGAGAAGCCCCGGCAGGTCGAGTGTCGCGTACGTGGACCCGGACAGCTTGATCCTCCAGCGGGCCTCGCCCGGCTGGTAGACGCCGTAATCCGCGCGGCGGTCGCCGTCGTAATCCGCGCAGGCCGCGACCCAGCCCGGCCCACCGAACGCGCTCGACAAGGCGCCGGCCTCCTGGGCCGCCCGCGGCGCGTATGGGTTCATGGCCGCGGCGTAGCCGTCGGCCGACATCATCACCAGCCAAGTGCCGGTGGCCTCCTGGTAGACCGCCGGGTCGGCCAGGCCATCGCCGTCGAAGTCGGCCGGCGCTGACAGGAAATCGGGGCCGCCCAGCAGGTCGAGCGCCAATGTTCCTGCGTAGCCCCGGCCGGACAACCGCAGGAACCACGACCCGGACAGCAGGTTGTAGAGGAGGGGATCGGCCAGCCGGTCGCCGTCGAAGTCCGCGCCGCCGGGCATGTGCGGGTGGGCGATGGGGACGGGGCGGGGGTGACCTGCGGGTGGAGCGGGAATCCGCGCCAGGTGCGCGTCGTGGTGACCACCTCGTTGGAGGCGAGCAACGACGCGGCGAACGGGATCGTGGCCACCGCGAAGCGCGCCGTGACCACCGCCGTGTCGCCCGGCAGCATCGGAGCCTGCAAGGTCCACGTCAGCGTGCCGCCGGTCGCGGTGTCGGCGCCGCCAAGATAGACGAGGGCGTGGGGATTGAAATGCAGGTCGAGGCGGATCGGGCTCAAGACCGCGTAGCCGCTATTCGAGACCGTGAGGCGGGTGGTCACGGGCTCGCCGGCGAGGGCCGTCCGTCCGGGACCGTCTCGGCGCGCGTGGAGACGCCCGGCGTCCGGATGAAGGCGAGGCCGACCGGGATCATTTGCCCGGAGTCGAGCGGCGACACCTGGAACGTGGTCGTTTGCACCAGCGACAGCATGTTCGTTCCGCCATGTCTGCTCAGGTAGGTGCTGTTTTTCGGAGTCGGTATCGGGGCCGCTATCGGCGGTCTACCGTTCTTTCGACCTCGATACCGATAGCGACTCCGACCCCGATGCCATTGACAGACGGAGATCGCTGAATGGGGACCTGAGCAGTTACAGTTACAGTAATGCCATAACATACGGGGTCGGTACCAATCAATGGTTTAGCCTATCATCCGTGACCGGCCAACTCGCGGGCCTTTCGGCACAAGTGATCACGGGCGCCGTCTTCTACGCGGGCATGACGGTCGGCACCTATTACGCGACCAACACCGTGATATCGCCCGAGGCGACCAATAGTCCACGACTTGTGTCGGTGTTGCTGACCGTAGATAAGGGGAGTCAGGCGATCACGTTCCCGAATCCGGGCAACCAGGTTGCCGCCAACACGGTGGGATTGATCGCGACGGCGAGTTCCGGCCAGCCGGTGACTTTTACGGTGACCAATGGCCCCGGAATCATTAGCGGGATTACCAATCTAACCTTCATGGGATCGGGAGCCGTCGGCATTGTCGCCAGTCAGGGAGGGGATGCCAATTGGAATCCGGCACCGGATGTGACCCATACCATCAACGTGGACATAACTGGCCAGGACGAATTGACATTCGCGCCGGCCAGCCCGCAGGTCTACAACACGACCCAGGGGTTGAGCGCGACGGGCGGGTCGGGCGGCGGGGCGCTGACGTTCGCCGTGGCGAGCGGCTCGGGAACGATCTCCGGCGGGACGAACCTGCTGATGACCGCCGGGACCGGCACGGTGAACGTGGTGGCGACCAAGGCGGCGGACGCGATCTACGCGCCGGCGTCGGTGACGGCGCAGGTGGCGGCGGCCAAGGCCGACCAGGCGATCGCCTTCCCGGCGATCCCGAACCAGTTGGCGACGGCGACGGTGGGCTTGAGCGCGACGGCGGGATCGGGGCTGCCGGTGGCCTTCGCGGTCGGCAGCGGCCCGGCGACGATCACGGGCGGCACGAACCTGTCGTTCACCGGGGCGAGGACGGTGAGCGTCGTGGCCAGCCAGGGCGGCGACGGCAACTGGAACCCGGCGCCCAACCAGACCAACATGTTCACCGTCACCAAGGCTCCGGCCACGGTCACGCTGCAGAATCTCGCGCAGCCCTACAATGGCACGCCGCGGGTGGTCGCCGCGGTGCCCACGCCTGCCGGCCTGCCGGTGGCGATCACCTACAACGGCTCGGCCACGGCGCCGGTCAATGCCGGGAATTACACCGTGGTCGGGACGGTCAACCACGCCAAGTACCAGGGCGGCAAGACCGGCACGCTGGCGGTGGCCAAGGCCAGCCAGGTTATTGCGTTCCCGGCCATCCCGGACCAGGTGACGACCTCCGTGGTGATGCTCGCGGCGACGGCTTCCTCCGGGTTGCCGGTGACCTTCACCAAGCGCTCGGGACCTGGGACGATCACGGGCGGTAATAAACTCTCGTTCACGGCCACGGGCACGGTGACCGTGGCGGCTAATCAAGCCGGGAACGCCAATTGGAAGGCAGCCGCGACGGTGCTGCGGACGATGAAGGTGAACCCGGCGCGGCCGATGGTGGTGGGGATGCTGAAGGACTTCGACGGCGACGGCAAGGCCGACTATGGCGTTTATCAGGAGACCACCGGAACCTGGCAGATCAAGCTGTCGAGCGGCGGGTACTTCCTGCTGACCTTGACAAAATTCCTGGGTGGGACCGGCAAGGTGGCGATGGCCGGGGACTTCGACGGCGACGGCCTGTCCGACCCAGCCGTCTACCAGCGCTCCGACGGCACCTGGCAGATTCTGCTCTCCGGTGCCGGCTATATGCCCATCCTTCTCCCGCACTTCCTTGGCGGACCCGGCTGGGAACCCGTCCCCGGCGATTACGATGGAGACGGTTTGGCCGATCCCGCCGTCCGCAAATCCGACGGCAGCGTCTGGCGCATGATGCTCTCCGGCAGCGGCTATGCACCGATTGAAGTCCCCTTGGGCCTGTGAGCCGGCAGGCGGCAAAGGTGGGCCCGGCTGGATTTGAACCAGCGACCAAAGGATTATGAGTCCTCCGCTCTGACCGGGCTGAGCTACGGGCCCTGTTTGCCGGCGGCCGGTACTGCCCGGCAGGGCCGGCAGAAACAGCATAGGGCGGGGGGCGCGCGATGGCAAGTTCACAGCCGGCTGCCGCCCAGCGGCCGGGTGCGGCTACGGTAGTGCGTCATACGTCCCTTGACACCAGACACGGCCCTTGCCCGGAGGTCGCGGGCCACCCGACGTGCCTTGTTCGAAGGTGGGCGCCGACCTCCGGGCGGCGCCGAATGTAACGACGCGGTCGATGCGCCACACTACCAGGTCGAGGTGTGTGCGCGCAGGCGGCGCTGGAGCAAGCGGATCAGGGAATCCGGCGGCGCCTCCCGCAGGCGCGCCCGGGCCCAGGCCAGGTCGGCGCGCTTGTTGGGCGGGATCGGGTCATGCGCCTGGGAAGGCAGGGCATGCTGCAGGGCGCTGAAGGCGGCCGCCATGGCGGCCGTGCGCGCGGCGCGGTCGCGTACCCGGGGGTGGGTCGTCTGCGCGGCGGCGCGCCGCGCGAACGAACGCGTCTGCTGGAGCATCAGGCGCGACCAGGAGCCCGACGTGCGCAGGAAGAGGGCCAAGCCCCCGTCCCGCAGAGCGCGGCAGCACTCCAGGAAGGCCGGAGTGGTTTCGGCGCGCGCGAGCCAGAGGGCGGGGGTCAAACGGTCTAGGTCCGACGCCGGCGGGCAAGCGGCCCATCCCGCCGCCAGCAGGGCGGCCGCGCTGGCGGCGAAGTGCCGGTTGCCCGCCGCCGTCAAATGGATGCCGTCGGGCAGAATCCAGGTGTCCACCACCGCCGGTCGGCGTTTTGCGGCGGCCTGGAACAGGCGCCAGCGGTCGTGCAGCGGCAGACGCCAGGCGCGCGCCAGGCGGCGGATGATGCGGTGCGGGCCGCTTTCCACCATGCGGACCAGGCCGCCGGCCTTGACGACCTCCGGCAGGGCGCGGTGACCGTGCCGCGCCTCGATGACCGCCGGAATGGTCTCGAGCACGATCCCGGCCGCGGGACAGCGCGCGCGCAGCATTCGCAGCAGGGCGCGCAGGTCGCGTTCGACCCAGTCGGGTTCGTGGGTCAGGTTGTTGCATCCCAGGTTGACCAACACCCGGTGCGGCGCGTAGGCCACGACGTCGCGCGCCGCGCGCGCCAATCCCTGCCCGGTGGTGTTGCCGCCGTCGCCGCAGATGGCCACGTCGACGGCAGAGCGCGGTCCGAGGCGCGCTTGCAGGACCTGCTCGAGGTAATCGCCGTAGCGCCGGCCAAACGGCACATGGGTAGACCAGGAGATCGAATCCCCGAGCACGACAACCTGGAAAACGGCGCGCCGCATGGCGTGGTCCAGTCCCGCGGCGGCCGCCGCTGAAAGGCCGCCGCGCTGGTGGTCAGGGCGTATCGGGATTGGCCGCGCGGCGTTTGGGCGGGTAAACGTTCGGGTTCTGCTTGCGGCAGAGCTCGAAGACCGCCACCTGGCGGCGCACCTGCTCGGGGGTGACCTCGAGCGGCGCGCCTTCGGTCAGCGTCTTGTAGAGCATGCTGTAGAACGACGCCGCCATGGTTTCAAACAGGTCGCTGCTGGCCTGCGGGCCCGGCCGGGCGGGCGCCGGGATCGGCGGCGCCTGGAACGTCCAGGACTCCTCGCGCCAGGGAATGGTGCCGCCGCAATAGCACGGGGTGCCGTCCGGCTTGCTGATCGGGGCGGTGGTCAACGCGATCGGCGCCAGTTCCGACGGCGCGTAGTATTTCCATTCCAGGGCGGACGCCGACCCCTTCAGGCCGCCGCGGGTCCCCTGGAGATTGTAGGTGGGTGACGAGTAGGCGCAGACGGAGGAAATCTCGAGGTCAATCGTCGGCCGGCCCGGCCCGCTCATCAGAAGCTTGACGTAGTCCTCGGCGTCGCCGGCCGTGTTGTCGGTGCGGTCCATGAAGCACGTGACCTTGGGCATCCCGTCGCCGAAGAGCACCATGGCCTGGTCGAGCGGGTGCGGCCCGGTATTCATGAGGTTGCCGCCGCCGTGACTCTGGAGCGTCTGCCAGTCCCAGCGCCGCGAGAATCCGTTGTAGTCCATCGTGATCTGGACGATACGGCCCAGCTTGCCCGAGGCGATGATCTCGCGGATTTTCCGGAAGGCCGGCGAAAACCGCGATTGCTGGAAGACAGCCAGCACCTTGCCCGTCTTGCGGGAGGCGGCGATCATGCGGTCCACGTCCCGGACCCGTGCCGCCATCGGCTTTTCGCAGAGCACGTTGTGGCGGGCGCGGATGGCGGCGAGGGTCACGTTCGGGTGCATGAAACTCATGGTGGAGTTGACCACCAGGTCGAGGTCGCGGCGCCGCAGCAGTTCCCGGTAATCGGCATAGACCGCACACCCGTATTCCTCGGCCGCCCGGCGCCGTCGGTCCTCGAGGACGTCGGCAACCCCGGCGATCTCGAAGCGGTCCGTGTCGCGGACCAGGTGCGCCCCGTGGATATTGCGGCCGCTGCGGCCCTGCCCGACAATGCCGACCTTGAGACGCTTGGCCATGGCGCGTGCACTCCTCGTTGAAGGGCGCGGTCCCGGCGTCCCAGGCCGGGACCGTCGCCCGCGTTCTGGTGCGCGGACGTCTTTCTATAGCGGAAGTGGCCGGGCCCTGTCCAGTGGGATCGGCGCAGGCCGCGCGCGTCGCGCGATCCCGGGCACGGCGGACGGCCTGGCTTCAGGCGAGGAGCTTGCCGTCCGCCAGCGACAGGCTGCGGTCGCAGCGCGCGGCGAGGGCCAGGTTATGGGTGGTCAGCACCAGCGCGACGCCGTCCTGGCGGACCGTCCGCTCGAAGAGGCTGAAGATCGCCTCGCCGGTGCGGCGGTCCAGGTTGCCGGTCGGCTCGTCGGCGATCAGCACCCGCGGCCGGATGACCAGCGCCCGACCGACGGCCACGCGCTGCATTTCGCCGCCCGAAAGTTCCTTCGGCAGGTGCCGGGCGCGGTCCGCCAGCCCGACCGCCTCGATCACGCGCCCGATGGCGTCGGGCTCCGCCCGGCGGCCCAGGAACAGCAGCGGCAGGGCGATGTTCTCGGCCACGGTCAACGTGGGCAGCAGATGGAACTGTTGGAAGACGAATCCCAGCCATCCGCGCCGCACGGCCACCAGCTCGCGCTCCGGGAGTCCATCCACGCGCCGGCCGGCGATGGTCAACTCGCCCGACGTCGGCGCGTCCAGCGCCGACAGCAGGTTGACCAAGGTGGTCTTTCCGGAGCCGGACGGTCCCAGGATGCACACGGACTCGCCCGCCCGGATGTCCAGGTCCACGCCGTCCAGCGCGCGAACGGTTTCGCTGCCGCGCCGGTAATAGCGGCGCAGGTTGCGTCCCGAGATCAGGAGGTCGGCGGGCATCGTCAGTCTCCGCTCCGGATGGCCGCGACCGGGCGCAGCGACGCGGCGCGAGCCGCCGGCCAGAGCCCCGCGACGAGGCCCAGCGCCAGCGCGCCGAGGACCGCCGCGCCGAGCAAGCCGGGCGTGATGCGCACCAGCGGCTGGGTGACGCCGAGGGCCAGCAGGCGGCGCAGCGCGGCGTCCGTCAGCCGGGCCCCGGCCGCCGCCAGCAGGCTGCCCGGCAGCGCCCCGGCCAGGGCCACCAGCAAGGCCTCGAACCAGACCAGGCGGAAGACCTGGGCGCGGCTGGCGCCGATGGCCTTGAGCACGCCGAGTTCGCCGGTGCGTTCGTGCACGCTCATGAGGATGGCGTTGACCACGCCGATGGCCGCCACCAGCACGGCGATCAAGGCCACCGCCGCCACCAGCACCTGGGCCGTTCCCACCAGCGATACCAGGGCGCCCTTGACCTGTTCGAGGCTGACGACCTGCACCTCGGGCAGCGACAGCCAGCGGCCTTCGAACTCGCGCATGCGGATGCCGTTGAATTCGCGCAGCGTGATGCCGATGATCGTCAACTGGCCCTCGCGCCCGAACATCCGCTGGGCGGCGGCCAGGGGCAAAAACACCGTGCCGTCGTCCTGCGAGCCCGTCCGTTCCAGCACGCCGACCACGGTCAACGCATGGAGTTCCGGGTCCACCTTGCCGTGGGGCACGACCGAGACGTAGAATGTGTCGCCAACCTTGCGCTGCTCGTATTCGGCGGCCTCGTAGCCCATGACGACCTCGTGGGTGGCGGTTGGCGCGAACCAGCGTCCGCCGTCGAATCCCAGGCCCTGCTGGAACGCGAGCCACGGTTTCATGCGCCTGAAACTGTCCGGCTCGACGCCGGACAGGACCGTAAAGGCCGAGGCCGCCGTCGCTCCGTCCGGCGCCGACCCCGGCTTTTCGGCGATCCCGATGAAGATCGGGGTGATGGCCTCGATGTCGGGGTCCGTCTGGATGCGCTGGTGCGCCTCCTCGGGCAGGTAGAGCAGTCCCGTGCCGCCCTTGAGCATCATGGTGGCCGCCTCGTAGGGGCAGCCCTTGGCCATGACCATCACCTGGAACCCCAACTGCTCGATGCTGCCGGCAATC
>CAZEVX010000079.1:0-12823 GCA_964515705.1 uncultured Verrucomicrobiota bacterium | reverse complement strand
CGCCAGGCGCCGGTGGCGGTTTCGCAGACCGCCGGATCGGCCAGCCGGTCGCCGTCGTAGTCCGCCGGCGCCGGCAGCCAGCCGGGCCCGCCGAGCAGCGCGGCCGATTCGACCTGTAGATAATCGGCCGAGGAGAGCCGCGCGCGCCAGGTGCCGGTGGGCTCGTCGTAGACTGCCGGGTCGGCCCAACCGTCGCCGTCGTAGTCCGCCGGCGCGGGATGCACCAGGAGCGGGGCGAGACACACGGCGCGCACGGTCTCGTAGACCGAGGCGGAACTGTTGTAGAGCCCGGACGCGGCATAGCCGCGGGCGCGCAGATACACCCGCTGCCGGAACGGGAGCGCCAGGCCGGCGAGCCGCCAGCCGCCGGCGCTGCGTTCGCCCGCGCCCAGCATCGTCCAGGCTATGCCGTCGTCTGAGCGCTCGAAGGTCGTGCGCCAGACTTCCGGGCTCGTGCCCGAGCGCAGCCAGGCGACTGACCGGCCGTCGGCGGCGGCCGACAGGCTCTGGAGCGCGGCCCAGGTGTTGGCATAGCGGCCGATGCGGTTGCGGGCCACGCCGCCGAGCATGGTAAACCCGCCGCCGACAAACACCTTGCCGTCCCCCTGCAGCACGAGCGCAAAGACGCTGTTGTCGGCGCCGCCGCCGGGATCGAAGGTGATGTCGAGCGAGCCGTCGGGATTCAGGCGCCCGATCCGCGCGCGCGGTTGACCGTCGATCTGGGAAAAGACGCCGCCCACCAAGATGCGCCCGTCGGCCTGGAGTTGAAGGGTATAGACAACGTTGTTGACCTGGGCATGGAAAGCGTTGTCCAACGTGCCTTCGCTATTCAGCCGGCCGAGGTATGAGCACGGCTGGCCGGCCAGCTGGGTGAACCCGCCGCCGACCAGGATTTTGCCATCCGGCTGAACCGCCAGGACACAGACATACCCGTTGACGCCGGGATTGAACCCGGCATCCGCCGCGCCGGCGGCCGTCAGCCGGCCGAGGCCGGCCCGGGGCTGGCCGGCCAACTGGGCAATGTAGCCGCCGACCAGTATCTTGTTGTCCGGCTGAACGGCCAGGGTCATGATTGTGTTGTCCGCGCCGGGATTGAAGGCTGCATCCAGGACGCCGTCCGCCGTCAGCCGGCCGATGAACTGGCGCGCGGTCCCGTTGAGCGAGAGGAACGACCCGCCCGCCACCAGGGCGCCGTCGGCCTGCTGGGCCAGGGCCGCGATGACATTGTTGGCCGACGCGGTAAAGAAGGGGTCGCGGGCGCCGGCGGGCGTCAGCCGGCCGAGGCGCTGCTGTGCCGCGCCGGACAGCGTGGTGAAGTTGCCGGCCACGACAATTTGGCCGTTGCTCTGGACTGCCACGCCATAGACGTCGCTGCCGGCATCGGTCAGGAAGGCAGGATCCACGCCGCCATCCCGGTACAGGCGCGCGAGCCGCCGCCGCACCAGCGCGCCGCCGTGCAGCGACAGGAACGGGCCGCCGATCACCAGGTTGCCGTCGGCTTCGCAGGCGGCGGCGTAAACGCCATTGTTGGCATTGGGATCGAACTTGATATCCGCCCGCCCGTCGCTGTAGAGCCGGCCGCAAAATTGGCGGGCCGTGTTGTCCAGCACGGTAAAGTCTCCGCCGACGACCGCGTTGCCGTCCGGCTGCACGGCGATGGCATAGACCGGGCCATTCGCGCCGGCTCTGGGGGCATAGCCGGCGTCCACCGCGCCGTTGGCGGCCAGCCGGCCGATCCGGGGCCGCGGCGCGCCGGCCAGCGTCAGGAACGACCCGCCCACGAGGATCTTGTCGTCTGGCTGCACGGCCAGCGCGTGGACGGCGTCGTCGGCCCCGGGATTGAAGGCCGGATCGAGAGTGCCGTCGGGCCGGAAACGCGCGAGGTGCTGGCGCGGTTGGCCGCCGGCGGCGGCGAACACGCCGCCCAGCAGGATGCTGCCGTCCGCCTGCAGCGCCAGGCAGTTGACGTCGTTATCGGCGCCGTTGGCCTGGAGGAAGCCGCTGTCGGGCGTGCCGTCGGGATTGAGGCGCGTCACGTGCGGGCGGGGCAGGTCGCCGGCCTTCAGGAACCGGCCGCCGATCACGATCCGGCCGTCCGGCTGCACGGCCAGCGCGAACACCGCGCCATCCAGCCCGGGCTGGAACGCCGGATCCACGCTGCCATCGGGATGCAGGCGCGCGAGATAGGGAATGGCCTGGCCGCCGATCCGCGTGAACTCGCCGCCGACCACCAGGCTGCCGTCGGCCAGCTCGGCGATCGCCCGGACGGTGCCGTCGGCATCCGGGTTGAAGTCGGCATCGAGGCTGCCGTTGGCGTTCAGGCGCGCGAGACGGTTGCGCGGCTGGCCGGCCACCTGGGTGAACGGCCCGCCGATCAGCACCTTGTTGTCGGTCTGCACGGCCAGCGCGCGGGCGTGCGCGCCGACGATGGCCCCCGGGGAAAACGTGACGTCCCGGCGCCCGCTGGCCATCAGCCGCGCCACGAAGGTGCCGGCCGCTCCGGCGATGTTCTGGAACTGCCCGGCGGCGAGGATCTTGCCATCCGGCTGCACCGCCAGCGCGTGGACGATGTCGTCGGGGTCCGGGGCGAAGCGGTCGTTGATATACTGCGCGCGGGCGAGGGTCGCGGCGGCGGCCAGGACGGCCAGCAGGAGCATCCAGCGTTTCATAGCGCCTTCCCTGTATGGGTGATCGTTCGGTCGGGCCTCCGAGCACACGGCCTCCCGGGGCCTGTTGTTACCCCCGCGGGACGGAACACGGTCCCGTCCTACACGGCCTGCGGCCTCACATGGGATTGTTTCCTCTTTCCGCCGGTTTGGCTGGCGTCCCAGCCTACTTTTACGGTATGAAGCATACGCCTCGCCAGCCCGAAGACAAGGGAAAAGACGCCATGCTGTTCGACACCCATGTCCACGTGGACGGGTTGGCCGATGCCGAGGGCGGGCTGGCTGGCGTCCTGGCGCGCGCTTCGGCGGCCGGGGTCGAGGGCCTCCTGGCGGTGGGCGGGTCGCCGGCCGGCAACCGCGCGGCGCTGGAGGCGGCGCGCGCCTTCCCCGGCCGCGTGCTGGCGGCGGCGGGTTACAACCGCGACCTGGCGGCGGAACCCGGCTTGTCGGACGAGGGCTTGCGGGCGCTGCTGGCGGCGCCGGAAATCGCGGCGCTGGGCGAGATCGGGCTGGATTTCCATCGCGGCCGCGAGACCGCCGCCGCGCAGACCGCGCTCTTCGAGCGCATGCTCGTCCTGGCGCGCGCATCCCGCAAGCCCGTGTGTGTCCACATGCGCGGAGCCGAAGCGGACATCCTGGCCGCGCTCAAGGCCCACGCCGCCGGTTGGCCTGGCCCGGCCGAGCGCCTCGGCGTCATGCACTGTTTCACCGGCGACTGGCCGACGGCGCGGGCCGCGCTCGACCTGGGGTTCCGCATCAGTTTCAGCGGTATCCTGACGTTCCGCAACGCCGGAGCGTTGCGCGAGGTGGCCGCCCGCGTGCCGGAGGATTGCCTGCTGATCGAGACCGACGCCCCCTACCTGGCGCCCGAGCCGTTCCGCGGCGGACCGAACGAGCCCGCCCGCGTGCGCCGCGTGGCGGAGGTCCTAGCCGATATCCGCCGCCTGCCCTTGGCCGTGGTAGCCGAGGACACGACGCGCAACGCCGTGCGGCTGTTCGGGGCGGGAACGCATCCCGTCCGGCACGAGTCTGCGTGCCCAACCCCGTAGGACGGGATGTCTTCCCGCCCGTCATGACAGTCGCGTCCAGCCGGCGTCCGGGCTGCGCCAGCCGGTCAACGGCGGCCGCCTCCGGCCAAAAACTCCGCCACGCCGGCGTCCGGCGCAGCGCCGGTCGGGATGCCGGCGTCTGCCGCGCGGGCAAGCGTTTCGAGGAAGAACGCTTCGAGGCTGCGGGCGGGGCGGTCGATCTCCGGTTCGGCGCCGGTTTCGCGGCGCAGCCACTCGAGCACGGCGTCCAGCCGCTCGGGCGCCAGCGTCGGGACCGTCAGCCGCAGGCGGTCCCGTCGTTCGAGCAACTCGCGCACGCCGCCGCAGACCAGGATGGCGCCGTTGCCCATGATGGCAATGCGGTCGCAGACGTCGCTGACGTCGGCCAGCAGGTGCGACGACAGCACGATCGTCTTGCCGCGGCCAGCCAGGGTGCGGACGAGGTCCTTGACCTGGCGGCAGCCGACGGGGTCGAGTCCGGCGGTCGGCTCGTCGAGGACGACCAGGTCGGGATCGTTGACCAGCGCCTGGGCCAGGCCGACGCGGCGCGCCATGCCCTTGGAGTATTCGCCTACCGGCCGGTGCTGGGCGCCGGTCAGGCCGGTCATTTCGATCAGCTGGGCGACCGCTTTCCGGCGCGCCGCCGCCGTCAGCGGGAACAGGCGCGCGAAGAACTCGAGCGACTCGCGCGCCGTCAGGCAGGGATACAGGCCGGCGTCTTCCGGCAGGTAGCCGATGCGCGTTTTGGCGGCGACGTCCCGCGGGGAGCGGCCGAACACCGTCAGCGCGCCGGCGGTGGGATAGAGCAAGCCGAGGATCAGGCGCAGGGTGGTGGATTTGCCGGACCCGTTCGGGCCGAGCAGCCCGAAGACCTCGCCCGGCCGGACCTCGAAGGAGATGCCCGCCACCGCCCGGACCTTGGGGCGTCGCCAGAAATCCCGGAAGACCTTGGTTAGCGCGTCCGCCCGGATGACCGCCTCGCGCGCTTCAGGCATGTGCATCATGCTCCCCGGACCGGCCGCGCCGCCACGCGCCTCACGGCAGCGGGAACTTGGCGGTCAGGGCTTGAACCTGCGTCCGGACCTCCGCCTGGGTCTTGGCATCGGCGTTCCGGCGCAGGACCTGCCCGATCCAGGCGCCGATGCGCTGCATCTCGGGCTCCTTCATGCCGCGGGTGGTGACCGCCGGCGTGCCGAGGCGGATGCCCGAGGCCACGAACGGCGAGAGCAGATCGAAGGGGATCATGTTCTTGTTGACCGTGATGCCGGCGGCGTCGAGGGCGGCGGCGGCGTCCTTGCCCGTGACCTTGAGCGGGGGCAGGTCCACCAGCATGAGGTGGTTGTCGGTGCCGCCGGGGACGATCCGCAGGCCGTCGCCCTTGAGGGCCTCGGCGAGCGCCTGGGCGTTGCGCACGATCTGCTCCTGGTATGCCTTGAAGGCCGGCTGCAGTGCCTCGTGAAAACAGACCGCCTTGGCGGCGATGATGTGCATCAGCGGTCCGCCCTGCAGGCCGGGGAAGACCAGGCGGTCGATGTCCTGGGCAAAGCGCTTCTGGCAGAGGATGATGCCGCCGCGCGGACCGCGCAGGGTCTTGTGCGTGGTGGTGGTGACGAACTCGGCGTGGGGCACGGGGTTCGGATGGCAGCCGGCCGCCACCAGGCCAGCGATGTGGGCCATGTCGACCATCAAGAAGGCCGCGACCTCGTCGGCGATGGCGCGGAACCGCTGGAAATCGATGATCCGCGGGTAGGCGCTGGCGCCGGCGACGATCAGTTTCGGGCGGTGCTGCCGGGCGAGCGCGGCGATGGCGTCGTAGTCCAGGGTCTCGCTCTCGCGGGACACACCATAGTGCGCGACGTCGAACAGCCGGCCGGAAAGGTTGGTCTTCATGCCGTGGGTCAGGTGCCCGCCGGCCGCGGGGTCCATGGCCAGGATGCGGTCGCCCGGCTGGAGCGCCGCCAGGTAGACGGCCAGGTTGGCGGAACTGCCGCAGTGCGGCTGGACATTGACGTGCTCGGCGCCGAACAGGCGCTGGGCGCGCTCGATCGCCAGGCGCTCGGCCTCGTCCACATGGGCGCAGCCGTTGTACCAGCGCTTGCCGGGATAGCCCTCGGCGTACTTGTTGGTCAGAAGCGAGCCGGCGGCTTCGAGCACCGAGGGGCTGACATAATTTTCCGAGGCAATCAGCTCGAGGTTGGCGGTCTGGCGCTCGGCCTCGTCGCGCAACACGGCGTAGATTTCCGGGTCGGTCTCGTAGACGTCGATCGGGTCCACCAGGTTGCAGACGCAGGCCTGAATCTTGGCGACCCGGCGGCGATGGCGCTCGCCGCCGTCGAAGCGTTCGCCCAACCAGGTCTCGACGATGGCGCGCGCGTCCTTCAGGCTCACCAGTTCCCCGCCGAGCGCCAGGACGTTGGCGTTGTTGTGGGCGCGGGCCATCTTGGCCATGCGCGGGTTCAGACACAGGGCCGCGCGGACGCGCGGAAACTTGTTGGCCACGATGCTCATGCCGATCCCGGTGGTGCAGATGACGATGCCCTGGTCCACCAGGCCGCGCGACACCTTGGCGGCCACGCGCGCGCCAATCTCGGGATAATCCACGGGGCCCTTGCTGAAACAGCCTTGGTCCTCCACCTGGACGCCGCGCTCCGTCAGAAAGCCCCGCAAGGCTTCCTTCATATCGAACCCGCCGTGATCCGAGCCGATGGCAATTTTCATGGTCAGAATCCCTTCCGGCCCGCTGTCCGCCGGGCGCGCCGCGTTCAGCCGCCGGGCCGGGCCCGGAGATACAGGATCAAATCCAGCAAGGCCGAATCGATCTCGTCCCGGATCATCCGGTACCCCTGCACACTGCTGCCGATCGGGTCCGGAATGTCGCCGGCGACGGCCGCGCCGGCGAAGGCGGTCAACAACCGCACCCGGGGCGCGGCCTGCGGAAACCGCCGCTGGAGTTCGACGGCGTGCGCCCCGGTCATTACCACAACCAGGCCGGCGGCGTCAACCATCTCGCCGGTCAGCTGCCGGCTGCGGTGCGGCGTGAGGTCGATGCCCTGCTCGCGCAACACGCTCACCGCCGACGCGCTGGCCGGCAGGCCGTGGACGGCGAACAGGCCGGCCGACGCGGCGACCCAGGCCGCGCGCGGCCCGAGATGATGCCGCAGCAGGTATTCCGCCATCGGGCTGCGGCAGAGGTTGCCGGTGCAAACGAAGAGCACACGGCCGCCGGGAGACACGGGAGGCGGAGGGCCAAGCGCGGCGCGGGGAGGCATCATGATGCGATCGCCCTGGTTCGCCGAAGGCGCTTCACTCCCCCGCCCCCGCAGCGGCGTCCCGGACGGCCGCGGCCGGGACGCCGCCTTCCCGCAATACCTCGCAGATCCCCGGGCCGACCCGCACCACGGTGCTGGCGATGCCGCCGGGCGCCGGGCCGGCATCGAGCGCCAGGCCGGCCTCTGCGCCCACGGCCGCGACCGCCGCGGCGGCCGTCAAGGCCGGCGGCTGGCCACTCCGGTTGGCGCTGGTCACGCGCAGCACGCCGCCGGCGGCTTCTAGCACCGCGCGGGCGGCCGCGTGGGCCGGCACGCGGAACCCTTCCCACCCCGCACCGGCCCGGACCACGAGGGTCAGCGCCCCGGGCCAAAACCGCGCCGCCAGGGCGCGGCCCACCGGTCCGAGATCGACCGGCCAGGCAACGACCCGGCCGGCGTCGCAGGCCAGCAGCGGAATGGGCTTGCCGTCCGAACGCCGCTTGGCCCGGGCCAGCCGCGCCTCGGCTCCCGGTCGAAACGGATCGGCGGCCAGGCCGTACACCGTGTCGGTCGGCAGGATCACCAGGCCGCCGGTTCGCAGCACGTCCGCGACCTCCGCGAGCAGGCGCGGGTCGAACGGGCCTTCCTGCGGCACGGGGACAACGGGCGGCATGGCGGCCTCAGCGCACGCTGATATTCAAGGCCTTCAGGCCGAGAAGGATGTCGGCCGCCCGCCGCAGTACGGCGTCGGCGCCAATCCGCTGGTTCAGGGCGCGGTCCTGGCGCTCCTGGTCCGACGATTCGCTGAAGAGGTCCGGCGTCTCCGTCTCCTGCGCGTCGTCCGCCGCTGGCGCGGTGGGCTCGACATCCGCCACACGGACCTGGGGCTCCACCCCCGTCCCGTGATAGTCGGGCGCGCGGCTCAACGCCACGCGCCGCGTAGCGAGATACAGGACGCGACCGTCGGCCAGCGGGATGACCTCCCGCACCCGGCCGTCGCCCCGCGTCGGCTCGCCGATCACCATGGCGCCGCGCGTTCCCTGCAGCAGGGCGGCCAGGGCTTCGGCCGCCCCGCGCGTGTCGCGGTCCACGAGCACCATCACGGGCTTGGCCAGCGGCTGAAGCGCCTCGGCCTTGTAAATCGCCACCGGCTGGCCGCGGCCATCCTGCAGGGTCAAGAGCGTGTCGCCCGCCCGCGCAAAGAGACTGCCGACGGCGGCCACGGATTCCATGTCCGTCCCGCCGGCCCCGCGCAGATCGAGGATCACGCCGGCCACGCTGCTGGTGTCGCGCCAGGCGCTCACCTGGGCAGCGATCACGGCGCCCGAGTTGGTGAAGAGGCCGTTGACCGCCAGGTAGCCGACGCCCTGCGGCCAAGTCTCCTGGGTGCCGGTCACCGGCTCCTGGATCATCGCGCGCTGGAGCGTCACCGTCCGGGTATCGCCGGTGGACCCCGGCTCCCGGAGTTCGAGCTTGATGGGGGCGCCTGGCCGGCCGCGCAGATGCCGGTTGACGACGTCCTCCAGGCTCATGCCGGCCGTGTCGTGGCCGTCAATGCGCACGATCAGGTTGGACGGTTGCATGCCGGCCGCGGCGGCGGGCGAATTGCTCAAGACGCCCTGAACGCGCACATGCCCCCGCGCCAGGTCTACCGTGCAGCCGATCCCGTAAAAGCGGCCGTTGTCCTCGTCCGCCCGGCGCCGGGCCTCGTCCGCATCCAGGACAGCGCCGCCCTGCGGGTCCAGCGCGCTGACCAGCGCCGCGATCACGTTGCTCCGCAACGCGTCGGGCTCGTAGACCGCATGCCGGCTGTCCGCCAGGCGGATCACCTCGGCCACGCTGTCGAACACGGTCTGAAAGCCGGCCGGAACGGCCGCCAGCGGCGGATCGGCCCGCAGCCCGCCGGCCGCGGACACTCCTGCCAGCAAGACAATCAGGATGCGATTATTCATGGACTTTCCTCGCCAGCGACCGGACCCGCGCGTCGGCCCGCAGGACCTTGGTCTTCAACACCCGCTTGTAGCCCTGCAACCGGGCCGCCAGGTCGCGCCGGCCCAGCGCCAGGATCTGCACCGCCAGCAGCGCGGCGTTGACGGCGCCGGCCGGGCCGAGCGCCACGGTCGCCACCGGAATGCCCGCCGGCATCTGGACCGTCGCCAGCAGGGCGTCCAACCCGTCCAGCGCCCCGCCCTTGACGGGCACGCCGATGACCGGCAGCGTGGTGTGCGCCGCCGCCGTGCCGGCCAGGTGCGCGGCGCCGCCGGCCGCGGCCACAATCACCCGCACGCCGCGCCGGGCAGCCCCCGCCGCATAGGCCGCCACGAGATGTGGCGCGCGGTGCGCCGAGAGCACCCGCGTCTCGCAGCGCACGCCGAACTCGGCCAGGGTCTTGACCGCTGCTTCCATCAGCGGCCAGTCCGAGTCGCTGCCCATCAATACCCCAACCTCCGGCCGTCCGGCCGCCCGTGCCTTCATCCGCGCATCCTCAACAACAGCAAAGGGGGAAGAGGAACACTGTGCCATGCGTCACTTGGTCGCGCTTCGCTCTTTCCGCCTGCCGCTTACCGCTTGTCCCCCTTGGCCGCAATGTCGCGCCGGCACCAGCCGCCGGCAAAGGTGATCCGGTCCGCCGCCTGATACGCGGTCCGCACGGCTGCCGCCAAGTCGGCGCCCATGGACGTTATGCCCAGTACGCGCCCGCCAGCGGTGACCACGCGTCCGTTCCGCAGCGCCGTGCCGGCATGAAATACCTGCACGCCAGGCCGGGCCGCCGCTTCCTCCAATCCTTCGATCGCGTCGCCCTTGCGATAGGCGCCCGGATACCCGTCGGCCGCCAGGACCACGCAGACACACGCGTCCGGCCGCCAGGCGACCTGCGCCGGATCGAGGACGCCGTCTATACAGGCTTCCAGCACCGGAAGCAAGTCCCCATCCAGCCGCGGCAGCAGCGCCTGGGTTTCGGGATCGCCGAACCGGCAGTTGAACTCCAGCACTTTGGGGCCGTCCGCGGTGATCATCAGCCCGGCGTAAAGCACGCCCCGGTAGGGAATGCCGCGCCGGCGAAGTTCGGCCAGGACGGGGTCGAACACGGCGGCGCGCACGGCCTCCCGGAAGACCGGCGTTTCCATCGGCGCGGGGGAATAGGCGCCCATGCCGCCGGTGTTCGGCCCGCGGTCGCCGTCCCGAGCGCGCTTGTGGTCCTGCGCGGACGGCAGCAGCACGGCGCGCTCCCCGTCCACGAACGCCAGCACGGAAACTTCTTCGCCCTCTAAACACTCCTCGACCAGCACACGGCGCCCAGCCTCCCCGAAGGCCCCGCCAACCATGGCCTCCTCGACGGCCGCCACCGCCGCGCCGCGCTCGGCGCATACGGCGACGCCCTTGCCGGCCGCCAGGCCGTCGGCCTTGACCACCAATGGCAACGGCGCGGCGCGCACGTGCGCCAGGGCGGCCGCCGCCTCGTCAAAGCACGCGGCGCGCGCCGTGGGCACGCCGGCCGCCTTCATAACGTCCTTGGCGAAGACCTTGCTGCCCTCGAGCCGGGCGGCCGCCGCCCGCGGCCCGAAGACGCGCAGCCCGGCCGTCGCCAGGCGGTCGGCCAGCCCGGCGCACAACGGCGCTTCCGGACCGACCACCGTCAGGTCGGGCCGCGCGCGCCGCGCCCAGGCCTCGAGCCCGTCGACGTCCTCGGCTGGGATCGGCAGGTTTGTGCCCAGCGCCGCCGTTCCGGCATTGCCGGGCGCGCCATAGAGCGCCGGCCGGCGCGGGGACTGCGCCAGTTTCCAGGCGAGGGCATGCTCACGGCCGCCGCCGCCCACCACCAGGATCTTCATCGCGTTCCTCCCGGCCCGGCGGCGCCGCCCTCCGCCGGCCGCGCTGTTAGGCCGCGGCCGACTTCCCGAAGCACCGCTCCAGGTGCTCGGCCGGCAGCGGGCGCGTCAGCAGCGACACCAGCACCGTGGCCAGAAGGGCCAGCGGCAAACCCATGATCAGCGGGTCCACGAACGCCCAGATCATCGGGCCGGCATGCAGAAACGTCTCCTTGCCGTCCACCAGCCGGATGCCCAGGGACCGCACCCCGAACCACTTCTGGCACAGCAGCAGGGCGGTCGAGCATTTCTCGTGGACGAACAGCATCCAGAACAGGCTCGATAGCGTGCCGACGACCATGCCGGCCACGGCGCCGGCGCGGGTCACCCGGCGGCACCAGAGCGCCCCGATATACATCGGGAGGAAGGCACAGGCGCACAGCCCGAAGAAGAGCGCCGTGCCGCGCGCCACGATCTCGGTGCCGGTCTTGCCAAACTCTTTTTCCAAGACGTAGCCCAGCGCCACGCTCGCCAGGATGCCGAGCACCATCCCGACGCGCGTCGCCAGCATCCCGCCGCCACCCAGCCGCCCGCGGCCGACGGCCTGCTCGGCCAGATCGCGCCCGAGCGAGGTGCCCATGGCGTGGAACTGGCTGCTGAGCGTGCTCATCGCCGCCGACAGCAGCGCCAGCATGAACAGCACCCCGAACCAGGCCGGCAGCGCGCTCTTGATGAACATCGGGATGATCTTTTCGACATCCCCGCCGGCCATCGCGATCGAGACCTTGCCGGCGGTCTTGAAGAAATAGACGTTGGTCAGCGCGCCGACCACGAAGGCCACCCCGGTCATCATCAGGATGAACACGCCGCCGATCGGCACGGCGCGGTTCAGTTCCCGGCCGCTCTTGACGGTCATGTAGCGCACCGCCAACTGCGGTTGCGCCAGCACCCCGATGCCGACCCCCATGACGATCGTGCTGACCAGCGTCCACCACAATGGCGAGCCGAAGCGCGGCATCGCCGTCCAGCCGAGGTGTCCGCCGGCCGCCAGTTTGGCGGGGACCTGCGGCGCCAGGTCCGTCAACTGCTGGTGCACCCCGGTGAACCCGCCGAGGGTTCCGTAGGTCAACAGGATCAGGACCGTCATCCCGACCAGCATGATCGTGCCCTGGAGGGCGTCGGTATACATGACCCCCTTGATCCCGCCCATGATCACGTACATCGCCACGATTACCGAGAAGGTGAAGAGCGCCGCCTCGTAGGACATGGCCATCTGCTCGGCCAGAAACTTGGCGCTGCCGATCAGGACCGAGGCGGCGTAGAGCGGCATGAACAAAAAGATGATCAGGCCGGCGCCGCCCTGGATGAAGCGCGACCGGAACCGCCGCCCGAGCAGTTCGGGAAAGGTGTGGGCGTCGAGCCGCAACCCCATGGCGCGGGTGCGCCCGCCAAAACAGACGAAAGCGATGAAGATCCCGACAAAGATGTTGAGAAAGGTCAGCCAGAGCAATCCCATCCCGAACACTCCCGCGGTGCCGCCGAACCCGACGATCGCCGAGGTGCTGATGAACGTGGCCCCGTAGGACATGGCCATGACGTAAGGATGGATGCGGCGCCCGGCAATCAGGTAATCGGTGGCGCTCTTGGTCGAGCGGTAGCCACGCCAGCCCAGATAGCCGACGGCGACGAAGTAGAGAATGACGGCCAGTGTCATCCAGAGATTCATGGGGGCCTTTCAGGTGAGTTTCTGCTCGACCTTGGTTTCCTCCTCGTCCCAGTGCCGGACTTCCTCGTCCGGCTCGCGGTCAATCTCGTCCTCGCGGTTCCAGGTGAACGCGCCCCAGACCACGCACAGCAGCGTGCTGAGCACGCAGAGCACGTAGACCAGCCAGACCCAGACGTCGCCGAATCCGAGCAGCATGGCCATCCCTCCTGCCGGCGGCGCCGCCGCCGCGCCGCGATGGTGTCTTCCCCCCGCCAACATGGCGGGGTTTTGCTGCATGATGCCGAATCGTCATGGGTTGTCAAAGCGATTTTGCGCCCGGCGGGAA
>CAZEVX010000078.1:0-12880 GCA_964515705.1 uncultured Verrucomicrobiota bacterium | reverse complement strand
CTCCGGAACTGCACGATCGCCTCGAATGTCGGGTACAGCATCCGCGTGTACGACATCGCGCCGACGAACCGGTGGTTCGAGAACTGCACGGTCGTGTACAACACCAACAACACGTACGGGACCGCGGCCCTCGACGGCCCGACGGTCTTCACGAATTGCCGGTTCGCTTACAACACCGCTAACCGCGGCGGCGGGGTCTACCCGACTGCGGGGACCAGCGTGTTCTGGAACTGCACGATTGCCTCCAACAGGACCACAGGCACCGGCGAAGGGGCCGGGATTTACGTGGGCACGCGCGCGGATTTCATGGGTTGCCGGATCGTCGGCAACACGGGGGGCTCTAGCGGCGGCGGCGGCGTCCACATTGTCGGTGCCGGCCTGACCCTCGGCAACTGCTGGATTCTCAACAATCTCGGCGCGCAGGGCGGCGGGGTGTGCGACAGCCAGCCGACCCGCCTGCACAATTGCCTGATCGCCGGCAACAGTTCGGGAACCAATGCAAACAACTATGGCGGCGGGATCTATTTTAGTTCGACGAGTAATACCAGCCAGTACTGGAACTGCACGATCGTCTCGAACACGGCGCTGAGCAGCGACGGGTATGGCGGCGGCCTGTATGTTGCTGGCGCCGGCGGCGCCGCGCAGATGATCAACGGCATCCTCTACGACAATTCCGGCGGGCCGGCGCGCTCGAACTGGTACCGTAATTCCGGGACGCTCTTCATCACCAACACCTGCACGGCGCCGACCAACGGCACCGGCGTGACGGGCGACTCCAATATCGCCACCAGCCCGCTGTGGGCAAACCCGGCCGCCGGCGATTTCCGGCTCGGGGCGGGTTCGCCCTGTGTCAATGCCGGGCTGATGGCGGACTGGATGGCCGGCGCGCGCGACCTCGACGGCCGCGAGCGGCTCGACCGGTTCAGCCGCCGGGTTGACATGGGCGCCTACGAGGCGTTGCCGGCCGGCGCCCTGTTCCAGATGCGCTGAAGGCGCGGCCGGCCGGGACCGCCAGTTCCATAGTCTTGGGTCTTGGTGGGGCTAGGGACGGTATTGGGGACGGCGCGATCGTGATCGGCGGATGATGGCCGCGAAAGAACGCATAGCACGCAGAAAGAGGGCTGGCAGCAGAACCCCTGTGTGTCGTCCGGTGGTGTGCGGTTCTCCCTCCATAGGCGGGCAAGCGGAGAACTCGAACCGCGGCTCCCCCCTCCCCGTTACCCAGGGCTTGTCGCTACGCCATCACGGCCGGCAGGGACGCCGGCCGCCACCTGCCGCCGTCGTGGTGGCCGCCGATGTCCCTATCGGCGGCGATCGTGATCCGCGGTCCATGGGGACGGAGAGGCCTTCATGGCCTTCAAGATCTTCATGGTGACCATCCTGTCGGAACCGGCCCCGCGCGTCTGCCCGGGAGAGACTCCATGCGCCACCGATCGCTCCTGTTCGCCGTCCTGACCGCCGTCGTGTTTGCCGTGCTGGCGGCGGGCGGATTCGCCCAGGACCGTCGAATGGTGATTTTCACCTACGAGCCCAAGCCCGGCGACCAGAGCGACCCCGCCGACTGTGCCAAGGCGCCCCCATGGCCGTTGGACAATTATGGCATCGCCGCACGCCGCTACAACCGCGCGACGTTCAAGGACGGGCTGGCGGCCGACCTGGACACCGCGCGCCTGCTGGTCAACGTCGGGTTCGACCAGGTCAACGAGATTTTCCGCGACCCGGCCGTGGTCAAGGCCCTGACCGCCTTTTTCGCCAGGGGCGGCGTGCTGTTCTTCGGGTACGGCGGCCAGCCCAACCCGGCCGATCCGGCGGTCAAGGCCTTTTTCGACGGGGCGGGCGTGCGGCTGCCGGCGCGCGTGCCGGCGGCGCGCCAGCTTGTGGTGGCGGCGCCCGGGGCGGACACCGTCCCCCTGTTGACGCAGCCGAACGACTTGCCGGCGCTCGTGAAGCGCGACACCAAGGTGCGCGCGAGCACGGACGGGTATTTCGAGCCGCCGCCGGGCGGCGGGTTCCGGGCGCTGCTGGTCGTCGAGGGCGACCCGGGGCGCATCGGCTGGCTGATCCAGACCAATGTCCTCGGCCGGGGCGCCGTGATCCTGGCGTCCAGCTCGCGGCTGCTGAGCGACGTGAACCGCGCGCCCTACAAGGAAATGTTGGAAAACCTGCTGACGTACGCCTTCGGTCCGCTGCCCACCGGCCAGGCCGCCGGACTCGAGACGCCGGCTGCCGGCGGCCCGGCGACGATGGCGGCGCCGGCGGGGACGGAGCCCGGGTGGATCACGCAACTGCCGGTGGACCGCCTGAACCCGTACTACCTGCAAGGGCTGGCGGACGCGCCGTGGTGGAACCCGGAGTGGGGATTCCGCCGCCCGCTGGTGGTCTGGGAAGCGCTGGGGGTCAATCGCCGCCACCTGCTGGTGGATGTCGCGGCGCCGTTCCCGGCCGGGATCGAGCCGGCATCGCTGCGCGTCGTCACGCCCTGGGGCGAGGAAATCCCCTCGCAGGCCCGGCGGCTCGAGGGCGAAGAGAACCGGATCGAGGTGCTGTTCACGGCCGACTTTCTGGCGCATGAAAACCGGTGCTTCTTCCTCTACTTCGACGCGCACGGCAAGGCGCCTCTGGCCTATCCAGCCGCCGGCCTCAGCCTGGCGGAGACGGACGAGTATTACGTGCTGGAAAACGACGCGCTCGTCGCGAAGTTGTTAAAGACCGTGCCGGCGGTCGTGCACCTCGAGCCGCGCGGCAGCGAGACCGGCAGTCAGTTCGGGACCGATTACGGATTGGCGCCGCACGGGTTCGGCGCGCGCTTCGGCGGCATCGTCTTCAACGGCGCCGACACCAACCTCGTCGTCCCGCGGTTCGAGGTCGCGCTCGAGGACGGGCCGATCCGCAAGACAGTCGCCTACCGGGGCGTCGTTGGCGGCCAGCCGCTGACGGTGAGCTTCGCCCTCGACCGGGGCGGGACGTATCTCAGCCGGGTCTGCCGCTCGCCGAGCAACCAGGCCCTGACCTTCGACACGCGCTGGCTGCCCGGCCGCGGCCGCGACGAAGATCAGCCCGATGCCTTCTACTATCCCGGCACGGCGCAAGTCGTCCGGCTGTCCGTCGGTGGCGACGAAATGTTGGCCTCGCTGGCGCGCCCGGCGCTGGGCGAAGGCTGGTATGCCTTCGAGGACCGGGAGACCGGCCAGGCCTGCGGCGAGCTCTACGATCTCGGCGCGATCGGCTCGCTCTCGGCGGCCAGTTACGGCAGCCGCTGCTACCGCGCGCAATGGTCCTTGGCCCTGGCGCCGGACATCCCGGCGCACGGCGCCCTGGTGGCGCTGCCCGACCGTAGCGGGGCGCGCGGCGTGCGCGAGGCCTACCGGCGCTTCAAGCAGCCGCCGCACGCGGCCTTCGGTGACGACCAGCGCCGCGAGGCGTGCCCGGCGCGGCCGGCCGTGCCAGCCGTCGGCCGGCGGCAACTCCGGGGGTATCTCGTCATCGCTTCCCACGGTGACAAGGGGGCCACCGGCTACGCGTTCCCGGAGCAGCCGGCCAACATCTTGCCGCACCTGTTGCGCGAGCTGCGGGCGCAGGGCGCCAACACCATCTGGGCGGAATCCCACATGGCGTTTTACAAGACCGCCTATGCCTCGACGCTCATGGCGCGCCAGGACTTTTTGGGCGACCTCGTCTGGCAGGGGCACGCGCAGGGCCTGGCGGTGATCGGCTCGCTGATCAACCTGCGCGGCAAATGGTTCTGGGGCGACGCCATTCCCTGGGACGGCGACTGGGTGCACTGGCGCGAACATGTTCGCCGGGGCGTCCGGGAACTCGCCCGCTATGACCTCGACTTCTGCCAGTTGATGGACGAAACGGTCTACGTCGTCGGCCAGTCCCGCGGCAGCCGGCCGCGGGTGCTCGAGGAGTTCCAGGCGCGCTACGGGGGCGCGCCGGTCAGCAACGTGGCCCCCGAGCGCCTGGCGGAGCCCGCCCAGCACAACACCGTCCTCTGCCAGATGGACACCTATACGGACATCATCCGGGACATGACCCGGGCCTACAAGTCGGTCAACACCAACACGCTGATCTTCGACCTGGTCAACCCCTCGAGCATGACCCGCGTCCAGCATGGCGCCCCGCACGACTGGGCGGCGCACGCCGGGTTCCTGGACGCCATCTGCATGGACCTGTACGGCAAACCGATCGGCGCGTTCAAGTACTACGTCAAGTTCATGCGCGCCATGATGCGCGGTCGCGGCCCGGTGATCGTGGTCGGCGGCTGTGGCACGCCCGACAAGGACGTCATCGCCAACATGGGCCACTCGATGATGTGGGGCGCGGACGTCTACCTGCAGTTTCCCAAGCGCGGCCACAGCGACCCGCGGTTCTACGACGAGACCCAGCGCGCCTTCCGGTACCTCGAGTACACCGGGGTGGGCGACCGGCTGGCCGCCTGGGAGCCGGTCCCGCGCCTGGCGGTCTTCTGGGACCGCGCCGGGCTGGTGCACGCGATCACCAACGGCCGCTGGGGATTCAGCGGCTCGGACTACGACGTCCAGGCGCAGAACATGACGCTGATGCGGAACCTGCAGACCGAGATCGTCATGTCGCGCGGCGCGACGCCGGCGACGCTCGGGGCGTTCCCGCTCGTCTGGGTGATTGACCATCCGGCGATGCCCGAGGCGGCGGCCGAGGCGCTCGCCGGGTACGTGCGCCAGGGCGGCACGGCCGTGATCGAGGCCGAGGGCATCCGCTCCCCGATCCTCCAGGCGCTCTGCGGCGTCAAGCCCGCCGGGCCGCCCGCCGCACGGTCGGTCCGGCACGCGGGTCCGGCGCCGTTCTCGTTCACCGGCCGCGGCCTGCTCGTGGCCTCGGAGAGCGCCCAGCCGTTCTTGAAACTGGACGAGGCGACGACACTGTACGTCCGCGCGGCCGGCAAGGGCCGGGCGCTCTATCTCCCGATAGCGCTCAGCGAGAAGGCCGGCGTCCAGGACGACGTCACCGCCTTCATCCGGCGCCTGGCGGACGATCTCGTCGGGCCGCCGGTGCTGACGGTGGAGCCCGACGAGCCGCGCGCGGTGGATTCCAACATCTTCAGCGACGGGACGAATCTCCTGCTGGCGGTCTACAACCCCGGCTTCGCCGGCGCCGCCGTCCAGGTGCGGTTCCACGGCGCCCGCGCGCCGGAGGCGCTCGGCGACCTCGCCACGGGGGAGGTCGCGGCCTTCGGCGGCGCGGCGGCGCTGGCGATCGGCGCCGGGCAGGTCAAGCATTGGTATGTCGGCGCCCGGAGCGCCATCGCGCCGCCGGCCTGCCGGCAGGTGGCGGCTGGGACGTCGGTTTCCTATGCCGCCGCGCCGGGCCAGGACCTGCGCGTCGAGGCCGTCCGGGCGCCGGCGGCCGGCGCCGCGCCCGCGGCCGCGCTGACGCGCGAACGGCTCCAGGGCCGGGCGCGCATCGGCATCCTGACCGACCGGGACCGGGAAGACCCGCGCAGCGACCAGCGCGTGACGGGCGACCTCGGCACCTACGACGTGTTGCGCGGTCTCGAAGGCATCGAGGTCGTGTGGCTCGCCGACCTGAATCCGGAAACGCTCGCGGCCTGCGACGCCGTGATCGTCCCCAACGTCGGCAGCGGCGCGCGGCCAAGCGTGATGGGCGCCGGCTGGGAACAACGGCTCCGCGCCTACGTACTGGGCGGCGGGGCGGCACTGTTGAACCACCACGCCGTCGGCTACGTGCCCTGCGACGGCCCCGCCTTCCCGGAAGTCGGCCGGCAGGCCAAGGACGCCGTGGTGGAACTCCAGGACGTGGGCATCGCCGCCCGGCATCCCGTGACCGACGCCGCCGCCCGGCTGCGGCGCTTCCCGGAGAAGGCCGCCAACCCGGCCTACCAGGCGCAACTCGACGTCTCGGCGTTCGCCACCGGCCAGGTGTTCCGGACCGGGTTCGTGGATTACGTGCCGCTGGCGCCCGGCCCACAGGGCGCGGTGCTGGCCCGGTCGGTCGCCGCGGGCGGCAGGGGCGGCGACGCCGTGCTCGTGGCCGGCCCCGTAGGACGGGGCAAGGTGCTGTTGAGCGGGCTGAGCCTCGGCGAGACCATGGACCGCGGCGCGGACGGCAAGTGGCGGCGCCGGGAAGGCGCGGCGCCCGGCGACGCCCAGCTCCTGGTCAACGCCGCCTACTGGCTGACGGAAAAGGAGACGCCGTAGGCCAGGGCGCGGGCGCCGTGCCCGCCGCCGGGCAGGCGGGTCGCGCCCGCCGTCCAGGAAAAGGTGCGGTCACGAGCCGGAGCGCGGGCGTCCCGCCCGCTGTCCAAACTCTCAGAAACAGAAAATCCATAGACGAGCTCGATCCGCCCCGCGACTTTTCGTATGCTTCTGAACGCTGGAAGGCGATGGCTGGGCGATTGCGACAACAACATCGATAGCGATCCCGAAACCGATTCCGACCCCGATATCATGTCCCGCAACCCCCGGGAGACCGCCATGCGCCGTCCCATCCGCTTCACGAGCCTGCTTGGCCTTTGTCTGTCGGTGGCGCTGGCGCCGGCGGCGCCCGCCGACAAGCGCGCGGTTGTTTTCCAACGCGAGCCGGCCGAGGGCGCGCCGGCCGCGCGCGTGCTCGATTGGCCGTTCGCGAACTACGGCATTCGGGCCGACCGGTTCACCGCCGGGGACCTGGACGGGCTGGCCGCCGCGCTGCCGGGCGCGCGGCTGCTGGTGCTGACGGCCAATTCCTCGGCGGTCTTCGAGCACGCCGCCGCGGCCGCCGCGGTGAGCAACCTGCTGGCCGATGGCGGGACGGTGCTCTTCGGAGCCAACGGGCTGCCGTCACCCAGCCGCCCGGTCGCCGCTTTCTTCGCGGGGCTCGGCGTGGACATGGCGATGCCGGCCGACCTGCAGGGCGGCCCGCGCTACACGCTGGCCGTCAATCCCGACCTGGACATGCCCCTGTTGCGGACCCCGCACAACATCCCAAAGAACAAGCCCGAGCAGCGGCTGCAGGGCGGCGACCGCTGGTTCAAGCGCGTGCCTGCGGACATGCGCGTGCTGATGACCGAGCAGGGCCAGCCCGACCGCCCGGCGGTCCTGTTGCGGGAGGGCGTCCTGGGGAAAGGCCGGCTGATCGTCAGCCGGGATCTCGTGCTCGGCGAGATGTCCCGCTGCGCGTTCCGGCGGCAAGTGGTCGAGAACCTGTTGACCGCCTGCTTCGGCCCGCTCGAGCAGGGGATGGCCGTCGCGGCGGCTCCCGCGACGGCCGCGGGGGCGCGGGCGTCCGCGCCCGGCGGGACCGCGCGCGCCGGCCGGCGGCTGGCGTTCCCGGTGGACGGGCTCAACCCGCTCTACGCGCGGGAGCTGACGAACAAGCCCTGGTCCCATCCGGACTGGGCGTCCCGGCTGCCGATCGTCGCGCACAACCCGCTGGCGCGGGATGTCCAGCGGCTGCCGGTGGTGGTGCGCGCGGCGTTCCCGGCTGGCACGGCGCCCTCGTCGTTCCGGGTGGTGACGCCCTGGGGCGAGGAACTCCCGAGCCAGGCGGCGCCGGCGGAGGGCGTGGCCGGGGTCTACGAGGTCAGTTTTCTGGCGCGCTTCCTGGAGCTGGAGAACCGGCCGTTCTTTATCTATTGCGATGCCGCGCCGAAACCGGCGCCGGGCTATGACAGCGAACTGCGCCTGATCGAGGACGAGCGGACCGTGACGCTGGTCAACAGCCGGCTGGAGGCCCGCCTGCTGAAGGCCTATCCGGACCTGGTGCATCTCGAGCCGTTGGCGGGCAGCACCGGCAGCCAGTTCGCGCGCGAGCACGACCTGGCCGGCGAGGCGCTCGGCGCGCGGCTCGATCCGCCGCGCGGCAGCAACCTGGCGTTCCAGGCGGCGCGCGTGATCGAGCGCGGCCCGGTGCGGATCGTGGTCGAGTACGCCGGCACGCGCAACGGCCGGCCGCTGACCGCGCGCTTCGCGCTCTACGCCGGGCAGAGCCGGCTGGCGGCCCAGTGGCAGGCGGGCCAGGACCTGGCCTGGCGCGCCGGCTGGGCGCCCGGCCTCGGGCGCGACCTGGCGGGCGCGCCCGACCGCCTGGTCTATCTCGCGCCCGACGGCTTGCGGCAACTGCTGGTGGCCGAGGATGTCGGCCGGCTGGCGTCTCTGGATCCGAAGACGCTGGCGGAAGGCTGGTACGCCCTCGAGGACACGGATACCGGCCAGTGGTGCGGCGAGTGCTTCGACCTGGCCGCGCTGCGCTCGCTGAACATCCGCGTGCAGGGCTACGAGGGGCTCGTGGCGACGCGCACGGCCGCCGCCGCGGCGGGGCCGGTCCAGGCCGCCTATGTGGCGCTGCCCGACCGCAGCAGCCTGGCCGCCTTCCGCGACCAGTACCTCGAGTTCAAGCAGCCGCCGGCCGTCCTGCTGGGCGCGGTCCAGGCGCGCGAGCAGGCGCCGTCCGCCTGGCCCCTGCCGGTCTACGGCCGCGACCTGATCCGCGCCTATCACCAGAACCATTCGCGCAAGGGCGTCGCCGAGATGGAGTATTACGACCCCGAGAACCCCAAGGCCTATATCCCCGCCTGGCTGCGCCAGGCGCGGCGCGCCGGCGCCAACGCCATCGAGTTTTGGAGCCGCGGCCCGGTCTGGACCAGCAAGTTCGGCGAGCCGCTGTGGGCCGGGTTTCTCGAGGAACTCGTGCGCCAGGCGCACGCCGCGGGCCTGCGGGTCTTCCACGGCCAGGCCACCGACAAGAACAAAGCCTGGTATTCCCGGAACGCCCCGCCCGAGACGCTCGGCCACGAGCGCGACGACAAGCAGTACGACCTCTACGCCATCCGGGAGACCCTGGCCGAGATCGCCGGCGAGGTCGGCCGCACGGGCGTGGACGGGTTCCTCGTTCAGGACGAGGAAGTCTACGCGATCGCCCACGCCTCCAGCCGCCAGGCCTTCCGCGCCAAGTACAAGATGGACCCCGCCGAGCCGGTGGACATCGCCAAGCTGGCCGACCCGCGCCACCACCTCACGGCCCGTTTCCAGATCGATACCTATACCGAGATCATCCGCGGCATGGCCGAGGCCTTCCGCGCCCAGAACCCCAGGGGCTGGGTTGGCGACCAGGTCAACGTCTCCGCCATGCGCCGCGTCTATGCCGGGGCGCCGCACGACTGGGAAACCCACGGCGAATTCCTGACCACGCTCTCGATGGACCTCTACGGCAAGCCCTCCTCGATCTACAAGTACTACATCAAGCTCATGCGCGCCACGTTCGACAACGCCGGCCCGATCATGATCATTGGCGGCGGGCCGATGCCCCGCACCCACGTCAGCGCCAACCTCCAGTACCAGTTGATGTGGGGCATTGACATGATCTACATGTTTCCGCCGCGCGGGTTCAGCGAGGTCGAGTGGTTCCGCGAGGTCGGCCTGCTCTACCACTGGCTGGACTTCACCGGGCTGGGCGACCGGCTCGCCGGCTACCTGCCCCTGCCGCGCGTCGCCCTGCTGCGCGACCGCGAGGCCAACCTCGATTGCCTGCGGCGCGGGCTCTGGAGCCCGCAGGGGTCCGACCACGATCTCCGCAACCAGGCGCTGGTGTCTGTACCGCACCTGCAGACCGACATCGTCATGGCCAAGTTCTGGACGCCCGAGACCCTGCGCCGCTACCCGCTGGCCGTGATCACCAGCGATCCCGTGCTCTCCGACGCCCTGGCAAACGCCACCCGCGCCTACGTCGAGGCCGGCGGCACCGCCTACCTCGAGGGCGAAACCATCCGGAATCCCCGGATCGCCGACCTCTGCGGGGTGGTCCCGGCCGGCGCCGTCACCAACGCGCGCGTCGAATGCCAGACGCCGGCGCCGATCGCCTTCGTTGGCGCCGTCCAGCCAGTCGCCGCCCGCGGCGCCGCTGTCAGGGCCGCGGCCGCCGACGGTGGTCCCGTGCTCTTCGAGCGCGCCGCCGGCCGTGGCAAGGTCGTCTATTGCCCGCTGTTCCTCAGCGCCAGGGCCGGCAGCCAGGAGGATGTCGCCGGCTTCGTCCGCACGGTGTTCGAGGCGCTGGCCGGCCCCGCCCCCCTGACCGTCGAGGCCGATCCTGCCGCCGGCCTGGATTCCAACGTGCTGACCGACGGCCAGCGCTATCTCCTGGCCGTTTATAACGATGCCTTCAAGGAGCGCGAGTTGCGCCTGCGGTGGACGGGCCAGACCGCCAAGCCCGAAGCCTGGTGCGCCTTCGCCGATGGGCAGGTGCTCGAGTTCACGGGCGCGGCGGCGTTGCGCCTGCCGCCGTTTGCCGTGCGCTTCTATTACATCGGCGACCGCGACGGCGTTGTCCCGCCGCCGCTCGCCGCCGCGCCCGCGGCGCCGGGCATCGGCTACGGCGCCGTGCCGGGCCGCGAGATCACGGCCCTGACGCTTCCGGCGGCGTCGGAAGCCGCCGTGCCGGGGGCGACGCCCGCCGCGCCGGCCCGCGAGAAGCAGCCGGGGCTCGCCTACGTGGCCGTCTTGACCGACCAGGGACGCGAGGGCCCCGCCGCGGCGCGGGTCACCGGCGACCAGGGCATCTTCGAGGCGCTCCGCGACCGCAAGGGGCTCGCGGTCGAGTACCTGGACCGCGTCGCCCCCGCGACGCTGGCCTTCTACGACGTCCTGATCGTTCCGAACATCGGCGTCAACGGGCGGCCGCCGGTCCTGCCGGATGGCTGGGAGACCATGGTCCGCGCCTACGTCGAGGCCGGCGGCGGGCTATTGGCCTGCCATCACGCCGTCGGGTACCGCCCCTGCGCCTACGCCTACCTCGAGGAGGTGGCGGCCCCGGCCCTCGACCGCGTGGTCCGGATCCGCGACATCCGGATCGTCGCCGATCACCCGGTCGTCAACGCGCGCGGCATCCTGGCGCGCCTGCCGGAAGACGCCGCCAATCCCGCCTTCCAGGCGCAACTCGAGGCCTCGGCCTTCCGCGTCGGCGACACCTTCCAGACAGGCTTTGGCGACTATGTGCCGCTCAAGGCCGGGCCGCAGGGCGCGGTCCTGGCGCGCGGCGTCGGCGCCGGCGGCGCCGACGGCGACGAGCCGGTGCTCGTGGCCGGAACGTTCGGCCAGGGGCGCGTCGTGGCCAGCGGGCTGGCCCTCGGCGAAACCGTGCGCGGCGGCCGCCGCGTCGAGCAGTGCGCCGCGCCGGACGCCAACCTGCTGGTCAACGCCGTCTATTGGCTGGCCGGGACGGAGGGGCCGTAAGCGGAGCGGCCGCGCACGCCGGCCGGGGTCGGGACACGGCCCCGACCCACATGCGGGCGACGCGCCGTGACGGCATCATCGCGCGCAAAGCGCAGGCAGGGTGCGCTCTCCGAGCGCGCCGCGCGTGAGCCTCTGGGACAGAGAAACAATGGCCGCGGGGAATGGCCGCGAAAGAACGCATGGAACGCAGAGAGAGGAAGGGTTGGTGGCGGGCAAGGGAGATTGAGCGAGTGTGGCGGGCGAGGGGCTGCTGCTACCGCGGGCGCGGCGCGCCGCGTGCGTGGCCGCCGTGGGCCTCGCGGAACTGGCGGGGCGTCATCCCGGTGACCCGCCGGACGTGCCGCGCAAAATAGTTTGGGTCGGCGTAGCCGCTGGCGCGGGCGATGTCGCCGACCGAGCGCGCGGTGGTTTCCAGCAGCATCAGGGCGTGTTGCATGCGCAGGCGCGCCAGGTAGGCAGCCGGCGCCGCGCCGGTCAGGCGGCGGAACCGGCGCGAGAGGACGGAGCGATGAACATTGACCAGCGCGGCGAGGCGCTTGACGTTGAAATCGGGATCCGGCCAATGCGTGTGGAGCACGTCGATTGTCTGCGCTCCCAGGGGATCGCCCGGATCGGGCGCTTGCCCGGCGGCCAGGCTCAGGATATGGTACCCGAGCGCCCCGGCGCGGCGTTCGGCGAGCGGCGATGGCGTCCGCAGGTCGCGGAACAGGCGCCGAAACAGGGCGGAGGGCAAGGGACCGGCCGCGTGGACGTCGGCGGTCAGCCCGAACGCCATCAGCAGCGGCATGGCCAACGGGCCGTCGAGGGTCAACCAGTAAAAACTCCAGGGGCCGCGGACGGGATACCACTGGTGCGTCATGCCCGGCAGGTACAGCGCCGCATGGCGGGGTTTCAGCAGGCGCTCGACCCCGTTGATCACCAGGGCGCCGGTGCCGCGATGGGACCAGAACAGTTGAATGAACGCCTTGGCCCGGATGTTGCTCGCAAACGGCGGCGCCACCCGGTAATGGCCGGCGCTCCGAACGCCCACGGGGATGCGCGCCGAGGGTTCGCGCGCGGGCCGCATCAGCGAGTAAAGCAAGGACTTCATGGCGCCGCGGGGAGCGGGCGCCTGCAGCGGGCCTGCCGGCTCCGAGCGTGGACAAGCGGTCCTGTCATCCGGATACCTCCCGCACTATACGGTGGCGGCGCCCGGTTCGCAATCCCTTTTCCCCAAGGAGTCGTCTCATGCCCACCCGCGTGATCCTGGTGGCCGACGGCAAGCCGCGCTATGCCCTGCAGGCGCTCCCGCCGCAGGACATGGAGTCCATGCTCGAACCGGTCGCGGAACTTGTCACGCACCTCGCGCGCTGCCAGGGCCGTCCGCCGGCCTGGTTTGCGCGAGAACGCCCCGATGCCTGGCCGGTCCGGCTGATCTTGGCGCTCGACCCGTCCCGCGGCCTCGGGCGCGAGGCCTTCGAGATCGCCGCCGCGCCCGACCGCCTCGCGCTCACGGCGGCGACGGTCGCCGGCCTGACCCACGCCTTGCACTATTTTCTTGAAGAAGCCTTTGGCGTGCGCTGGCTCTGGCCCGGACCGTCCGGCACGGTGACCCCGCGCGCCCGCACGGTCGCCTGGCCGCTGGGCGTCCGGCGCCACGCGCCCGACTGGGCCTGGCGCCGGCTCTGGCTCGGCGG
>CAZEVX010000077.1:0-12948 GCA_964515705.1 uncultured Verrucomicrobiota bacterium | reverse complement strand
TACTAACCATCTCATAATAATATCGACATCAGCCGGGATGTTGTGCGAACATTCCGGGCATGAAGACCACACCTTCGACGGATGCTCGACGACTGAGTCACGACAAGCTGACGGACCTGCGAAGACGCGGCGTTTCGGCGGTGCAGGGCGGAGAGTCGCCGGAGCAAGTCGCGCGAGTGCTGGGTGTTCACCGCACGTCGGTGTACGGATGGTTGGCGCGTTATCGTGACGGCGGATGGCACCGCTTGGATGCGCGCAAGCGCGGCGGGCGCAAACCGAAACTGGACGGGAAGGCGATGGCGTGGGTCTACAAGGCGGTGACGATGGGGAATCCGCAGCAATACAAGTTCCGGTTTGCCCTGTGGACCAGCCCCATGGTGGGGGTCCTGATCTATCGGCGCTTTGACATCCGCTTGAGTCGCGCATCGGTGTGCCGATTGCTGAATCAACTGGGGTTGTCGGCGCAACGCCCATTGTGGCGCGCGTACCAGCAGGACCCCGCGACGGTGGAGCGCTGGCTGCGGGAGGAGTTCCCTCGGATTCGAGCCATGGCGAAGGCCCAGAAGGCCGAAATCTGGTTCGGCGACGAAGCCGGGGTGCGGTCTGACGCTCACGCAGGCACAACCTGGGCGCCGCGCGGGAAGACTCCTATTGTCTCCACCACGGGAGCCCGCTTCGGCCTGAATCTGATTTCGGCGGTCAGTCGCCGTGGCGACTTTCGCTTCATGGGCGTGCAGGGCCGCGTGAACGCCGAAGTGTTCATCGGCTTTCTCAAGCGCATGCTGCAGGGCATGCGGCGCCCCATCTTTCTGATCGTGGATGGACATCCGACGCACAAGGCCGTGCAAGTGCGCCGCTTCGTGGAGAGCGTTGCGGGCAAACTGCGGTTGTTCTTCCTCCCTCCGTACTCCCCCGAACTGAATCCCGACGAGCATGTCTGGAACGATCTGAAGAACAACGGGATTGGGCGCAAGGTCATCACAGGACCGGAGCAGATGAAGCGGGAAGTCCTCAGCCACCTTCGCTGCCTGCAAAAGTCCCCCCTTCTTGTCCGCTCGTTCTTCCGTGCTCCCTCAACAGCCTATGCCGCTTGACGTAGAGACAATTCTGAGAGGTTTAGTATGTCTGGACCAATTCGACGTCGCCCGGCGGCGGCTTCACCACCTGGGACACCGCCGCGCACACGATCCAGGAGGCGGTCACCGAGGCCCAGAACGGCGAGACGGTCTGGGTGACCAACGGCGAGTACACGGTCACCAACCAGATCGCCGTCTTCCGGACCATCACCCTGCGCAGCGTCAACGGGCGCGACGCGACCTTCATCAACGGCCGCTACCCGGCCTACACCAACCGCTGCCTGAACATCACGGCCGCCGCCACGGTGGACGGGTTCACCATCACGAACTTCTACTGCACGGTCGGCGGCAGCGAAGCGGGGTCGGGCGCCGGCGTGCGGGTGACCGCCGGGGGGATCGTGCGGAACTGCCGGCTGGCCTACAACCGCCATCCCAGCGAGGCCGGCGGCGGCGCCTTGGTGATCCAGAACAGTCTGCTGTCGAACTGCGTCGTCCATGGCAATACGGCTTACGAGTTCGGCGGCGGGGTCTACGTTTACTCCGGCGGGCGAATGAGCGATTGCACGATTTATGACAATATCCAGACGCAACGAAACACCGCCTATAAAGGCGGGGGCGGCGTGGCTCTGGCCAGTGTCTCGTCGCGCGTGGACCGCTGCACGATCAGCAGCAACCTGTCGTTCAGCCGCGGGGGCGGTGTCTTTATAACCGGCGGTATTCTCAGCAACTGCCTGATCGAGGGCAACTCCAACAACTATGTTGGCAACGGCTTGTATGGGGGCGGCGTCTCCCTCGAAGCCACTACCAACGCTTTGATGGCGGACACGACCGTGCGCGGGAACCTGACGGTCAACTGCGGGGGCGGGCAGAACCTTCAGGAAGGCCGCGTGGAACGCTGCCTGCTCGCGGGGAACACCGCCGCCTCGGTCAACGGCTTTGGCGGCGGCGCCTATATGCAGGGCGGCGTCCTGGTGGACAGCACCGTGGCGAGCAATGTATGCCAGCGCAAGGGCGCCGGCCTGTCGTTCTCCACGATGCGGGCGATGGTCACCAATTGCCTGATCGGTTTCAACACCGCCTATGACGACGGCGGCGGGATCTACACGTGGCCGACGACGGCGACCGAGATTTACAATTGCCGGATCATCAGCAACCAGACCCTCGAAATCGGGGGCGGCGCGTACCTGGCCCGAGCCGTGATCCTGCGCAACTGCCTGATCGCCGGCAACGTGGCCACCAATGTCCCGAAGGTCGGAGGCGGGCTGGTGCTGAACATGATCGGCGCCCAGACCGGCTGGGTCGAGTCCTGCACGATCGTTGGCAACCGCGGGTATTACCGCGGCGGCGGCGTCCACCTGATGAACGTGACCAACAGCCTGACGAACTGCATCATCTACGGCAACTCCGTGCTCTCCGGGCCGGCTGACCGCGACCTGTATGCCGCGGCCGCGGGCGACACGAACGCGCCGGCCTGGTGCTGCTCGTCGGCAACCTGGATGCCGCCCGACCGCGGGAACACGACCAATGCCCCGGTGTTCCAGGACGCGGCGGGCGGGAATTACCGGCTGGCAGCCAACTCGCCCGGCGAGGACGCCGGGATCGCGCTGGACTGGATGGCGGCGTGGCAGGACCTCGACGGCCGGCCGCGGCTAGACCGGCTCGTGCAGCGGCCGGATATGGGCGCCTACGAGCGGATCAAGGGCGGCGGGCTGTTGCTCCTGCGATGACCACGAGCGCGGAACACAGGTGGGGCGCGCCATAGCGCCGCTTCGGCGCGACGGCGGCCGAGCGCGGGTATGGCGGGGTGGGGCGAGCACGGGCGCGGTTGGTAGTTGCGCTTCAGCACTGTAGGCCCGGTGCCCACACCGGGCGGTCAGTGACGACGCGCCGCGGGCTTGCCCGCTTCAGGCGGTACCCGGCCGGCAGCGGATGAAACCGGCATGATTGGCGCCGGTTGAGCACGATCGGTTGGCGGGGGGGGGGCGTCCGATCTGGGGAATCGTCCTCGAAAGATTAGGACGATCAAGGACGAGAGCGAGGACGAGCCCTGATCGCCGGGGCAGGTGTCAGTTCCCGCGTAATTTCGGAAGCGCGGGATCGTTCGTTGGCATCGAGGAGTCGCGCATGACCCCCGTCCCCCCAAACCCCCTCTCCGCCGCCGCCCGCGCGGTTACGGCGTTCGTCGAGGACCATCTCCTGGACGACGACGGGCTCTGCCGCTGTTTCCTGAATGCCGACACGCGGCGGCCCTGGACCAACGAGGAACTCCGGGCGGGCGGCTTCAAGTTGGGGAACGTTTTTCTCGACAACTGCAACGATCCGGCCGCCTACCTGGCCTACGAAGATTCCCTCATGGCCACGGGCGAATACGCCCTCGCCCGGATCACCGAGTTCGAACGCACCGGCGACGCCCGCGCCCTGGCCGCCGCGGCCTTCCCGATCGCGGCCATCCTGCGGGTCTTCCAGCAGGGCGCCCTGTACGAGAAGGGCTTTCTGCCGAAGCCGCACGGCGGCCTGCGCGGTGCGTGCTATTCCCACGAGATCAGCCCCGACCAGCAGATCAAGGCCGTCGTCGCCCTGCGCGCCTGGCAGCCCTACGCGCCGCCGGCCCACTCCCGCGTGACGGACGGCTACCTGGTGGCCCTGGCGGATTACCATCTCGCCCGCGACTTCAAGCACCCGCGCCGCGAGGCGTTCGTCGTCACCCCGGAAAACCGGCCGCACGTCGTCAGCATCCTGGTCCCAATCCTCTGGATCGCCGGCAAGCTCACCGGGCGGCCGCACTACCATGCCGCCCTGCGACGGTTCGACCGCATCCTCGATTTCCTGGCCGAAGGCAAGGCTGAGAGCGGGTTCGACCTCGTGCTGTTCAACCTGGCCAGCCTGCTGGCCGAGGGCCTGCACCTGGCCGCCGCGGAAGGCCTGCAAGACCCGCGGTTTCCGGTCATTATCCGAAAGTTTTGGGACTTGACCCTGCCGTTCGTGCGCCAGGACGGCTACGGCCGGCTCGAGGGCCACTGCACGGCGGCCTCGCTGCGTATGCCCTCGATTGCCGCGCTCGTCGAGCCGGACCCGCCCGGCGGCGGTGCGCGCACTGAGGGCTGGCGCATCCTGTCGGCGCTCCGCGATCCCCTGGCGATGCGGGCGGAGAAAGACGCCGCCCCGCTGGCGCCGCCGGCCGCCTGGCTGGCGCGCAGCATCCGCGAAATCGCCGTCACCTCCTGGCTGCTGGGCTATTGGCGCCTGGCGCCGGGGCCGGACGGCACCGTTGGAAATGCCGCAGAGCACAGCGCAAGGCGTTGATCGGTGACTGGAATGAAAGCGGCCACGTGTTCATCGCCGCCGGGATTGACGGGTCGGCCTACGCGGCCTTCCTGGGCGGGGCCAAGGCCGTGCGCATCCAGGACGTCCCGGACCTGGCTTGCGGCGGCCCGTTTGGCGAGGGAGAGTATACCGTGACCCCGGCCGACATCCAGGCCGGGGCGCGCTTTCCGGACGTCGTGGCCCGCGACATCTGGGAAGCGCGCCGGCGCGATGTGCTGGCCGACCCGCGCGCGCGTCGTCCAGTTCCGGCTCGGCGAAATTGCCGGAATAGCCGCCGTGCTGGCGATCGAGTCCGGCCGCACGCTCAAGACCCTCGACGTTCGCGACCTGCAGCGCCGGCTGCTGGCCGCCGGCTTCGCGCTCGGCGAGCCCGAGCGCCTGCGCGAACGGGGGTTGGTCATGGCCCTGTCTTGAACCGATAGGGAACTCAGGGGGGAATAGACAGAAGCCGGGCAATCAGTAGCCCATGCCACAGCGGGCCACGACGGAGCGCGGCCCTCCGAACGACATGTACAACGTCGAGTGGGCGAGTCGGAGGGACGCGCTCCGTCGTGGCCGAGAATGGTTTCCAGAGCCTCGCGAGTTCCAGATGGTTCCGTTCTTTCTTGAGTTCCTGAGTTCCAGATGGTTCCATTCTTTCCTGAGTTCCTGAGTTCCATGCGTATCTATCTGCATGCCGATCTCGAAGGCGTGGCCGGGGTCCTGGACCTCGAACACTGGTGCCACGAACACTCGCGGTTCCGCGAGCAGGCCGGCGAACTCCTGACTCTCGAGGTGAACGCCGCCGTCGAAGGATTTCTTGCGGCGGGCGCCGATTCGATCCTGGTGGCGGACGGCCACGGCGGCGGCGGGCGCGGCCTGGTCCCGGGGCTGCTGCATCCGGCGGCGGAACTGTCCTGTTATGCGGCGTTTCCGATGCTGTTGCGCGAGGGCGGCTTTGACGTCGCCGGCTGCGTCGGCCAGTATCCCAAGGCCGGGACGGTCGGCGGGCATCTTTGCCACACGACCTCGCATGGCGTGCGCGACCGGCGCATCAACGGCCGGTCGGTGGGCGATTTTGGCGAGATGACGCTCGGCGCCGCGGAATGCGGCGTCCGCTGGATATTCGCCAGCGGCTGCGAAGCGCTGGCGCGCGAGGCGCAAGCCCTGGTGCCCGGCATCGAGACCGTCGCCGTCAAGCGCGGGCTGCAGACCGACCCGGGCGACGACCTGCCCTTCGATGCTTACCAGAATCATAACGTGGCCGCTATCCATTGCAGCCCGGAGACCGCGCGCGCCCGCATCTGTGCCGGCGCCCGCCGCGCCCTCGAGCGCGCGCGGCGCGAGCCGTTCGGCCTCGTCCGGCTCGATCCGCCCTATGTCCGCGTCACCGACTGGCGCGCCACGGCGACCCGCGGCCCGTATCGCTTGCGCCAGGCGCATCCCGCCAGCATCCTGGCCTTGCTGAATGTCCGGGGGACCGTCGAGCCGCTGGATGCCGATCCCGCGGCCGCCGCGCGATTAGGAACTCAGGCAGAAGCCGGACGATCTGGAACTCAGGAACTCAGGGAAGCGGGAGGCAGAAGCCGGACAACGGAATTCCAGGAACGGTGATTTGTGGCGAGTGATGCTGGCGAATTGCATCGGCAGCGTGTCCTGGAACTCGAATTATGTCCGCGGGACGGCCCGCTCCTGGACCAACAGTTGCACCATGCAGTTGGCCGGCTCCGGCGCCAATGTGCCGATCCTGCAAGATGGCATGGGGACCATCACCAACCAGAACGCCCGGTTCGCGGACCTCGCCGGCGGCAACTACCGGCTGGCGCCCAGCTCGCCCTGCATCAACGGCGCGGCGACCCAGGACAGGGGCGCCGCGGCCCTTGATCTCGACCGGCATCGGCGCGTGGACCCGTTCTGGCGTCTGCCGGACATGGGCTGCTACGAGTTCCGGCCGCCGGGCACTCTCGTGGGATTTCAATGAACGCGTCGCGGACGCGCTGGCGAGCCTCGGGCGGCCGGAAACCCGCCGCGGGGCTTGGCGCGCGGTCCAGCGCGGCTGTCGGGCACGCCGGCCGCCGCCGGTCAGGCGGCCAGGGTCTTGCGCCTACGAGTTGCAGGGGCGTCACCCGTGCCGCGCTCCCGCGGGATGGGCGGGATACTGCGCGGCGGGAGCGCCCGGTTGGTCGGGAAATGGCAGCCCGCGCCGGCCCTCGAAGGCCGGCCGCAACCGGGAATCCGAGGAACTGGCGGATCGGCGGGTGACCGCCGGGCCGACGCGGGCGGTCACGGCGCGCCGCGCCGCACGGCTCGCCCGCCATTCTTCCCAGGTCCATTGGGTTTTAAGCGGGCGCGGGGAGCTCACGGCGCACCTCGTCTTTCAGGGCTGCCAGTTCGCGCGCGATGTTGAACGCCGGCAGATTCGATAGCCGCTCGATTTCCCGCCAGTCCACCGGGGTGACGTTGGTTAGGCAAGCGGCCAGCAGTTGCTTGGCGATCCCCCGGGCCTCGGCGGACGGCGCCGGGTAGAAGGCCATCAGGACACGCTCGACGACGGCCAGTTCCGCCGGCATCAGCGTGATCGCGCCGAACGGCGTCTGCATCACCCGGCAGGGGGTGGCCGCCTCGTTTTCGAACCATCCCAGCAGGTCCACGAACAGCCCGGCGACCCGCCAACTGCGCGGCCCGCCCGTGGCCCCCAGCCGTCCCATCAGGTCCTGGGCCTGGCGCAGCGGAATCGCGGCCGCCGTGCTGCGGCAGAGATCCAGATCGCCGGACAGGTAGCGGCCTTCCGTGAAAAACTCGATCGCCGATCCGCCGACGACCACCAG
This sequence comes from uncultured Verrucomicrobiota bacterium, assembly GCA_964515705.1. Taxonomy (GTDB): domain Bacteria; phylum Verrucomicrobiota; class Kiritimatiellia; order JAAZAB01; family JAAZAB01; genus CAZEVX01. The sequence continues at coordinate 5,741 of CAZEVX010000077.1, read as the reverse complement.
CGGCCAGCCGGCCTCGCGGAACAGGCGCGTCACCAGGCCCGCCAGGAGCAGCGTCCGCTCGAGAGGGTCTGTTGTCGCTTCAATGGTCCGCACGTCCTGGAGCAGGTCTTGCATGCGTCCAGACTACCACGGTGTCCTCCGCGCGCCAAGCGCCGATCGGAGCGCCCCGTGACAATGGCATTGACGGGAGGCGCCGCCTCTGTTACATAAATGACATGAAAAAACAACTCGTGGCCGACGGCGCGGCCCGGCCCCGGCGGAGCGTTGGGCGATGGCGGGCTGGCGGAGATGGGGCATGCCCGGGGCGACCGCGAGATCATGCGGCCGCCGCCCGACGACCTGAACGTCTGTGGGCGTGCCCATGGTTGCGAGGGAGAGGATACGGATGAATGCGCTTGTTTTCGGCACTGCCTCCGCCCGCCCCGGCCGCACCGCCTGGGGACAACTCGCCGTCCGCGAGGCGGGGCGCGCGGTGCGCCTGCCGGTCGTGGTGCTGCACGGGCGCCGCCCGGGCCCGCACCTGGTGTTCCTGGCCAATCAGCACGGCGAGGAAATCAACGGGTTCGAGGCCGTCCGTCGGCTGGCGGCGGAGACCGACCCGCGGCGCCTGCGCGGCACGGTCTTTGCCGTGGCCTGCATGAACCCGCGCGCGGCCCTGGCCATGCAGCAAAGCTGGCTCGAGGCGCATGAGGGCGAGTCGCCGCGCTACGACGCCGGCCTGACGGTCTGGACCAATCCCTACAACCTGAACGGAAACTGGCCCGGGCGTGCCGGCGGCACGCTCGCCCAGCGTGTCGTCCACGAGGTATGGCGCCGCGCGATCTGGGCGCCGCACCGGCGCGCCGACCTGGTCCTCGACATCCATTCCCACCAGAACCGGACGGCGGTCTATGCCCGCAACCCCGCCGGCGCGGCGCTCGGCCTGGTCGCCGGATGCCGGTTCGTGGTCATCAGCGGCGGCGAAGCCGCCCTGCCAACCTGCAACGCGGTCTGCGTCCGGCACGGCATCATGGCCATGACCATCGAGCCGCAGGGGCAGCGGCGTTTTTATCCCGACGGCGTGGCCGACGCCCTGCGCGCCATGACCAACCTGCTGGTCTTCTGGAAGATGATGCCCGGACGGCTCGCCCTGCCGCCCGAGGCGCTGGTGCTCGATCCCTGGCGCAGCCAGTGCCCCTGGAACCGGGCAACGCCCAGGTCATGCTGCACCTATTACGCCCGCCGCCCGGGCCTGTGCCTGACGGAGAAGCAGGCCTATGACCGTGTGCGCCGTGGCGAGGTGATCTGCCGCATCCTGGACCCGTTCACCGGCCGCGAGGTCGAGACCTGCCGTGCGCCGATGGCCGGCGCGCTCTACATGCTGCGGTGGGGCGACGCCAGCGTCGAGAAGGGAGAGCGGCTGTTCACGGTTTCCGTTTCCCGGCGCGTCCGCCCCGCCGCCTGGCTCCAACGGCATAACCCGACCCCGGAGCGCTACCGCTTCCAAGGGCCGGCCGTCCGCCAGCGCGCCTTCGCCGGCAAGCCGTGATCGTTCCGCGATTTCCGGGACGGCGCGCATCGGGGGCTTGTGATCGGACTTGAACGAACGCCCGCTCTCGGGCACAGTGCCGGGGTCATGAACGCCGCCTTTCCGTCCGCCGCGCCGCCCGCTACCCGGCCGCTCCGCCTCGGCTGGGGCCTGCTGATCCTGCTGGCCGGGTTCGGGCTCTTCGACCATTCGCTCTGGTCGAGCAACGACGCGCGCGAAGGCGCCATGATCCGGGAAATGACGCGCGACAACGTCTGGGTCGCGCCGTGCTTCAACGGCCGGCCGTACCTCGAAAAGCCGCCGCTGCTGCACTGGACGGGCCGCGCGGTCTGCATCCTTGCCGGCCGGGTCAACGAGGGCCTGGTGCGTCTACCGGCAGCGCTCTTCGGGATCGGCACGCTGCTGATCGTCGGCCGCTGGGCCGGCCGCCTCGGCCGGGCGCGCGCCGGCCTGACGGCCGCCTTGCTCTGCGCCACCTCGCTGCTGTATCTTGAATATACGCGCATCGTCCTGACGGATGCCGCGCTCATGTTCATGGTGACCCTGGCGCTGTACCTGTTCTGGCGCGCCGCGTCCCGCGGCCGGCTCGCGGGCGCCGGCGGTCTCTTGTTCCTGACGGCCGCCGGCTTATCGTTCTATGCCAAGGGCTTGGTCGGGCCGGGGCTGGTCTGGCTGCCGGTCGCCGGCTACCTGGCCTGGCGCCGGCAATGGCGCCGGCTCGCCGGCCTGGCGTTGGCATTCGTCCCGATCTTCGCGCTGCTACTGGCCCCCTGGGTGCTGGCGCTCTGGCGAGCCGGCGGTCCGGCGTATCTCTACGGCGTGTTTTGGGAGAACCAGGTCGGCCGGTTCTTCACGTTCCACGATCCGTCCCTGCCGCTCGATCCTTATTTTGTCCACAAGGAACCGGCATGGTTCTACCTGCAAGCGTTGCCCGTGCGGCTGCTGCCCTGGACCTTACTCGTTATCCCGGCCCTGGCATGGTGGTTTCGGCCGGGCAACCGGGCGGCCGGCGAGGCGGGTGTTTTTCTGCGATGGATGCTGGTCGGCATGCTGGCCTTGTTGCACCTGTCCTCGTCCAAGGCGGCTTGCTATGCGCTGCCGATGTTCCCGGCGCTGTTCCTGATGACCGCCCTCTGGATCGAGGATACGGCGCGCGCGGGGGTTCCGGGATGGGGCGGCCGTCTGGCGGTCGCCACATTTTGGGGAGTGGGCCTGGCCGTGCTGCTCGTCCCGCTCGTCTATCTTGGCGCCTGGGTGGCCGGCCTGGAACTTCTCGAGGCGCCCGGCCGCGCGGCGGAACTCGCTGGAGTGGGCCTTGCCCTGCTGGCACTGGGCTTGGCCGCCGCCGGCATCCTGTGGTGGGTGCGGCGCGGCCGGCGCGCGCCGCGCGACGACCTCTGGATGGCGGCTCCCGCCGCCCTGGCCGCCGTGGGCCTGGTCGGCGCCGCCGCGTTCCTGCCGGCCATCGATTATCAGCGCACCTACGAGCCGCTGGCCCGCAGCGTGCAGCGCGAATGGGATGGCGGCCGCCGCATGGCCTTTGCCGGCCGGCACGAGCGCGAACTGGGCGCCCTGATGTTCTATCTCGATGCGCGCTTCCCGGTGGTGTCTGTCACCAATGACGTCGAGGTCCAGGCGTTCGTCGAAGGCGCGCCGGGCCCCGCCGGCCTGGTCGTGCCGGACCGGGCGCTGGCCAGGGTGCGCCGCCTGATCGCCGGCGGGCGCTACCGTCTCGCGCCGATTCCGCACGCGGGCAAAAAAAGCGGCGAGTTCCGCCTGCTGCTGCGCGACCGCTGAATGCACACCCGCGCGGCGCGCAAGCCGGCCAGCGGTTCCGGTTGCTGGCGCCGGCCTGCCGGTATCGAGGTTCTAGTCCGGACCAGGATGGTCTTAGGGGTGATCGACGGGGGCGCGGTGTTCTTCCGGCCAGGCGGCTCGGTTGCCCAGGAGGCGGAAGGCGCGTTTGCCGTCACGCAGGTCGCGTAGGACGCGCCAATCGCCCGACCGCAGGACACGCGCGCAGTCCGCCCAGGGGTCCTCGCCGGGCGACAGCAGCAGGCCGGCGGGCGCCGTGTTCGTTCCCAGATCGCGCGTGGGGTGCAGGGCAACCAGGCGCGCCGGTTTCAGCCCGTAAAAGATCAGCGCCCCCATGACATTCTCGTTGAGGCGGTACCCATACAGGGTCGCGCCGGGCGGCAGGGCGTCCGCCACTCTGGCGCAAAACATTCGGGAACTCTTGACAGCGTTCATCGCCGGCTTGATGGCAACCGCGAAGGCGCCGACCGCCGCCAGCGCCAGCATCGCCAGGCGCACCCACATCCGCGGCCAGTCCCGCCGGACGAGCGCCCGCAAGGTCAACCCGCCGCCCCAGGCCAGCGCCGCGGCCAGCACCCAGGCGACGACGGTCCAGCGGCGGAGCCCCAGGGCGGCCGGCGCCAATGGCAGCGTCCATACCACCGCCGCCGGCAGCGCGACCGTCAGGGCGGTGAGGACGCCGGCCCAGCGCGGCGCCGGCCGGCCGGCAACCCGGTGCGCGATCCAGGCCCCGGCCAGGACGGCCAACGGCGGGAACAGCGGCAGCAGGTATTGGTTGTCCTTCGATCGCGCGACGCTCAATAGCACCAGCATTCCCAGGACCCAGCCGGCCAGCAGGCGCCAGTACCGGCGGGCGGACGGGTCGCGGCGCGCCTGGCCAGCGGCCACCCAGAGGCCGGCCGGGATCAACAGCGTCCAGGGCGCCGGGCCGGTCACCAGGTAACTCAAGTAGTAGTGCCAAGGGGCGGTGGGATAGCCTTCGGGATGATAGGGGGTCAGTCCGAGAAATCGCACCAGGTGATGCCGGATGAAAAACACCTCGAAGTACTCGGCGCCGCCGCGGCGCCACAGCGCCAGCAGCCAGCCGCCGACAAGGACCGCCAGGGTTAGCAGGCCGGTCAGCGGGAACCAGGCATGCCAGGCCGGGCGTGGCCGGTCCCAGGCGGCGTAGGCCGCCAGGGCGGCTGCCACCAGCGCCACGCCGATGCCGCCCTTCGTGAGAAAGGCCAGGCCGAGCGCCGCGTAGAACAGGACGGCCCAGGCGGCCGATCGGCGGCGGCCGTCGCCCATGCGCTCGAAGGCCAGCATGGCCAGCGTGATGAAACACACCAGTCCGTTGTCGATCATCGCCCCGCGGTTGACTTCGACGAAGAGCCACATCGTGGCCAGCACGAGCGTCGCGGCCAGGGCACCGGCCGGTTCCAGGCGCCGGGCTGCCAGCAGAAAGGTGAGCAGCAGCGTGCCGACGGCGAACAGCAACACGGGCAATCGCACGGCCCAGGCGGAATAGCCGAATAGCCGGAGCGAGGCGGCCAGGGCCCAGGTATAGAGCGGCGGCTTTTCGAGGAACAGCATGCCGTTCAGGTGGGTGGCCGACCAATTGCCGGACTCGATCATTTCGCGGGCAATCCCGGCTTCGCGGGCTTCGGCCGGGCGCCATAGGTCGTGCCCGAAGAGCACCAGGAGGTAACACGGAACCACGAAGGCCAGTGCCCATGCCAGGGCGCGGCCGCGCGTCAACGCCACGCCCGCCGCGCCGTTGGCGGCGGGTTGGTTGATGTCCTTATTCATCAGCAGTCCGCCTCGATCGCGGCGCGGTTCCCTGCCGGCCGGTCCGTGTCCCGCAGCGCCATCCCGTTGGGACGCCACGCTCCACCCCGAACGAACGGCGACGGTCATCATGCCAATATTCACGTTGTGTTTCCAGCCGATTTCGATACAACCGTAATGCGGACCTGGCACGGCCAACGTGTCAAGGACGGCAGACGTATGGTTCCCTGAGAGGATTGTGCATGGAACCCACGCTATCGGCCGGGCGGCGGCTTCGCGGTTGCCGGCGGCTTCTCGTGATCGCGTTGGCCTTGCTGTCGATGGCCGGCGCGCTGGCGCTGTGGAACCTGCAGCTCGAAGACCGCTGGGCGACCAAGCGCTGGGGAGTCGTCGAACAGGGCCGCATCTACCGCAGCGGCCGGCTGCCCCGCGACCGCATGGCGCAGGTGCTGGCGGCCCGCGGCATCCGCGTGATCGTGGATTTGACCGAGCCCGGCCCGGCCAATCCGCGTCAGCGGCAGGAGCAAGCCGCGGCCGCCGCACTCGGCATGGACTACTGCAACTTCCCGCTGTGCGGCGACGGAACCGGGGACGTTGAACACTACGCGCTGGCCGTCGACCGGCTGGC
>CAZEVX010000076.1:0-13192 GCA_964515705.1 uncultured Verrucomicrobiota bacterium | reverse complement strand
CACGGATCGCGCCGGGAGTGACCGCGGACAAGCGCAACTCCCGCAAATCGGGGAGAAATTAAGCTGGCATGCGGGGCGCGCGGACGCTATTCTGCCCGCGCATGAAGACAGGGGGAGCGCTTTATCCGCTGATGTTCCAGCCGGTCTACAAGGCCTACTTGTGGGGCGGCGACCGCATCGCGCAGCGGTTCGGACGGGCGTTGCCCCCGGGGGTCTATGCCGAGTCCTGGGAGATTACCGATCGTGCCGAAGGCATCAATGTGGTGGTCAACGGCTCCCTGGCCGGCAAGGACATTCACGAACTGACCCAGATGTTCGGCCCTGAACTCTTGGGGCGCGAGCTGCCGCAATTTCCCCTGTTGATCAAGCTGATTGACGCCCGCGAGCGGTTGAGCGTCCAGGTGCACCCGGACGAGGGCGCGGCGCGGGCGGCGGGCGGGGAGCCCAAGGCGGAAATGTGGTACGTGCTGGACGCCGATCCCGGCGCCACCGTCTGCGCGGGATTCAAGCCGGGCGTCAACGAGCAGCGGTTTAGCGAGGCCCTGGCCGCCGGCCGGGTGGGCGACTTGCTGCACGAACTGCCCGTCGGCCCCCGCGATGTGATCTTCATTCCCGGCGGCTGCGTCCACACCATCGGGGCGGGCTGCCTGATCTTCGAGGTGCAGCAGAGTTCCGACACCACCTACCGGGTGTACGACTGGAACCGTGTCGGGCCTGACGGCAAGCCGCGCGACCTGCACTTGAAGCAGGCGCTCCAGGTCATCAAGTGGCAGGAAGTGATCGCCGTCCGTGCGCCAACCCCGGACGTCAGCGAGGGGGGGGCGGCCAAGCGCGACCTGATTCTCGAGCGCCTGCGCACGCCCCATTTCCGGCTGGAGGAAATCCGGCTGGCCGGCATCCAGAATTGCCCGCTGGATGCCCAGTCCTTCCACGTCCTCTTTCTCGAACAGGGACTGGTGCGGGTGAAGTCCGGGAGCGTCCTGATCGATGTCACGCCCGGTACGACGCTGCTGGTGCCCGCCTGCCTGGGAACCTACGAGATGGCCAACCTCCGGCCGGAAGCTCCCAGCCGCCTGCTGCGCGTCAGCCTGCCCTGACCCTGGCGTGCGCCGCGCGCCGCCGCGGCGTGCCTCCCCGCGACTTTCAGGTGACGGCCTCGATCGACCACACGAAGGCCTTGACGCCCTCGCGTCCGAGCTCCCGGCGCAGCGTGCCGACGCAGGCCAGGAGACCGCGGGCCTGCTCGTCGGTCACGGCCACCAGCAGGAGATGGTTGCGTCCGGGCCAGACGTCGGTGCCCAGGTGGGTGCCGGAGGTCGCGCCGCGGCCGAACACCCCTTCCAGCCGGGTATAGTTCTGCAGGCCGCAGCGGGCCAGGGTGTCCATGACCTCGTCATCGACGGCTTCGTTATACGCCAGCATCAGCATTTTCATGGCGTCCCTCCTGCCGCGGGGGAGCAACTGGCCGGGCGGTGGCCGCCGGGGTGGCTGTCAGTTCCGCGGCCGCGTTTCCAGCGGCCTTCAAACACGGCATACAGCGTGGGCACGAAGAGCAGCGTGACGAAGGTCGAGACCGCCAGGCCGCCGATCATGGTAATGCCCAGCGGCTGCCAGGTCTCGGACCCCTTGCCGCGCGACAGCGCCAGGGGCAGCAGCCCGGCCAGGGTCGTCACCGTCGTCATCAGCACGGGCCGCAGCCGGTCATGCCCGCCGAGGGTGACGGCCTCGATCATCGAGAGCCCGCGGGCTCGCAAGATGTTGATATAGCTGATCAGGACGATGGCGTTGTTGACGACGATGCCCATGAGCATGACCAGGCCGAGAAACGTGATCACGCTCAGGGTCGTGCCCGTCAACACGAACGCCAGGATGACCCCCGTGAAGGTAAAGGGAACGGCAAACATGACGATGAACGGATCGAGCAGCGATTCGAACTGGGCCGCCATCACCATGTAGACCAGGACGATCCCCAGCAGCAGCAGCAGCGTCAAGTCCCGGAAGGCCTTGCCCTGTTCCTCGCCCTCGCCTCCCAGCGTGACCGTGACGTCGGACGGGAGCGGGACGGCGGCGATGGCGCGCTCGATATCCTCGGTGAGGCGGCCCGTCGAGCGCCCGTGGGCGTTGCATTCGACGCGCACGATGCGCTGGCGGTTCTGGCGTTCGATTTCGAGCGGCCCGACGGTTTCCTCGATCGTCGCCAGGCTGCTCAGCGCCAGGCGCTTGCCGGTATAGGGCGCCACGGGCATCAGGGCCTCGAGGTCCTCGGGGCGCAGGCGGTCGGATTCCTGCAGCCGCACGACGATGTCGTAGGTTTCGCCCTTCTCCCGGTAGCGGCTGGCGGTCGTGCCCTCGATGAACGTGCGGACACTCTGGCTGAGCGTATACATATTGAGGCCGAGCGCGGAGGCCTTTTCGCGGTCGACCGTCAGGCGCAGTTCGGGGCGCCGCGATTCGCGCGAGATGCTGACATCCACCGCGCCCGGCACCCGCTCGACGGCGGCCTTGATGTCCCGCGCCACCCGGTCGGTCTCGGCGAAGTCATGTCCGAGGATTTCCACCTGGATGCTCTTGCCGCCGGTGCCGGTGATGATCCGGCCGAGAGGGTTGCCGGTGCCGATATCGGTCTTGAGCACGCCGGGCAGCGCCTGGATGCGGGTGCGCAGCGCCTGGGCGATGTCCTGGACGCTGCGCTGGCGCTCGGTCTTGGGCACCAGCTTGATGCCGGCGGACACGATGTGGGCGCCGGAGGCGCCGCCGAACACGGCGCCCATGCCGCGGGGCGCGCCGCTGCGCACCCGCATGACGCGCCGTTCCGGAACCGCCTCCTCAAATATGGTTTCCATCCGGGCCGCGACGCGGTCGGTCTCCTCGACCCGCGTGCCGATCGGCAGGTGCACGGTCACGCTCAAGTCCCCGGAATCCTCCTCGGGGATGAACTCGTTGCCCACGAAGCGCGTCAGCAGCAGGCTGCCGAGGAAGACGGCGCTGAACCCCAAGACGATCGTCTTGCGATGGCCGAGCGACCAGGCCAAGGCCGCGGCGTAGCCCCGTTCCCAGGAGGAGAGCCAGCGCTCGGTCCGCGCCGCGACGGCGCTGCCGAGGGCGGTCCCGCGGCGCGGCGCGACAGCGCCGCCGGGCGCCGCCGGGCGGCGGAGCCACTGCGAGGTCAGCATCGGCGTGAAGGTGGCGGCCGTGAACAGCGAGGCCGCCAGCGTCACGCAGACGATCACCGCCAGTTCCCCGAACATGATGCCGACGACCCCGGAGACGAACATCATCGGCAGAAAGACCACGATGGTCGTCGCCGTCGAGGCGGCCACCGACAGCATCATTTCCGAGGCGCCGAACATCGAGGCCTCGCGCGGCCGTTCGCCGCGCGCCAGGTGCCGCATGATGTTGTCCACCATCACGATGGCGTTGTCCACCACCATCCCGATGGCGATCGTCAGCGACGACAGGCTGATGACGTTGATGGTCTTGCCCGACAGGAACAGGTAGATGAAGGCGATCAGCAGGGAGAAGGGGATGGTCAAGGCGATGATCAGGCTCGGCCGGAGATGCTGCAGGAAGAACCAGGTCACCAGGATCACCAGCACCGCCGCGACAAACACGGTCGACCGCAGGGTGCCGAGCGAATCGAGGATCTCCTGCGAGGTGTCCATGACGACGAACATGCGGATGTCCGCCGGCAGGGTCGCCGTCAGGGACGCCAACCGCCGCTTGACGCGCTTGGCGACCTCGACGGTGTTGACGCCGATTTGTTTTTGCACGGTCATGGCCATGCCCGGGCGGCCGTTGACCCGCACGATGGTGTCCTGTTCCATGAACCCGTCCTCGACGCGGGCGACGTCCTTCAGGTAGATCAGGCTGCCGTTGCGCCGGCCGAGAATTACCCGCTCGATGTCGGCCGGGCTGGCGAACTCGCCCGGCAGCCGCAGCAGGTATTCGGTCAGGCCGGACTTGAGCGAACCGACCGGCTGGGTGATGTTTTCGCGGGCCAGCACGGTGTTCAGGTCGAGGATCGAAAACCCGGCGCTCTCGAGGCGCGTCTTGTCCACCCAGACGTTGATCTGGCGGCGCAGGCCGCCGTAGAACTGGACGGTGCCGACGCCCGGCAACTGCCGCAGGGCGTCGCCGACGCGCTTGTCCAGCAGGTCGTAGAGATCCGGATAACTGCGGTCGGCCGTGAACCCGATGAACAGGAACGGCATCATGGCCGTGTTGAACTTGAAGATGAAGGGATTCTCCATCTCGTCGGGGATGTCCGGCAGGACCCGTTTGGCCATCTCGATCCGGTCGCGGATGTCGTTGGATGCCTCATCGAGGTTGACGCCCCAGAGGAACTTGAGGGTGATGACCGCCGCGCCCTCCATCGAGCGCGAGGTGATCTTCTCGAGACCCGGGGTCGTCGCCAACTGGTTTTCGAGCGGCTCGGTCACCTTGCTCTCGACGTCTTCCGGGCTGGCCCCGGGATAGGAGGCGATCACCGAGATGGCCGGCGGCTCGATCTCCGGCATCATGTCCACGCCGAGCCGCGTCAGGGCATAGAGCGACACCAGGATGATCCCGAGGAAGATCATCAGATTGGTGACCGGGCGACGGACGCCGAACGCGGGTAAATTCATGGGGCCTCGGATGTTCCGGATGGGATGCGGGTGGCGGCGCGGCGTGTCAGTCGGTCGCGCTGGGGTCGGCGTCCGTGGTCACGCGGACGCCGGTATGCAGGCGCTGCTGGCCCATGATGACGACCGGGTCGCCCGGCTGCAGGCCGGCCGTGATTTCGACTAGAGCGCCTTCCCGCAGGCCGGTGCGCACGTCGCGGGTCGCCGCCAGGCCGTTGCTGACCACGTAGACGTATTCATCGGGCGACCGGCCCAAGATGGCCTCGTGCGGAATTGCGGGGGCGCCGGGGTGGGCCTCGAGGATCAGGCGCGCCCGGGCGAACATGCCCGGGGAGAGCCGGTGGCCGGCGTTCGGCAGGGTCACTTCCACCGGGGCGGCGCGGGTCTCGAGGTCGACGATCGGGCTGACCTGGGTAACCCGCCCCGTGAACACCGCGCCGGGCCAGGCCGACACGGCGCACTCGACGGTTTGGCCGGTGTGGATGCCGGGCAGGTAATGCTCGGGGGCCTGGACCAGCAGTTCGACGGTGTCCATGGCCACGACCAGGGCGATCGGCGTTTGCGGGGTGACCGCCGTGCCGAGATCCACGAACATCCGGCCGACGATTCCGGCGAGCGGGCTTTCGACGGGAGCCGGCTCGTAGGTAAAGCCAACCTCGTCGCGGTCGATCACGGCCAGGGCTTCGTCCTTGGCCACCGGCGCCCCTTCGTCCTTGAGCTTGGCCTTGACCTTGCCGGCGACCTTCGGGAAGACCGTGGCTTCTTCCGCGGCGCGGATGGTTCCGGCATAGTCCAGCGTCCGCTTCATCAAGCGCCGCTCGACCGCGCGGACACGGACCGGGATCGGCGCGTCGGCGGCCGCCGGCGCCGCGCGGCGGCAGCCGGCGGCGCCGCCGGCCAGCAGCAGGGCGGCCAGCAGGCCGGGCGTGACGACAGACGGGCAGGGGCGCTTCATGGTCAGGGCTCCAGGGTGATGGCGTGCTTGGCGAGGGTCGTGCCTTCGGCCTGGTCCAGGCGAATCAGGGCCACCTGGTAATCCAGCAGGGCCTTGGCGTAATCGCGGCGGGCGGAGGCCAGCCGGTTCTGGTAATCGAGCATGTCGTGGGTGCTCACCTGGCCCGCGCCGTAGCGGTCCTGCTGGGCGGCGAGGTGGCGCGTCTCAAGGTCGGCCGACAGCCGCGCGGCCTCGGCCTGGCGATACTGGATCCCAACTTCGCGGACCCGGTCGCGCACCTCCAGGATCATTGTTTGTTCGAAGCGCTGCAGGTCCAGCAGGGCCTGGATTTTTTCCCATTGCCGCCGGGCATAGGTGGCGCGGTCTCCGCGGCCCCACGGGATCGTGACCTGGACGCCCACCATCCAATCTTTGTAGTCGCGGCGCAGGCCGTCGAAGGCGCCCTGGAGATGGTCGTCCAGCCCGTTCAGTCCGAAGCTGCCCACCAGGTCGACCGTCGGCAGCCGGGCATTGCGGGCCACCTCAATCTGGACGTCCTGGTTGGCGAGTGCCAGTTTCCGGGCGGCGTAGTCCGGGCGGTTCGAAAACGCCCGCTCCAGGCTGGCGACCAGGTCCACGGACTGGACGTTCAGTTCTGGCGCGTCGAGCAGGTCGATCCGGGCGTTCCAGCGCGCGGGGTCGCGCACCAGGTTGGTCACGAGTTTCAGGGCGTCCTCGGCCTGCTGCAGGGCCGATTCCGTCTCGATCAGCACCTTGCGCCGTGCCGCCACGGCGGTCTCGGTCTCCAGCAGGTCCACCGAGCTGATCAGCCCCTTGGCATAGCGCTCGCGGTTGATCGCCAGCAGGCGTTCGGTGCGATCGAGGGCTTCCAGCTCGATGGCGTGCCGGGCGCGCGCGTCGTACAGGGCGGCATAGGCGGCCAGCGTGCGGCTGACCACGTCCATGGCGGTCTCGCGCACTTGCAGGTCCGACATCTGCAGCTGGGTCCGGGCGATCCGGATGGCCGCGCGGTTGACCGCCAGGCCGGCGCCCCGCAGCAGCGGCTGGGTCAGCGTCACCTGCGGCTCGGCGTGAAAGGCCGGATTGATCGTCTGGAAGGTCGAACTGCTGGTAAGCTTGTCGGCGCGCAGGCCCAGGTCGTAACGCGTTCCCAGGGGCAATAGTCCCGTCAGACTGAAGGACGCGTCCGCCTGGCGCGAGTGGGCCACGTTGCTGCTCATCAGGGTGGCCGAGCGCTCGGTGGAGTCGGCCAGCTTGGCGCCGGCCACCAGGCTCGGTTCGAAGGCCGCCCGCGCCACGACCAGGTCGCCGGTGCGCAGGACTGGGTCGAGGCGCCGGACGCGCAGGCCCAGGTTGCCGTCCAGGGCATACGCCAGGCAATCCGCGCGGTGGAGCGGCAGCGTGACGGGGGCGGCGGCGCCGGCGGCGTAGACGGCGCGGTCGAACCCGGTTGGCACCGCCGCCTCGGCCGGCGTCGGGGCGCGGTAGCTCCCGGCCGCCGCCATTCCGGCCGCCAGGCCGGCGGCCAGCAAGGCGCCCAGCCGGGCGGTGCGGCGGCGGGCGCGCAGCGGGGCCGTGCGGGCGCCGAGGATCGTCGCGATCTTGGCGAGGGTGTCTAGGTACCGGGCGCGGTCGACGGGCGCGATGTGCCGGAAGGTGTCCAAAATCATGGCGCGCTTTTCCTCCCGGAACTCCCGCAGGATGCGGCGGCCCTTGGGCGTGATGTCGGCCAGGACCGCCCGGCGGTCGGCCGTGCCGGCGCGCCGCCGCGCCAAGCCCAGCCGGACGAGGCGGTCCACCAGGCCGGTGGCCGTCGATCCGGTGCAGTCGAGCGTTGCCGCCAGGACGTGCATGGGGGTGTCGGGATGCGCTTCCAGGAGGCGCAGGGCCATCAGTTGGGGGAAGGTAATCAGGCCGCGCGCCAGGTAGTTGTGGTCGCGCCGCACCATCAGCGTCATCAGGGAGGCCATCAGCGGCAGCAGCCGGTCGGCGAAGGCCGGCAGGCTCAGGGGCGCGGATCTTTGTGTTGTCGAAATGTCCATGGAGTGAAATATACGAAATCAGAAATAAACGTCAAGTCCAAAACGGACACTCAAAACCGCGAGACTTGCGCCTGCCCGCGGTCACTCCCGGCGCGATCCGCGCACGGGAACGGCTCCGCGCAGCTTCGCCCTCCACGTGGAGTCGTCAAGGAACGCCTGCACGCTGACCGACGGGAGGACGTGGAGGGCGAGGCTCCCGCCGTCGCGGCGCCGGCGGCATTTCAGGGCTTGCGTCGCGCGTCCGGGTGGGTATAGTCGCGGGCGTCACCGGACGGAGCGCGGACTTCACGGAGGGCGGGCGCGGCATGATCAGACGCTGGATCGGGTGGATGTTGCTGGCGGGGCTGGGCGCCGCCGGCGGCCGGGCGCAGGTCACGGTCACCAAGGGCATGCGCGAGATCGCCAGTCTCGACCTGACACGCTTCGCGGCGCCGCCGGCCGGGGCCGGCGCCCTGTTCCGGCAGGTGCTCGAGGCCGACCTGGCGCGCTCCGGCTGGTTCGCGCTCGGGGGCGGCAGCGGAGCGGAATTTGCGCTGCTCGGCGAGGCCGGCGTGGACGGCGACCGGCTCGCGGTGCGCGGCGAGGCCTATGCCGCGGCCGAGCGCCGCGCCCTGCTGTCCCGGTCCTACGCGGCCGCGGCGGCCGAGGCGCGGCGCTTGGCGCACCGGGTCGCCGACGACGTCGTGCTCGCGCTCACCGGCGTCAAGGGGATGGCCTCGGCGCGCGTCCTGCTGGTGGGCAGCCGCACGGGGCACAAGGAGGTCTATCTCTGCGACGCCGACGGGTACGGCTTGCGCCAGTTGACCAGCGACGGCACCATCAGCCAGTCTCCCAAGTGGGCGTCCGACGGCCAGCGGTTCGTCTACACCTCGTTCCGTTCCCAGTTCCCCGACGTGTACCTGGTGGACCTCCGCAGCGGCGACCGCCGCTGTATCGCCCGCTTCCCCGGGTTGAACTCCAGCGCCGCGCTGTCCCCGGACGGCCGGGACGTGGCGCTGATTCTGTCGCGCGACGGCAACCCGGAACTGTATGTCATGGCGCTCACGGGCGGGCGCCTGACGCGCCTGACGCGCACGCCGCGCGCGGCGGAAGCCAGCCCGTCCTGGTCGCCCGACGGCCGCCAGATCGCCTTTGTTTCGGATGTCTCCGGGGCGCCCCAGGTCTACCTGCTGGACCGCGCCGGCGGCGCCCCCCGGCGCCTGACCAGCCGCGGCGCCCAGAACGTCGACCCCGACTGGGGCACCCGCGGGTGGCTGGTCTGCAGCAGCCTGTGGGGCGGGCAGTACCAGTTGAGTGTGATTCACCCGGAAACGCGGGAGGTCCGGGCGGTGACCCCGCCGGATGCCAACTACGAAGACCCCTCCTGGCTGCCGGACGGCCGCCACGTCCTGTGCATGCGCAGCCAGCAGTATCGGTCGCGTATTTTTGTGGTTGACACGCAGGGCGGCACTTGCCACCCTCTGCTGCCGGAATCGGAGACGGGCGACTGGCATGCGCCCGACAGCTCCAAGTGATGGTGCCGCGGGACGGAGCCGCAACTCTGGGGGACATCGGATGAAGAATCGCGTGTGGATCAGCCTGTTGGTCGTGGCGTGCCTGGCGGCGATGGGGACGACGGGATGTCGGCGGCGCCCGACGGCGGCCGGACCCGGCGCCGGCGACAACATCGGCGGCGTGACGCCGGGGAGCGAGTTTGGGGCGGGAGACCACGGGGCGGCCCTGGCGTCCCGGATGGCGGGCGACTTGAACTTCCTGCCGGAGATCAAGTTCGACCCCGTGCTCTTTGACTACGACAGCGCCCAGATCCAGGAATCCGAGCGCGCCAAGGTGGAAGCGGCTGGCGAGCACCTCAAGCGACACGCCGACCACGGGGTCCTGATCGAGGGCCACTGCGACGAGCGCGGCAGCGCCGAGTATAACATGGCCCTCGGCGAGCGCCGCGCCCTGGCGGTGCGGGCGTACCTGATCGGGCTCGGCGTCGACGGCGCCGTCCTTCAGACCAAGAGCTGCGGCGAAGAACAGCCGGCGGCCATGGGTCACGACGAAGCCGACTGGCGCCTCAACCGCCGCGCGGAACTCCGCTGTTTCAAGCGCTGACGCGCCGCGGCGGGGCGCAGGCGCCGCGCGGGGGGGACACCGCCCATGCATGCGCCGCTGGGGTTCTTCGGGAGTTCGATGGGGGCGGGCGAGATCCTGGTCGTCCTGGTCGTGTTGCTGCTGCTGTTCGGCGCCGACCGGCTGCCGGGGATCGCGCGGACGCTCGGGAAAACCCTGGGAGAATTCCGGCGCACGGCCAACGACCTGGCCCGCGACCTGATGGCCGGGGAGCGCGGCCCGGCGCCTGGTAACGAGGCCCGTCCCGCGGAACCGGACGACGAGACCCCACCCGATGACCGGGCCGGGTAAGCGGACGGCCAGCGGCGCGCCAGACAGCCGCACGAGAGCCTGCCGGGCATGAGCGACACCGGGGACCAAGTCATTGACCTGAACTTTGTGCCCGAGTGGGCCCGCCAGCCGGCCAGTCAGACTCCCTCCGTACGGTTCGAGGGCCGCGCGCATGATCGGCCGCGGCGCGAGGAGGGCCGCCGCCGTTCTCCGCCGTTCGCCGGGCGCGCTGGGCGGGCAGACCCCGAGCGCCGGCCGGCATCCCGCGGACGCCCGCGGCCCGGCGGGGAGCGCCCGGCGCCCGCCCGTCCCGAACCCGAGCGGATTCCGGTCAGGATCGCCTTTATTCCCGAGCGCGCGGGGCTGAAGCCGCTGGCCGATCAGATGCTTCGGTCCGGGCGCGCCTATCCGCTGTTCGAGGTGGCGGCGCTGTTTTTGAGCAAGCCCGAGTTTTATGCCGTCAAGCAGGAACTGGCGCCCGAGGCCGAGCGCGCGGGGCTGGCGCGCCTGTTTCAGTGCGCGCTCTGCAAGCAGGTCTTTCTCGATCGGACGGGTGTGGCGACCCACGTACTGGCCCGGCATGGCGATCTCTATTACCACCGCGAGGACATCGAGGTCGAGCCGCCCAAGGGCCAGTTCCGGTGCGTGGCGCGTTGCCCGCTGTCCGGCGAGTTGCTCGGCCCGCCGAATCACCATGCGTTCAACGAGCGGGTGCTGGATCTGCATCGGACCCGCTTTGCCAACATGTCGCTGGAGGCCTACCGCCAGCGGATTGTCAACGAGACCGACCCGGCGCTGATCGAGCGCTGGAAGGCCCAGTGTGTCCGCCAGGCCGTCTACCGCACCCGGCGCGCCGAACCGCCGCTGGAGTTCAAGCGGCGCTCGGAGATGGAGGCGCATTTCCGCGCGCACTACGAGCGCGGCCTGATCCGGGACGGCGCGCGCTTCATCACGCCGGGCGTCGTCTGCCGGGAGACGGAGGATGCCCGCCTGCGCCAGGCCATCGAGGACGCCTGGGCGCGGGAGACGCGGTTTCCCCTGAACCTGGCGATGGCCATCCAGCCGGCGTTCCGGCATCTCGGGCTGCACCCGTTCCGCTCGTCGGGCAAAGCCATGTTCGTCGCCGCGATCGCGCCGCATCCCCTGGACCCGGCCGGCGCCACGCCGGTTGTGCGCGCCATCCTCGAGGGGCTGCACCGCAACCCGGGCCTCCGACGCCAGGACCTGCTGGCCGCTCTGTACCCCGCCCTCGCGCCGGGCGCGCCGGAAGTCGCCGAGGTCCTGCAGGCCCTGCGCTGGCTGGTGGACAAGGGGCACGTCATCGAGTTCCACAACGGAACGCTGGCCGTTCCGGCGTTTCGGCCGGCACCCGGCCGGGCCGCCGGCCCGGCCTGATGCGCGGGGACACGCCATGACGAATCTTTCGGGGCCGCCGCCGGGCGCCGGTTCGGGCGGCCCGCCGGATTCGGCGGGCGGCCTGCGGGTGCGGCACCGGCCGCCTGCGCCCGCCCGCCTCGATCCGGCGGGGACGACGGGGGTCTCCGCCGCCGCCCTGCGTCCGGCGCTGTCGTCGGCCGAGCGGCGCCGTGCGCGGGTTGGCCGGCGGCGTGAGATCGCGAGTTGGGTGCTGTTCCTCCTGCTGGGCGGCGCCCTGGCGGCCGTGCGCTTCCGTACCGGCTGGCCGGGAGTTTCGCTGGAATCCCTCAAGGTGTACGGGTTGCTGGCGGTGGCGGCCGTGTATCTGCTGGGGATCGTGCTAGCGCTGGCCGACACGATGGTCGAGGGACTGTTGGCGCTGGTGGTCCCGGGCTACCCGCTGTATTACCTGCTGTGTGTATGCGGGCTGTTGCCGGCGCGGGCGGCGGCGGGGGCCGTCCTGGTGGCGTTTGGCTATGATGCCGTGCTCTGGCTGCAGCAGGCCGCGCTGCGCCTGGGCGACAAGGTGCAGGCGTGGATCCAGAACGCGTAACAAGGGCGTCGGCGGCGCCGGTGGCGACCGTCAGCCGCTCGGCGTTGCGCCACAACACGGCGGTGCTGCGGGCGGCGGCCGGCGTGCCGCTGTGCGCGATGGTCAAGGCCGACGCCTACGGGCACGGGGCCGCCCTGGTGACGACGGCGCTGGCCGACGCGGGCATCGCCTTCTGGGGCGTGGCGACCCTCGAGGAAGCCCTGCGCCTGCGCGCCGCCGGTGTGCGCGAGCCGATTCTGGCGCTGTGTCCCCTTGAACCGTGCCTGGGGCCGGCGGCGGCACGGGAGCAGGCCGACCTCATGGCGGATGCCGGAATCCGGGCGACGCTGGCGGGTTCCGCCGGCCTGGCGTTGCTCGAGGCCTGGGGCCGGCGGCGCCGCGGCCGGCGCCCCCTGCGGGTGCATCTCAAGGTGGACACCGGGATGCACCGCAGCGGATGTCCATGGGCGTCGGCGGTGGCGCTCGCCGGCCGCGCCGCGGCGGCGCCGGGCCTGGCGCTCGAAGGCGTCTTCAGCCATTTCGCCGGGGCCGACCTGCGCGACCTGGCGTCGGCCCGGCGCCAGGCCGCGCGGTTTCGCGGCGTGTTGGCCAAGCTGGCGGCGCGCGGCGTGCGCGTTCCGATCCGGCACCTCGCCAACAGCGCGGCGATCTTCACCCTGCCGGACACCGCCTTGGACATGGCCCGACCGGGCATCGCCCTCTACGGGTACGTGGCGCCCGGTGTGCGGGGGGCGGCATCCCTGCGGCCGGCGTTGCGCCTCGAGGTCCCGGTGGTGTTGGTCAAGCGCCTGCCGCGCGGGGCGGCCTGCGGGTATGGCGGCGCCTTCGTGGCGCGCCGTCCCGCGCGCCTCGGGCTCCTGCCGATCGGGTATGCCGACGGCTACGACCGGCGCTGGTCGAACCGCGGCGTGGTGAGCGCCGGGCGCCGCCGCATGCCGGTGGTTGGCCGGGTCAGCATGGACCTGACGCTGGTGGACCTGACGGACGCGCCCGAGGTGGGTCCCGGCACCGTTGTCACGGTGATCAGCGCGGATCCGCGGGACCCCCATGCGGCCGGCGCCCTGGCGCGGCGGCTGGGCACGCTGCCGCACGAGGTGTTCTGCGCGCTGGGCGCCCGCGTGCGCCGGGTGCTGGAGGACGGCCCGGCGCCCCAAAAACCGCGGTAGTTGCGCCTGCCCCTGTTGCCCCGTCAGGCGCCAGACCGTGCGCCTGCGGCTCG
>CAZEVX010000075.1:0-13230 GCA_964515705.1 uncultured Verrucomicrobiota bacterium | reverse complement strand
GCCGAGCCGCAGGCGCACGGTCTGGCGCCTGACGGGGCAACAGGGGCAGGCGCAACTCCCGCAGTGTTGGGTTGGCAGCGGCTCGGTCGGCGACCTCGTGCCACCCGGCACGCCGACATCCGTGGCGCGGCAACCTCTCCGAGCGAGCCGCGGACCGATCCCGCTGGCGGACGCTGTCGAACCGCAGGCCCGATTCGCCGATTGCATGCCGGGCGCGCTTCTGGTAACGTGCCCGGCCATGACTGCACCCGCACTGGAAATCCGGCCGTCGCTCCTGGCCGGCGATTTTGGGCGTCTCGAAGCCTCGGCGCGCCAGGCCGAAGCCGCCGGGGCCGACGCCCTGCACCTCGACATCATGGACGGGCATTTCGTGCCCAACCTGACCATGGGTCCGGACGTCGTCCGCATGGCGCGGCGCTGCCTGGCGATCCCGCTCGACGTGCACCTGATGCTGACACGGCCCGACACCCTGGCGCCGGCCTTCGTGGAGGCGGGCGCCTCGGTCATCACGGTCCACGTGGAGTCCGCCGCCGACGTGGCCGGCACCCTGCGGCAAATCCGCGCGCTGGGCGCCCGGCCGGGCGTGGTGGCCAATCCCGAGACGCCCTTCGAGGCCCTCGAACCGTTTCTGGACGAGGCCGATGAAGTGCTGTGCATGACCGTGCACCCCGGGTTTGGCGGCCAGGCGTTCATGCCGGAGGTGTTGCCCAAGATCGCCGCCGTGCGGCGCTGGGCGCGCCGGGCCGGCCGCGAGAGCGGAACGCGCCCATTGCAGATCTCCGTGGACGGCGGCGTCGATCGGCGGACCGCCCCGCAGGCCGCGGCCGCGGGGGCGACCTGCCTGGTCGCCGGAAGCGCCCTGTACCGGGCGCGCGACATGGCCGCGGAACTCCGCGCGATGCGGGAGGCGGCCCGCGCGGCCTTCGGAACCCAGGCATGAGCCTGGACCTGTCACGCATCCGCAACTTCTGCATCATTGCCCACATTGACCACGGCAAGTCCACCCTGGCCGACCGCATGCTGCAACTGACGCACACCGTCGAGGCCCGCGAGTTCCGCGACCAACTGCTCGACAGCATGGACCTCGAGCGCGAACGCGGCATCACCATCAAGAGCCACCCGGTCACCATGCGCTACCAAGCGCGCGACGGGCAGGACTACGAGTTCAACCTGCTCGACACCCCCGGCCACGTGGACTTCAGCTACGAAGTCTCGCGCAGCATGGCCGCCTGCCACGGGGCCGTGCTGCTGGTGGACGCCGCCCAGGGCGTCGAGGCCCAGACCGTGGCCAACGCCTTCCTGGCCATGGAACACGACCTGGCGATCATCCCGGTGATCAACAAGATCGACCTGGCCACCGCCGACGTTCCCGCCGTGTCGCGACAGCTGGAGGAGTTGCTCGGGGTGCGATCCGAGGACGGCGTGCTGACCAGCGCGAAAACCGGCCAGGGCGTGGCGGAGCTGATGGAGCTGATCGTGCGGCGCGTCCCGCCGCCCGCCACGAATCCCGCCGAGGGCACCCGCGCCCTGGTGTTCGATTCGATCTACGATCCTTACCGCGGCGTCATGCCGACCGTGCGCATCGTGGACGGCGCGCTGCGGGCCGGCGACCGTATCCGGTTCCTGGGCACCGGCTTCAGCGGCGAGATCAAGGAAGTTGGACGCTTCACGCCCAAGCCCGGGCCGGTGGCGGCGCTGACCGCCGGCCAGGTGGGGTACCTCGTGGCAACGATTAAGCACCCCCGCGACATCCGGATCGGCGACACGGTGACCACCGCCCAGCAGCCGGCGCGCACCCCCTTGCCCGGGTTCAAGCAGGTCCAGCCGATGGTGTTCAGCGGCCTCTACCCGGTCAACACCGCCGACTACGAAAAACTCCAGTCCGGCCTGGAGCGCCTCAGCCTCAACGACAGCGCCTTTACCTACCAGGCCGAATCCTCGGCGGCGCTCGGGTTCGGATTCCGCTGCGGGTTTCTCGGGCTACTGCACCTCGATATCGTCCAGGAACGCCTGCGGCGCGAACACGACCTGGACCTCATCAGCACCTATCCGGCCGTGGTCTACCATGTCTATCTCAAAACCGGCGACATGCTGCCGGTGGACAATCCCATGCGGATGCCGGACCTCACCCGTATCGAGCGCATCGAGGAGCCGATGATCCGCGCCTTCCTGATCTGCCGCAACGAGCACATCAGCGACCTGATCAAGCTGATCATGGACCGGCGCGGCGCGGTCGAGAAGACCGAGTCGCTCGACCGCCAGCGCGTGATGCTGACCGCCGCCATGCCCCTGAACGAAATCCTGGTGGACTTCTACGACATCCTCAAGAGTGTCAGCCATGGCTACGCCTCGATGGATTACGAGCACCACGGCTACCAGCCCAGCGATCTCGTGCGGCTCGATATCCTGCTCAACGGCGAGCCGGTGGACGCCTTTTCCTGCCTGATCCACCGCGCCAAGGCCGAGGCGCGCGGGCGGCAAATGTGCGCCGCGCTCAAGGAGGTCATCCCGCCGCACCTCTTTGCCGTGCCCGTGCAGGCGGCCATCGGCAAGACCATCATCGCCCGCGAGACGATCCGCGCCCTGCGCAAGGACGTGACCGCCAAGTGCTACGGCGGCGACATCACCCGCAAGCGCAAGCTGCTGGAACGCCAGAAGGAAGGCAAGAAACGCATGAAGCAGGTCGGCAAGGTCCATGTGCCCCAGGAAGCCTTCGTCTCGGTCTTGAAATCCAACGGGTGAGGAGCCGCACGCCCCCATGCATGTCCTCGCGCGCTACCGTCTGCGAAAACGCCTGCGGCACCTGGTCCGGGAAGCCCGCCACGTGCGCGCCCTGCGCGAGGACGTGGCGGCGCCCGCCGACCTCGCCCGCCTGGACGCCGCCCGGCAGGCGGCGCGCGACGCCCGGCGCCGCGGCGACGCGGCCTGCCAGGCGGCGACCGGGGAGGCCCTGGCGACCGCCATCGCCGCGCTGGTCCCTCCGCGGCGCTGGTCCTGGCTGCGCGAAAACATCGAGGTCGCAGCCGTCGCCCTGGCGGTCGCCATGGCCTTCCGCACCTACATCGTCCAGCCCTTCAAAATCCCCACGTCCTCCATGGCGCCGAGCCTCTTCGGCATCCATTACCAACCCCAGCCGCGCCCCGACATCTGCGATCGCATCCTTCCGCTGCGGCTGGCGAAATGGGCGCTCCTGGGCGCCTGGTACGAGGACATCCGCGCGCGCGCCGCGGGGCAGGTGCGCGTCGTGTCCCTCCCGGAAGGCCGCCTGTTCGTCGTCGGCGGCATCGCGCACCGCATCCCCGACGGCATGACCGAGCACGTCGCCGAGGGCGAACCGGTGATGCCCGGCCAACTCCTGGCCAGCGGCCGGCGCCTGGCCGGCGACCATATCTTCGTCAATAAGATCGCCTGGCAAGTCCGCGCGCCGCGCCGCGGCGAGATCATGGTGTTCACCACCCGCGGCATCCACCATCCCCAAATCAAGACCAATGAACATTACGTCAAGCGGCTCGTCGGCCTGCCGAGCGAGCGCCTCAGCATTGACCCGCCGCGGCTGCTGGTCAACGGACAGCCGGTCTCCCGGCCGCCCAGCCTCCGGCGGATCACCGAATGCCGGCCGGGATACTGCGGATACGTGCTGACAGGCGACTACCTGCGCGCCCACAGCAACCAGGTGTCCCTGGGCGGCCAGGACTATTTCGCCTGCGGCGACAACCAGCGCAACAGTCTTGACAGCCGCTACTGGGGCCCCGTGCGCGCGCCGTACCTCGTCGGCCCGGCGTTTTTCATCTACTGGCCCCTGTCCAAGCGGTGGGGATGGCAGACAGAGTAGGGGATCGCGGCGCGCGGGCGCCACGCGCACGCCGCCGACATCGTTCGAGACCGACACGGCCACAGCCTCGGCTTGCCCGTCCAACCAGGGAGACGCTCATGACCACGCCGCGCCCGTCCGGACCCATGGTGCTTGGAATGTTGCTGCTGACCGCGGCCGTCTCCTGGTCGGCCACGATGACCGCCAGCGATGGCCGCGAAACCCTGATCCGCCAGAACACGTTGGATCCTTTCAGCGTCGGCCTCCAGTTCGACGCCGTAAAACGCGATCTCAAGTTTGAGAACGGGCGCACGGCGAGGTTAGACGCGTATGTGTATTCCGCGATTGCCAGCTATGAGTTTCTCGATCGCGTGACGCTGTTCGGAACGCTTGGCGGATGCCAGGCCAAGGTCGGCAACGCAGACAAGCGCGGCAGCGACAAGGTCAAATGGTCCGGTGGATTGCATGTCAACGTCTGGCAGATCGACATCGAAGACCCGGAGTTTATGGCCGGCCGCTGCAGCATCCGCGCCCTGGGCGAATATGGACAGTTCCGATCCGGGAATCCCGAGCAGCAATCCGTTGAGTGGAGCGACTGGTTCGGAACCCTGACGTTGAACTACGAAATCTTCACCACCAAACCCGGGGACATCGGGCGGTACCCATACAGTCTGGCCTTGGCGGTCGGACCGGCGGTCTCGAAGATCAGCGGTCATGTAGATAGCCATGGGGCTCGCGATGATTTTGACGAATCCCACCGCTACGGCATTGCCGGGAGCGTGGTGGTATTTGCCGCGCACAATCTATCGCTCGGCGGCCATCTGCAATACTACTTTGACGCCGTGACTGCGGGCGGCAGCATCGTGTATTCGTTTTGACCGCCAGCCGCTGGCGTGTATGGCGCCAATCCCGTGCTGCATCCAGCCGCGACTAGAACGCCGCCATGGCAAGCGGCCGGGCGTATTGTCCGCTGCAAACCCACGCGAACCCCCGATTGGCAATCCACGTAACGTCGCATAATATATCTTATGTCTACTATTGGGTGATAAAAAGCACCATAGGTAGGTGGATTGCTTCCGCGGAGCATGGGGGCGCACACTAGACAGCAGCAGCGCCAGGAATACCTGCCGGCGCATTACCGGACAAGATAGACCAGTTTTTCGGGGCGATTCTGGCGCTCGATGTCGATCACGAACGCCGAGACGCGGTCCTGGACAAACTCGTGGATGAAATATTCGGCGCGACTCTGGCTGACCATGGGCATGGAGTTGACCGTGCGGATGACATCGCCCTGGCGCAACCCGAAGGCGGAGAACAGTTCGGCCTCGCCCTCGACGTCGAGCGTATAACCGCGAATGGCCTGGTCCTGGTAGACCGGCTTCAACGACTCGAAGACCTTGGCCAGCCGGTCGCTCTGCGCGAGCAACTCGCGGTAATAGGCCAGCACGGCCGCGCGGTCCACCAGCCAGCGGTTGTCGGCGACCTGGCGCCCGAAGCGCGAGACCGTTCCCGGTCCCTCCGTCCGTGCGGCATCCGGCGGCGTCCCCTGCCCTGGCGCGGCGTCCGCTCCCGGAACACCCGTGGCGAAACTGAGAAAGAGGGTTTCCTCGCGGGCGCCCTGGCGCAAGCGCACGCGGTCGCGCGCGACGCCGGTGAGCCGGATGTCGGCCTCCACGAGGTCCCCTTCCGAGACCAAGCGTTGGACATTGCCGTCCCGGTCGTCCAGCACCGCCTTGCGGGTCTGCTGCAGCCCGGCGACGGCCGTGAAGGTACCGGCCAGGCGAAAGCGTCTGGCGAGCGTGCCGGCGGGATCGGGCGCGTGTTCCGCGGCTCGCGGGAAGACGGCGGGGTCGACGGCCAGGTCGGCCGGCGCGGCGCCGGGCCAGCCGGGCGGCGGGACGGCGGGTGCGCTGCGCGCCCGGGCATCGCGGAGCTGCGTCAGCGCGAACACGCCGGCGGCCGCCAGGCACAGTCCCACCGCCAGCGCGTCGAGGCGACGGACCAGGGACGGGAACATGGCAACAACCATCGGGACCCCCGCGCAACTTCCGGCTCGACAGCCAAGGCTGGGGCGGGCAGGCTGTAAGCCGGATTCTGTTCGCCGGGACGGGTCCCACGGGGAACCCGCGCCGCGGCGCGACGGTCATTTATCTGGCCGCCCCCCATGTTTCCGGCTCGCGCCGTCACGGGGCATATCGGCCGTTGGCGATCTACCCGGCGCCGAGGTCCGACGATCCGGACCTAAGACGGGCCGCCTTTACGGCGCCTATTGGATCTTGCTCCGGGCGGGGTTTGCCTTGCCTCCGGCCTCACGGCCGGAGCGGTGGTCTCTTACACCGCCGTTTCACCCTTACCGGGCGCCGCGCGATCGCGCCGCCAGGCGGTTTGTTTCTGTGGCACTGTCCGTCTCTTTCGTTTGCCGAAAGAGCCCCCGGCACTACACCGGGACGCCCTGCCCTGCGGAGTCCGGACTTTCCTCCCCGTCGTCGCCATCCCGTTTCCGGGAAGGCGCGCGGAGCGACCGTCCGCCTGCGCCGCCCGAGCCACGCCGAGCAGTGTATCCGATCAGCGCGGCCAATACAAGAGCCGTCCGCAGAAGGTGCAGGTGACGATCGTATCGGCGCGTTTGATGTCCTGGAGGACGTGGGGCATCAGGGTCATGTGGCAGCCGCCGCACGCCGAGTGTTCGGCCGGAACCAGCGCCACGTCCCCGCGGTTTTCCAGGACGCGCACATAGCGGCCGAGCCAGGCCGGGTCGAGCCCCTCCGTCAGCGCGTCGCGATCGCGCCGCAACTGGGCGAGTTCCGTTTCCAGCACCTGACGGCGGGCCTCGAGATTTTGGTGTTCGCCGGCGACGCGGGCTTCCTCCCGGGCCAGTTCTTCCTGCAGGCGCTCGGCCGCCCGCCGGGCTTCCTCGACGTGCTCCATCAACTCGAGTTCGCGGTCCTCGATCTCCTTGATGCGCGTCTGGAGTCCCTCGATCTCGCGGCTGAGCGTCTTGAACTCCAGATTGGACTTGATCTGAAACTGCTGTTCGCGCAGGCGGGCGACCTGATCGCGGTGGGTGCCGACCTCGATCTCGATCTGTTTGACCGCGAGTTGGCGAGCCTTGATACGCTCGCGGGCGAATTCGAGGGCGGCCAGTTTCTGGTTCAGGCTGCCCTGGGCGGCCTGTTTGCGGGCGGGAATATCCTCGAGTTCCTGCTGGCGCCGTGCGATGTGGCCATCCTGTTCCTGGACCTTGAGCAGACGATCGATCAGGGCGTGGGTCGTATCCTTGTCCATGGAGATAGTCTCGCCGATACCGTCAGGGGGTGATGGGGCGGAACCCGGGGCCGCCCCAGAAAGCAGCGCGGGCGAGCTCGCGCCCGTCCAGCGTGCGGATGGACCAGCGCCCGGTCGCCTCTTCATACCAGGCCAGATCGGCGGCGCCGTCGCCGTCGTAATCGCCGAACACCGGCACGCGCCCCGGGCCGCCCCAGAGCAGGTTCCACTCCAGCACGCGGCCGTCCAGCGACACGATATACCACGTGCCGGACGCGTGATAGACGGCGGCGTCCCAACACCCGTCGCCGTCAAAGTCGCCGGGCACGGCGGTGAACTCCGGCCCGCCCAGCTTGTCGCCGGCCACCAGCAGGCGCCCGTCCAGCGTCTGCATATACCACTGCCCGCTGGCCGGCTGGTAGACCGCCAGGTCCCAGCCGCCGTCCCCGTCAAAATCGCCGAGCACCGGTTCAAACCCGGCGCCGCCCCAGGACGACTGCATCATGGCGCCATTGGCGTTGAGGATATACCACAGCCCGCGGAGCGTGTCGTAGACGCATGGTTGGGCGCGTCCGGCGCGCGCATAGTCCGCCACCTGGGCCCGGTACGGCGGTCCGCCAAACAGGCCGCTGACCCAGGCATACCCGCTGCCCGAGTAGAGCGCCTGCCAGAGCGCCGCCGGGGCGTGATACAGGATCGCGTCGGCGCGCCGGTCAGCGTCGAGATCGCCCAACACTGGGACGCCGACGGCGATCGGGAATACCCGGGCATGGTCGGCCAGGATGCGTCCGTCCAGCGTGCGCACGCTCCATTCCCCGTTGCGGAACACGGCCAGGTCGGAGACCCCGTCCCCGTCGAAATCGTTGAAGACCTGGTAATTCTGCCCGGGGCCCGCGCCGATCCGGACGACGCCCTGACGCCGGGCGATGTTGTCGGCCGGCTGGGTTTCCGCCAGCAACGATGGAAAACAGGGCATGGCGCGCGCGAACAGGTAATAGGCGCCCGGGGCCGCCGGCATCCGCAGGCTGCGGCGCGGCAAATGCACCACGGTTGTGGCGCCGACCGGCAGGGCGATATTGGTGGTCTGGCTGGCGAGCAACCGTTCGCCGCCCGCGCCGAACACCATGCTGGTCGAAGCCAAGAAGTCAATGGCCAGCGTGCCATCGGCCCCGGCCAGGTCGGCGCCCGCCTGGTTGACCAGTTGGAAGGACACGGTGTCCGCGGCCGTGCCGGCTTGCAGGTTTCCGGGGAGGAGCACGAACTGGCGCACGGCCAGGTTGACTCCCCGGGATGCCCGGTATCCGCGCGCCCAGGCGGACCACCCGCCGGTGACCGAGGCGTTTTTGGCGCGCACCCAGTAATAGCCCATGACGCCCGGCGGGACGCCGGTGTCATCCAGCAGCGGGAGCAGGGCGGTGCCCACGAAGACCGCGCCGCCGCCCGGCGGTTCGATCGGTCGCACGCCGCGCCACACCTCGTAGGCAGTGGCCGATTCCACGGGCGACCAGGTCACGCGGATTTTGTCGACGTAGCCGCCCTGGCTGGCCGCGATGGCGGCCGGGAGGCCGATAGCGAACCCGGTGTCCTTGAGGCTCAAGGCGCTGCCCATTAGACCGTTGGTGGCCTGGACGCGGTAATCGTAATGGACGCCATCGCCCACGGCTGTGTCCTCGAACAGGGCGCCGGGCGTGAAATAGACCGCGGATAAACTGCCGCCGGCTGGGCCGCGCCACACCCGGTAGCCGATGGCGCCGTCCACCAGCGACCAGGTCACCCGCACCTTGCCGCGGTACTGGCCGTCGGTCGCGAAGACGCCGCCGGGGGCCTCGAGTTTGCGGAAGCCCTGCGCCCAGGCCGTGCTGAGAACCCCTTCGCCCCCGAACTGGTTGACGGACGACACCCAGTAATAGCAGAGCGTGCCGGCCGGCGCGCCGACATCCTCGAAGCGGTTGGTGGAGACCTCGCCCGCCGGCAACGCCTGCTGCCGGTCGAAGGTCAGGGCGCGGTAGACCGTGTAGCGGCTGGCCTGCGGCACGGCGCCCCAGGTCACCGCCACGTAGTTGGGCACCGTGCCCCGGCTGGCGCTGATGAGCGTCGGCGGCGGCAGCCCCACCACGGCGACCCGCGCCGTCAAGGCCGCGCTGACCGCGGTCTGGCCGAGCGGCCAGTAGCCGGTCCCCTCGTCCACGCCTGCGACGACGACCGCCGCCGTGTACATGCCGGCCGCCACGGTGGCGATGTCGGCGTACAGGACGCTGATCTGGTCCGCCTGGCCGGTATTGATGCCGCCGCCGGAACTCAGGCCGCCGATCAGCGCCACGCCGCCCTGGTTCGAGACGGACAGGGTGTAGCGCATCGGTACGGCCGGCGCGCCGCTGGCGTTCCGCAGGGTAAAAGCCTGGTTGGTGGGATTGGCGCCGCGGGCGACCGTTTGCGTCAAGGCCGCCGGAAGGAGTTCGATCACCGGACGCGCATACATGCGCAGGGCGACCGCGACGTCGCTGGTGGCGCCGCCGCCGTCCGACGTCGCCACGCGCACGCGGCCGGTATAGTCGCCGGCCGGCAGGCTGACGGTGTTGAAGAGCGCCGTGACCACCGTGTTCCCGGCGGTCGCGGCCGCTGGCGAGACGGTCAGCCAGGGCGCCCCCTCGATCACCGTGGCGCTGTAGGCGAACACGCCTCCGCCGGCATTGGCGACCTGGATCACCCGGGACGACGCCGTGCTGCCTTCGATCGAGGCGTTGGTCAGGCCGCCCGGCGCCACGGACATGTCCAGGACGTTCAGCGCGATGTCCACGCGTTGGGAATAGGCGCCCGCCCCGGAAAAGACCACCGTGGCGCGCGCCGTGTAGGCGGCCGCCGCGAGGTTGGTCGTCCGGTAGCTGAAGGTCAGCAGTTGAGTGGCCGTGTTGGTCAGCACTCCGGCAACGGGCGAGACCGTCAGCCAGGAAGCGTTGGTCTGGATGGCGTACGAAAGCAGCCCGTTGCCGGAATGGGACATGAAAAAGATCTGCGATGGCAGCGCCCGCCCGGCCATGATGGCGTTGGTGGCGCCCGGCGGCGAGATCGTGATGGCGCCCGAGACAGTCAGCACGACCGCCACCTGGTTGGAGGCGCCGTAGCCGCCGGCGACGGACGCCACCTGGACATGGCCGGTATAGGTGCCGGCATCCAGGCCGGCGGCGTCGATCCCCACGGCGTTGGTGAAGACGCCGGCCACGGGAATCGTCCCGGCGCTGTTGCTGAGGATCAGCCAGGGGACATCCGTGCCGAAGACCACGGGAATCTGGGACGGGTAATCGGAGGCCATCGGCGACTGGCTGACCCGCAGCGTCATCCCGGTGGTCGCGTCCCGCACAAGCGTGAAGGCCGCGGCCGCGGGATCGCAGAGGATCGCGGGACTGGGGTACTCGTAGGCGCCGGCGTCCGGCCCCGGCCCCATGATGCGCGGCAGACCGCCGAGCGACACGGCGTTGGTCATCCAGTCCTGGTTGGTTCCGCGGTCCACGTAGACGGAGTTGGTCGGCAGCCGCCAGTCGTCGGCGAACGGATTGACGAAGAGCGGATTGTCGGTGCGGTTGCCGCGGGCGGCGGAGAGCGCGTGCGAGGAGAATTCGTAGCCGCACGCTAGAAAGCGGTTAGTGTTCGAGCCCAGGGTCAGGTGCACATCGGCATTGGTCTCGGCGCTGTTCATATACAGCAGCGTGTTGACGACGGTCAGGTTGGTGCCGTTGCCGTCGTACAGCCCGCCGCCGCGCGCGCCGGCGGCGACGGCCGAGTTGCCGGCCAGGGTGCAGTTCAGCAGCTCGGCCCGCGCCCCGGTTCCGCGCAGGACGACGCCGCCCCCGTGCCCGTTGGTATTGACGTTGTGGGTCAGCAGGGCGCTGCGCAGAATCCCGCCGCCCAGCAGCTCGGCGCCGCCGGCGGCGCCGCCGGTATTGGCCGCGACGACGCAGTCCTCGGCCAGGGCGTTGGAGACCAGCACCCCGCCCCACCCTGCCGCGTCGTTGCCACGGAGCGTGCAGGCGCGCATCAGGGCGCCGCCGCCGAGCAGCACGGCACCGCCGGCGCCGCCGGCCGGCGCCGCGTTGCTGGCCAGGGTCGACTGCCGCAGGGCGCCGCCCTCGAGGCGCGCGCCGCCGGCCGGCAGGTCGGCCGGCTCGCCGGCCGTCGTGTTGTAGGCCAGCGTGCAGTTCGAGACCAGGCCATCGACCATGCGGACGCCGCCAGCCCCCGCCACGGCCAGGTTGCCGGTCACCGTGGAGTTCAGCAGGCGGGCGGACGGCCCGCCGAGATACACGCCGCCGGCGTTGGTGCCGGCGTTGTTGCGGACGACGCAGTTGGCGACCGTGCCGCCGTTGGCGTGCACGCCGCCGGCGGTCTGGCCCTGGCCGTTGACGATCACGCAGTTGGTGACCAACCCGCCGTCCATGTAGACGCCGGCGCCGTCGCCCCAGCCGTTCGAGATCGTCAGCCCCTCGATGGTGATATTGGCGTTGGTAAGGACGAAGCAACGGTTCGAGAACGCGCCGCGGCCGCCGTCAATCACCACCGCCGCCGTGTTGGTGCGAAATCCGCAAATGCGCAGGGTGACGGTATTGGTGGGCATGACCGAGGCGCTCAAGACGTAGGTGCCGTTAGACACCCAGATCGTCTCGCCGTTGGTCAGGGCGACATTGTTGCTATAGGAAAAGGACAGGACTTGCTGGATACTGGTGGCGGCCGAAAGCCACCCTTTGAACGGGTCCCCCATATAGGGGGCATTGGGCGCCACATAGCGGTCGGCATGCCCGGTGAGCGCCGCGGCCGCCGCCAGATAGACAATCAGGACACGGTATCTCATGGCCGTCATGGAAATGCACACCAATGACTGCGTTGAATCGCCCGTTGGCCGCTTCCGCGTTTCCTTTGATTCAAGATAGAAAAAAAAAGGGGGCGGGTCAACCCGAAATTCCCTAAATCGACCGGGCGGACCGTCGCCG
The DNA here is from genome assembly GCA_964515705.1 of uncultured Verrucomicrobiota bacterium. Classification (GTDB taxonomy): domain Bacteria; phylum Verrucomicrobiota; class Kiritimatiellia; order JAAZAB01; family JAAZAB01; genus CAZEVX01. Next base: position 1,173 of record CAZEVX010000075.1, on the reverse strand, counting down.
GGCCGTTGCGCGGCGGACCGGCGCGGCGCGCGCCGCCTGGATAAGGACGGCGAGCAGGGTCAGCGGCAGGTCGCGGTCGGCCGCCGCCAGCGCCACGGGCTTGCAGATGCCGCAGCGCGCGTCGCGGGCGTCGCGCCAGGCGCGCACGCGCACGGCCAGGAGGTTTGGCCCTGTTGGCTTCAGCCAGGGCCGCGGGTCGCACTGGAACGGCATCTCGTTGACGCCGATCTCCTGCGGGGCGTAGCCGGTGGTGGCACACGTCTGGGCTGCCGCTTTGCGCCCATTGATCCAGACCTCGGCCTCGCGCTTGACGAGCAGGAACACCAGGCGCCAGACGGGGTGCGCGGCAAACTCCCGCGGTAGGCGGAACCATTGCCGGTAACACGCCGTGCCGATGTAGGTCTCGAATCCCCGGACCTGCTCCCAGCCGACATGACCCGGGCCGGGATCCAGGTCGGTGACGATCGGCGTCCAGGCGCGGTCGTCGCACGCCTCGGCGAACCACGCCTCGCGGACGCCGCGGTCCGCGGGGTCGGTCTGGAAGGCCCAGCGGTTGGCGAGCGGTCGGATTTGGCAGGGCGGCAGCGGGCCCGCCAGGTCGCGCCAGGCGGCGATGACGGCTTCGCTGTCGGTTGGGTTGGCGGCCTGCGCCTCGGGAAAATCGGCCATGTTGAGAATGATCTCGCGGAAATACGCGATCCCTTCGCGCCGGACGATGGCCTCCGCCTCGTCAATCCAAGGGATCAGGGCGGCGTCGGTTGCCGGCCGGCGCAGGGCCCCGGGGCGCAGGCGGCTGTGCGCGCCCATCCAGAACCGGCGTGTGCGGTTCATGACCCCGATGGCTTGGGCCAGCCGGGTGTACAGCAGGGGCAGCTTGGCCAGCGCCACCCGCCGGCGGAGGTCCGCGTCGCGCGCGGCCAGGCGCGCGGCGCGGGCGACGCGGTCGGCGGTGCGCTTCAGAAAGGACGCCGACAGGAACGGCACGTCCGGGGTGTAGCGGATCTCGTAGACGGCCGGGTCGCGGAACGGCGAGGCGGCCGGGCGGCGAACGGCCGACTCGCCGATCCGCCAGAGTTCCTGCTGGTAGGCCAGCAGCGGGGCGGCGGCGCGTCCGAAATACCCGACGGTGAAATCGCGCAGCAGGGCTTTCGGATCGCGGGCCGGGTTCCAGAG
>CAZEVX010000074.1:0-13445 GCA_964515705.1 uncultured Verrucomicrobiota bacterium | reverse complement strand
CCTTGGCAAGGTGGAGCTCTACCACTGAGCTACGCTCGCTGCTGAATGCGCGATTACCATGCCACAGACGGCGGCCGAGAGCAAGCGTTTTTTTATGATCGCCCATCAAAACCAGGATGCCGAGGATGCCTTGGCCGCGCTGCCGGCGCGGGCGCGCGCCTTTTTTGGTTCCGGCGGCGGTCTGCGGGGCGCCTGGACGCAGGCCGCGGACGGCGATGATGCGGCGAGCTTCGAGGAGCGGCCGCAACAGGCGGCGATGGCCGAAGGGGTGGCGCGCGCCCTGGCCGAGCCCAGCCACCTGGCGGTGGAAGCCGGGACCGGGGTTGGCAAGACCTTTGCCTATCTCGTGCCGCTGGTGCTGGCGGGCAATGCCCGGCGCATGCCGGTGGCGGTCTCGACCTACACCATCACGCTCCAGGAGCAACTGGTTTTCAAGGACATCCCGTTTCTGCAACGGGCGCTGGGACTCGAGTTCAAGACGGCGCTCTGCAAGGGGCGCGCCAACTACCTGTGTCTCCGCCGTCTCGAGCGCGCCTGCATGTCGGGCGCCGACCTGTTCCGCAAGGGCCAGGAACAAGACCTGGAACGGCTGCGCCGCTGGGCCGAAACCACCGCCGACGGCAGCCTGGCGGACTGGGCGCCGGCGGACGACGGGGCCGGCCGAGGCGGGCCGGGCGCGCAAGGGAGTCCGGACGCGGCCGGCGCCAGAACCGCCGTCTCGCCGCGCGCCGCGGGACATCGCGGCCCCCCCCCGGATGCCGCCCTCTGGAGCTTGGTCTGTTCCGAATACGACAACTGCCTGGCGCGCCGCTGCCCGTGGTTTGGCCGCTGTTTCCTGATGCGCGCCCGCGCCCGCGCCCAGGAGGCCGACCTGCTGGTGTTGAATCACCATCTGCTGTTTTCCGACCTGGCCCTGCGCGCCGCGGGCAGCGGCTGGCTGCCGGACTTCGACACCCTGGTGCTGGACGAAGCCCATGCCGTCGAGGCCTGCGCCGGCGAACACCTCGGCCTGCGCCTCTCGCAGGGCAGCATCGAGCACTGGCTGCGGCGGCTGTATTCTCCGGACGCGGGCCGCGGCCTGCTGGCGGTCCTGAAGGCCGGGGACCTCGCCGGCGAGGTTGGCCGCGGCTGGGAGGATGCCGAGCGGTTTTTCGCCGGGATCGGCCGCTGGGCGGCCCTCGAGGGCGCCGCCAGCAAGCGCGTCGTGCGGGAGCCGCTCGAGGCGCCGTCGCCCCTCGGCGACCGCATTGGCAGCGTGGCCGACCGCGTGCGGCGGCTGGCAGACACCTGCGAGGAGGCGGACCTGCAGGCCGAACTTGCGGCCATCGCGCGGCGCGGCGAGGAACTGCGCGACGGCTTGTCCGCGTTTCTCCGGCAGGCGATCCCCAACCAGGTGTACTGGGTGGCGCGCGAGGGCGCGCGCCGGCAGCACTGGGTGCTCTACGCGGCCCCGATCGAGGTGGGGCCGGCGCTGCGCCAGATGCTGTTCGATACCCATCGGTCGGTGATTTTGACCTCGGCGACGCTCGCCGTGTCCGGCGCCAGCGCGGCGGGATGCGGCCCGGGGACTTGTGCCGGCAACGGGTCGGACGCCCAGGCTGGCGGGGCGGGCGGCGGGCCGTCGCTGGGGTATTTCCGCCAGCGGGTAGGGGCATCGCCCTGCCGGGACCTGGTGGTGGGATCGCCGTTCCAGTATTCGCGGCAGATGCGCGTGGTCCTGGCCGGCGACATGCCCGATCCCAACGATGCCGAGCGCTACCGGGCGGCGCTCGGTCCGGCCATCCGCCGGTTCGTGGCGCAGACCGACGGGCGGGCCTTCGCGCTCTTCACGAGCGCCGACCTGATGCGGGCGGTGGCCTCCGACCTCCGGGAGTGGTTCGCCGCGCAGGGCATCGTCCCCCTGGTGCAGGGCGCCGGGATTCCCAAGCACGCCATGCTGGCGCGTTTCCGGCGGGAAGGGCGCTGGGTGCTATTCGGGCTGGACAGTTTCTGGATGGGCGTGGACGTGCGCGGGGAGGCCTTGAGCAACGTGATCATCGCCCGCCTGCCGTTCGCCGTGCCCGACGAACCCCTCGTGCGCGCGCGCATGGACCGCATCGCCGAGCGCGGGGGCGACCCCTTCCGCGACTACTCCCTGCCGGAAGCGATCCTGAAGTTCCGGCAGGGCATCGGCCGGCTGATCCGCACCGCCACCGACGAGGGCATCGTCGTGATCCTGGATTCGCGCATCCTGACCAAGTGGTACGGCCGCCATTTCCTGACCGCCATTCCGGAATGCCCGGTCGACGTCGTCCAGGTCGTGGCGGACGACGGGGAGCGGGACGGCGGCGCGGCCGAGGGAGACGGGAAGGGCGAGAACGGCGGGTAGGCGGGCATCCGTTGAGGCGGCGCAGCGGGACGGGGGGGGCCGCGGCACGGGTGGGAAACGGAATCCGGGCGAAGCTATTGTTTGCGGTTGAGCCGAAAAATGATCCGGAAAAGGATTGCATGCCCGTCGCGGGCCATGGTATCATGCTGCCGTTGGAATGGGCTGAAAGCAGCCGATCCACAGCGTTGATATCCGACGTCAGCGCCGTGATCCTGTCCCGCCCGGGGCAGGCCGGAGACAAGAGGGCGGACGCGAGCGGGATTGCTGTTGCGGGAGTTATATCATGACGTCATGGAAGCCCGAGAGGCATCCGCGCCGGGCGGTGCTGGCCGGCGTTCTGGCGGTGGTTGGCTTGCTCGTCCAAAACGCATCGTCCATGGTCAACCTGACCTATCACCTGCGGCCGTTCCCCCACGATTACATGCCCGTGGGCTCGACCGAATACAACGACCTGAATGCCTTCCTGGGCGTCAATGGGCGGTGGACCGAGTATACGCGGCTGATCAGCAATGACTGGTACCAGACCGGCCAAGTGATCGGCCCGCTCGATGACGGCGACCAGACCGCCTACTTCTCGCGCGTCAAGGACTTTTATGTCTCTTCGCCGAGCAACCATGCGTTTGCGGCGGACAACCCGATCTTGACCAACCTCTACCGGCCCTATTCCAACAGCCTGACGATGCAGGTGACCGGGCTGGTCAGCGGCGTGCAGGCCACGTACCGGTTGACCGCCTGGCCCGACGAGTTTACCAATGCGACGTCCTTCCGCACGGGGTTCACCAATGCGTTTACCCTGACCCGCGTGCCGACGGGCGTTTACGAGTTTGCCTTCAACCGCACCCGGGGACATTATCCGCCGCCGGCGACCAACGTCAACGTGGCGGGCGCCCCGCGCGTCGTGGTCAGCACCAACTGGTACGTTCCGTATTCCAACAACCTGGCCGTGACGATTGCCGGGATCACCATCCCGACCAACGTCATCTGGACCGTCACGTACGGCAATCCCGAGTTTACCAACGCCCTGAGCTACGGGACGCAGTTCACCAACACCTACACCCTGGCGATGGTCCCGACGGGCCTCTACACGGTGGCGTTCCCGGCCGTGGCGGGGTTCACGCTCGTGTCGCCCAGTCCGCAGAGCACGAACCTGGTCGGCGCGCTGAACGGCAGCCTGACGGGACTGTATGCCCGAGCGTATGGCAACCTGGTGATCGCCATGACGCCGCCGGGGGCCACGGGCGCGTCCTGGGTGCTGACCTTGGTTCCGCCCGACTATGCCGGACCGATGAACGGGACAGGCCCCGCGACGATCACCAACGTGCCGGTGGGCGCGTACACCGTGCAGTTCGGCGATGTCTCCGGCTACTTGACTCCCACGCCCCGCTCGGGCACGGTCAGCGCCAATGCCACGACGACGATTACCGGGCCTTACACCATCGTCGGCATCCGCCTGATCGTCAATCTCGGGCCGTATTACAGCAGCCAGGCGTCGTTGCCGGGGATCGGCGCCGGGTATGTGGAAATCATCTCGTCGCTTGGCACGGTCGTCCAGACCAATGCCCAGGGCACCTATTATTTCGCCGAGGGCACCGAAGTCACCTTGCGCGCCTATCCGACCCCCATCGGCGCCCTGGACAGTTTCGTGTACCGCTGGTACGCCCAGGACGCGGGCGGGAACCTGGTGGACAACAAGCTCTTCATCCGCGACTACGTGCTCTCGATGACCGCCAACCGGTCGGTCTGGCTGCTGTTCAGCAAGGAACGCTACGAGTACGACAACGTCGGCGACATTGACCAGGACGGCCTGCCCGACGAGTGGGAGATCGCCGAGTTTGGCGACAAGCTCGACGCCGGCCCCGCCGAGGACAGCAAGACGCCCTACGGCCGCAACGACAATTCGGACCGCGATTTCATTCCCAGCGCCAGCACCAACGCGCCGCGGGTCCTGACAATCTCGTTCACCAATGTGCTGCTCTACAGCGGGGCGGGCGTCGAGGCCGGCTATCCGCTCGCGCGCGTCCGGCTGCTGGCGCCGCAGACCCCCGGGCAGGCCGGCTACCAGGCCGCGAGCATCGGCTATGCCAAGGGCGCGCCGTTCCACAACTTCCTCGAGTGCCGCGGCCTGGACAGCTATTACCGCAACAACGTCCCCGGCGGCTTCCCGCCGTATGCCTCGCCCGATGGCGACGACCCGCTCACCAGCCCGCTGCTCAATGACAGCGACAATGACGGCATGTGGGACGGTTGGGAATACTACTTCTGGTACTGGCGCTCGGCCGAATCGTTCAACGATGGGGTGGCTGGCAGCGCGGGGCTGACCTGGGTGTCGCTCAACCCGCACGAGCCCAACTCGGCCAATGACGACACCGACGAGGACGGCGTGCTCGACGGCAACGAGTTCACCTCGGGGCTCGACCCGACGCACGCCGACACCGACGGCGACGGCATGGACGACTGGTGGGAAAGCAACCGCCTGGCGCCCAATGCCGCCAGCAATGCCCTCGATTTCGTCAACTCCTGGGCCAACCCCGACGGCGACTATTTCGCCCAGTCGCGGTTCTCCTGGGTCTTGTGGAAGATCACGCCCGACGCCGTTCCGCGGGTAGAGTGGAACCGGCCGCGCGGGCAGGTGCTGCAGGACGGCGAAACCCAGGGCACGCTGTTTGCCGATCCCATCTGCTACGTGGGCGACCCCTACAATCCGGGGGCGGTTTGGATCGATGCCGACACCAACAGCCAGTTCGACCTGTTCCGTGACGAGGTCATCCGCGCCGGGTCGTTGAGCAATGGCGCCGCCGGGACGCCCTACGCCGACCCCGTCTACTACGGAACCAACGCCAGCATGGGTCCCTACCAGCGCGGCTATCCCGTTTGGGTGGACACGGCGCCGTATACGAACGTGTTCCGCGACAGGATTCAGCAGGTCATCGCGACCACGCCCGATCCGACGGTCATTGTCTATACCAACGACATTGCCATCGTGAACCCACCGCGCCGGCATCTCGACGTCTATACCCAGCGGCCGGCCGACGAAGGCCCCGGGATGTCGAGCTTCGATCCCCGCACCGGCTGGCAGGCCGCGGGGCCCGACACGGCAGCCTACCAGAACTACCAGGAATACATCGGCGGGGATTTCCTGGGCCGCCTGCGGATTGACCCCGCCGGCCGCGCCATCGGCGTCAACGACGACGTCATCAGCATCGCGCGCGGCGGCTATACCAATCCCAACGAAGAGGACACCGACAGCGACGGCGTGCCCGACGGCTGGGAACTGTATGTCGGCATGGACCCGCACGCTCCCGGCGACGCCGGAACGGATAGCGATGCCGACGGCCTCTCGAACCTGCGCGAGTGGGCCAACACGACGCACCCGCTCAGCCAGGCCGAGGCCTGGGCCGCCAAGAGCCAGCCGACCGATCCGGGCGTGGCCACCGCGCTGCTGAACGCGCGCAACGATTCTCACCCGAAGGACACCGATTTCGACGGCGTGAACGATGGGATCGAGGAATCTCTGCTGACTAACCCGAACGCCGTGGACAGCGACGGGGACGGCCTGCCGGACGGCTGGGAAGCCTATGGCGGCACCGACCCCGTGGTGCGCGACTGCGATGCCGACGCCGATTTCGACGGGCTCCTGAACTGGCAGGAATACTGGACCGGGACCGTCCGCGAATGGAACTTCTGCGATGCGTCCTGGAATATCAACTTTCTTTCCCGCGACTACATGCGCTGGGACGATCCTGGCCGCAAATACCGGTGGATCATCCCGCCGGATTTCCTGACCTGCCCCGCGTTCATGTTGCACAGCGGTTATTACAATGACCTCGTCGGCGACGACCAAGACCGCGACGCGCAGTATGCCCAGATCCGCAAGGATTTCCCGGCGGCCAAGAGTTTGAATTACCTCAACTACCACACGACGCTTGCCGGCCCGAACAACATGGTCGGGGTGCCGCCCCAGGATTCCGACATGGATGGCATGGACGATTTCTGGGAGACCTTCCACTGCCTCAACCCGACCTGCGGCTACATCAAGCTGATGTACGGCAGTTGGGACACGGAAAGATTCGGGTTCGACATCCTCGGCCAGGTGGACGCCGCACCCGCCCAGCCGGGGTTCCAAGTCGGCCGTGCCGGCGTCCCGTTCACCACGGTCAAGGAACTGGCGGACTATTTTTATATCCTGCGCAGTTGGAAGGACGCAGGGTTCGAAATGGTCTCGGTTCCCATGCTGCTGTCGATCGTCGGCCCGCACAACTTCGGCCTGGTGGGCAACGATCCCGACGGCGACGGCGTCCCGAACTTCGAGGAATTCACCTATTACAAAGCCTCGCACCTGCACACCTCCCCGGTGCCCTACTGGCGCAACGATCCCTATAGCGGGTACGCCGGCGGGGTCGGCTCCTTCATCAAACGCAACTACACGTCCGACTTGACCGGCGATGAAGGGATCAATGTGCTCGGGTTTGGCGGGTTCACTTTCAGTGCCGCCCGCGGGTCGGTGCCGTTCCGCTGCGCGATGACGGTCGAGGGCTTCGACACCGACAACGACCTGCTCGGCGATTACAGCGAGAGCACCGGGTACCGGTCCACCAATACCGTTGCCGGGACCGACCCGATCAACGACGCCAGTCCGCTGCGCAACCGGGTGCTGTGCCTGGACGGCACGAACGGCTGGTGCCGGTCCTACTGCTGGTCGCACTACGGCGACTTCTCGCGCTTCTCGGTCGAGGCCTGGGTCATGCCGGCGCGCCTGCGGTCGGCGCGCGACCAGGTGGTCGTCGAGAAGACCTCGCGCTATGCGATGGAGACCTCGAACGGGTTTACCCAGGCCTCCCTGGCCAACTTCCAGCTCGGGATTTCCGCCGGCGGCGTGCCCTACATCCTGTTCCACAGCGTCAACGGGGCCGCCACGCACCGCGCCTCGGCCTCGCAGTTGCCCACGCCGCTACGGGTCAACGAGTGGGTGCACCTGGCCGGCGTCTTCGACGGCACCAACCTGACGCTCTACGTCAACGGCGAGGCCAGCGCCAGCCACCGCACCACCGACGTGCCGGCCCGCGGCATCCAGGGGGACTACGGCACCTGGCACCCGAACTGCAACCTGAGCGTCGGCGCCCGCGAACTCGGCCCCGGCTGGATGTTCCCGGTTAGCGGCGAAAAGTTCTTCGCCGGCTGCATCGACGAACTGCGCGTCTGGGACCGCGTGCTCTCGGCGGCTGAAATCCGGCAACGCAAGGACCGCCGGCTGACCCCCGACGAGACCAGCCGGATCGTCAACAACGAGCATCCCTATACCGAGGTCGGCAACCGGCTCTTCTCCTATTACACCTTCAACGACCTGCCCGACCCGGACATCGAGGGGATCGTGCCGCCGGGATTCCCAGCCTCGCACCCGACGATCGACTTCTGGGCTGGCAACGGCAACCGCTCGACGGTCTACACTGGGGTCAACAAGCGGTACAACTTCATCGTCATGGCCGCCGACCGGGTGAAACGCCTGCCGCGCCGCCCGGCGCTCGACACGCGCGTGACGACCCATTCGACAGGGGTGATCCCGATTTCGACCAACGGCGTGACCGACGGGTTCGGGATCACGGCGCCGACCGGCGCCTGGGACGAGGCCACCTTCGATATCCCGGCCGATTTCCGCAACAGCGCCAATCCCTATCCGTTCACCCACAGCGGGTTCAATATCAACATGGGCTACGGCATGTGGGTCTGCGGCGCGGCGCGCGGCAAACGCCCGGACAAGACCTGGCTGCCGACCACCGACGGCAACCCCGACAACGTCGATTCCGACGGCGACGGCCTGCCGGACTGGTGGGAAATCAAGTACGGGCTCGATCCCCTCGACGCCACCGGGCGCAACGGCACCTGGGGCGATCCCGACGGCGACGGGCTCAACAACCGCGGCGAGTACCTGGCCGGCACCAACCCCTTCCTGTGGGACACCGACGGCGACGGGGCCAGCGACTACGACAGCCGGCCCGGCGCGTATTCGCGGACCTACGGCGAGATGTACACCGACGGCGACGGCATGCCCGACGACTGGGAAGTCCAGCACGGGCTCGATCCCCAGAAATACGACGCCCACCTCGATAAGGACGGCGACGGCTGGAGCAACTACGCCGAGTTCCAGGCCGGCACCGACCCCAACAATGCGTTCAGCTTCCCGTCGCCCGTGGCCCTTGGGATCGCTGCCTATTACGGCAACAAGTCCGGCATGCCTAATTTCTTCGCCTACCATACCAACAGCATGGACGGCGAGCCCCAGATCACCAAGGTCGGCACGGACAGCCTGATCTCGGAGGTCGTCGGCCAGGCCAACGGGACCTTCATCTTCTCGGCACGCCTGCCGATCGCCCCGATCGACGTCACCACCGTGGTCCGCATCTCGGCCGGGTTGACCAATGGCCAGTTCGTGACCTTTTCATTTACCGGGCCGCGCACCTACACCTATTCCGGGGTCGGCACGGACTACGCCGCCAATCTCGACTACGTCACCGGCCGCTTCACCCTGCGCTGGGCGTCGCAAGAGGTTCCGCCCGCCGGCGCGGACGTCTCGGTCGAGTACAGCTTTGTCAACCGCCAGGCGGCCTTCTTCTCGCTGGCGGGCTTCAAGGAGGGCGATTTCTACCTGCTCTCGCTGATGGACATGAACAACAATGCCGCGTTCGACAGCGGCGAGCCGATGGGCATCATGGACAACCAGCCGGTCTATATGTCGTTCGCGAGCATCTCCGGCATCCGCGTGCTGCTGACGGACGACCGCCCAGGCTTCGGGCGTTTTCCCTGGCAGGCCACGGCCGGCGCCACGAACAGCTACCCCGTGCTGATCAACAAGATCAGCGCGCGGGGCGCCCCGCAAATTCTGACGCGCGAGATGCGCTACCCGCGCAACTACATGCACGAGTGGGATTTCCTGCGGGTGGGCATCGAGGCCCTCACGGCCGGGACGTACCAGTGGTGGATGAAGACCCAGAACGGCACCTTCACCGTGGTCTGGCCGCGCGCCCTGGCCACGCCGCGGATCGTCTACCCGGACGGCGACCAGCTGTTCTATTCCCGCAACGAGTTCTTCTGGACGCTCGATCCCAACTGCCCGATGACTCACGTGCAAGTCGCGCGGCGGGCCTCCGACGGCGGGCTGGCCTTCGTCATGGACGAGTACGTGCGGACGACCTGGCGCGACGCCCGGGGGTACGTCGGCTCGACCCTCAACCGCTATGCCAGCGACTGGGGCAACGGGGTCTACTACTGGCGGGTCGCCGGCTGGAACCCGAACGGCGAGAGCGAATGGTCCAAACCCATGACCTTCACGGTGAACTTGAGTTCCACCAACTCCCGCTCGATTTCGGGGGACATCTATTACTACGGCAAAGCCCCGGCGACCAACTTGGTGATCGAGGCCTTCGAGAACCGCGGCTTCGGCGGGTTCCCCGTGGCGCGGATGGCCCTGCACCCGGCGGCCACCACCAACGCCCTCAAGGCGCACTATGTCCTGCGCGGCTTGCCGGCCGGGTCCTATTACCTGCGCGCCTTCCTGGACACCACCCCGGCGCGCACCAACGCCGCCGACGCGCCGGTCAGCAGCGGGAAACCGGAGATTTGGACCACCACCGCGTTCTACCGCGACCCCGACGATCTTTACCGGGCCGGCCTGATCAACGTGGCCGACGCTCAGTTGGCGCAGCGCGCCAAGATCATCCTCCGCGACCGCGACACCGACAACGACCGGCTGCCCGACGCTTGGGAGGTGTCATACTTCGGGAATCTCGACCAGACCGGTGACACGGACTTCGACGGCGACGGCATCTCGAACCTCGACGAGTACATCCGCGACGGTGTCAACCTCAACCCCGCCGTCTGGGACACCGACGGCGACGGCCTCAGCGACCGGTTCGAACTGCGCTACACCGGCAGCCGCGCGGCGGCCGTGCTGGACGGGCCGCTGGCCGCCCGCCCGCGGCTCGACCCGATGCGGCGCGATACCGACGGCGACGGCTATTCCGACGGCGCCGAGGTGCTGCGCTACGGCACGAGCCCGCTCGACGCGCGCAGCGAGCCGTCTTACCGGCCGCCGGCCGGCTACGATCCCTGGGCCAGCCCAACCGACCTGGACGGCGACGGCCGCAGCGATGTGGCGCTCTACGACGCCGCGGCCGGCGTATGGCACCTGGGCACGATGAGCGGGCTGGCGGGCTCCGTCGCGTTTGGCGGGTCGCCCAATGCACTGCCCGTGACGGCCGATTTCGACGGCGACGGCCGCGCCGACCTGGCGATGTTCGAGCCGGATGTCGGCTTCTGGACCGTGCTGTCGCCGACCACGGGCAAGCGCATGAGCTTCGCCTTTGGCGGGCCGGGGATGACCCCGGTGCCGGCCGACTACACCGGGGACGGCCGCGCCGAGTTGGCGCTATTCGACACCCGCACGGGCGCCTGGCACGTCCGCAACATCTGGGCCGGCCAGACCTTCTCGATGAACTTCGGCAGCGGCCGGATGATTCCCGTGCCCGGGGATTACAACGGCGACGGCGCCGCCGACATGGCCGTCTACGATCCCGCCAGCGGCGGCTGGATGGTCGCCTGCCTGCATGCCTACACGCATGTCTGGGAATCTTTCGGCGGCACGTTCGGCGGGCCGTCCTGGGTGCCGGTGCCGGGGGATTACGACGGCGACGGCCGCCACGACGCCTGCCTCTTCGAGCCGGCCAGCGGCCGCTGGATGCTGGTGACCCTGGCGGGCCGGTTCCTGCAGGGGCAGTTTGGGGCGCCGGGCAGCACGCCGGTGCCGGGCGATTACGACGGCGACGGTCGCAGCGACATGGCGGTCTACCAGCCGGCCACGGGCCAGTGGGCGATCCAGTGCTGGATCGGCGCGGCGTACCAGGGGCGTTTCGGCGGGGCCGGCACGGTGCCGGTCGCGGGACGGTGAGGCGCGGATACAGGAGCTAACCCATATGATCAAGCATGCCATGGCCGTAGCGGGAATCGGGGTGTTGGCGCTGGCGATCACGGGCTGCGAGTGGACAACGGGCAGCAAGGTCAACTCCTGGGATGACAGCGGCAACTGGGTGGACTTCAGCGGGTCTTATCGCGCGGCGGACGGCAGCATCCTGGTCCGCGCGTTCGGGGCGGGCACCAATATCACGACGAACACCTTCGTCTCCACCAATACGGTCGACAACGAGCATCTCGACACCGGCGACGGCAGCCGCACGGCCTTCGATGGGCGGCTCGCGGGAAGACCGGTGCGCGGTAGCCTGACGATCTTCACCGTCGGCGGCTACCGTTTCACGGACAGCGCGGGCGGTACCGCGGACAGCGTGTCGCTGGCCGTGACCCCGAACGACGGGTCCACGGGTGTCTTCAACTACAGCACGCACGCCTGGGCGCTGACGTTCCCGGCCCCGATCGAGAACGGGACCGAGCTTTTGGCGACCTACCAGGTCGTGGAAGAATCCACGGAAGTCAACCCCGTCCAGGGCAACCACGGCAATGCCATTTACACGTTCACGGTTTACCAGACGGGCAACAAGCTGCAGTTGGTGGACAGCAACGGGGCGCGCTACGACGGCGACATCGGTACGGTGCGGACCACCGGCGGCCGAGTCATCGACCTGAACGACAGCACCATTACCCCGCCCAGTACCGGACCAGTGGTTGCCCAGTTCAGCGCCACGGGCGTGTCCCAGGGCTACAAGGTGACGATCGTCGGCACCCTGCAGGGGACGCTGACCGCCGCCCAGACCCTGACGGCGCGCAGCATGCAGGCCACCTTTATCGAGGAGAGCGGCGCCGAGGCCGATGTCAAGGCCGTGGCGCAGTAATCGGATTGGGCGGCGCTCCCGGCGGCGGCCGCGCGCCCATCCGATGGTCGTGTATCCCAGCGGCCGCACAGGCTGTGCGGCCCTACCGGGCATCGCGGGTAAGGCGGGACAGCCTTGTCCCGCCGCGATGGCCCCGCCCTCTGAGAAGGTGTGAAATAATTAATCTGGACGCCGCGTGAGGGCACGCGGCCTACAGATTTCCTGGACGTTTCGCCCCTTGTTGTAGGCCTGGTGCCCGCACCGGGCGATTATTTCACGGCTTCCGAGTCGTGTGGCGGCCACTCGTACCGGCCCGCGGGGCGGGCGCGGCACTCGCCACTGGAAATAGCAAGGACCCGTTCTCGAGACTCGGACCGCCGCTGTACCCCGGGGTCGCGGGGTGGCAGCCGGCCGTCAGCCGTAGGACTTGCGGAAGCGCGGTGACTTGTCTTTCAAGCCGCCGCCGCCCGGCGGGGGTTCGCTCTCCGGCGCGGCGGGGGCGCTGTCCGGCGGTTGCGTTCCGGTTGCGGGTGTGTGAGGTCCCCCGGACTCCGATGGCTGGCCGCTGTCGGCCGGCTGGTGTTCCCCTGTCTCGACGAAGGTCATTTTCAGGCTCATCAGCGTATCCTGGAGCATCTTGGATTCCGCCGTGCCGAGGTTACCGCGGGTCTTGGCGGCCAGCATGTCCAGCAAGTCGATCGTGACCTGGGCGGCATCGAGGTGCCGTTCGGCCTTGCCGCTGGCGGGATTGACCAGCTGGCCCAACTGCTGCATGGCCGACATTGCCAGCATCGAAACCAGGTGCATGAACAGCGTCGCGTGCGGGTCGGGATGGTTGTTGTCCGTGGTCATGATGTGTTCCTCTGCTGGCCCATACGGCCGCTATTCCCAAGGCGCCTCTCCGAGAATGTTTCAACCACCCCGGCCGGGCAAGGCTGCCCGGCCCTACCTTCCCGTCCTGTTCTCTGTCACCAAGGACCAGGCGGTACCCGGTGGCCGCCGATGTCCTCATCGGCGGCTCATGCCTCGTCCAACTCCGAAATTCCGGCCGGCAGGGACGCCGGTCGCCACCGGTCCCTTGGCCGTTCGGGCCACAATGTTTCGATTCCCACGTCCCTGCCCCAAGGCCCCGGCGCGCCGGATGAAGCCGTGAAGCCCTTGCTCGGCGGTTGTCGCTACGGGGTCGCCGGCGCTCCGGGTTCCGGGCGCACGATCACCGTGACCGCGCGCTCCGGCCGCAGGACGTCCGCGGCCGCACGGCGCAC
>CAZEVX010000073.1:0-13554 GCA_964515705.1 uncultured Verrucomicrobiota bacterium | reverse complement strand
CCACTCCGGCCAGAGCCGACAACGGATCGCGGGACGCCCTGCTCGCCCCAGGAAGCCACGATCCCGATCACCTCCAGCAACCGGATGGTGGGAGCGTACCGGACCTATGAGATGAGCGATGTTCCGACTGCGGGGGCCCGCGATCTGGGCGGCCCCTCATGGGAGAAGGCGCTGGTCAGCCGCATCCGCGAAAAGAATCTGGCCTGGACAAGCGAGAAAACCTATCGGGCATGGTGCTGGCGTTTCATCGCCTCCTGCGGCGGCAAGCCGGTCGCCGACTTGGGGCACGGCGACGTGCGCCGATGGCTGTCCGATTTGGCCGTGAAAGGGCGCGTGTCGGCAGCCACGCAACGCCAGGCCCTCAACGCCGTGGTTTTTTTCTTCCGCGAGGCGCTGAAACGCGATCCCGGCGATTTCAGCGACTTTGCCAGGGCGCGGCGGGGGCGCAAGGTGCCCACCGTGCTGACGCAGGCGGAGTGCAAGCGGCTGTTTGAAGCGCTGGACGGGACCTACCGCCTGATGGCCGAACTCATGTATGCGGCGGGATTGAGACTGTCGGAACTGCTGCGGCTGCGGGTCAAGGATGTCGACTTGGAGCGATTACAGCTTGCCATTCAGTTCGGAAAGGGCGGGAAAAGCCGCTTGACCATGATTCCGCGGAAGCTGGAGCCCGCACTGAGGGCGCACCGCGAGCGGCTGCGGGAGCTTCACGCCCGAGACCGCCAAGCCAATCTGCCGGGAGTGGAACTTCCCGAGGCGCTGGAGCGCAAGTGGCCGAAGGCGGGCGAAAAGTTCATTTGGCACTGGTTCTGGCCATCGCGCAGTTTGATGCGCGACCATCGCACCGGCATCGTCCGCCGGCATCACGTGCTGGACGTGACATTCCAAAAGGCGATTCGCGAGGCGGTGGAGAAGGCGGGATTCGACAAGCGCGTATCGCCGCATACGCTGCGGCACAGCTTCGCGACGCATCTATTGGCGAACGGCACCGGCATCCGCGATGTCCAGGACCTGCTTGGCCACGCGGACATTTCCACGACGGAAATCTACCTGCACACGGCCAAGCATACCGGCATCGGCGTGCGCAGCCCGTTTGACGCCTTGTAAGAGCCGCGCCCGCTGGATGGAAAGCCGGAACGGATCGCTTCGGCCTGCTCCCGGCAAGCCGGTGTACAACCAGCTCTGCCTTACTGAGGGTCTCTCATTATAGCACGAGGACGAGCTCAGGCACGGGCCACGCCCCCCCACCCCGCTCGCCACGGGAACGACGCGGGGTTGCGGGCAGCGGCGGGCGGCTGATGGCCGCCCTACCGGCCCGCGTCGGTGTCCTGCAAGGCGGCCAGGGTCTCGGCCTTGAGCCGCTGCACGAGGCGCGACTCGACGGGCAAGCCGCCGGAGCGCAGGGCGGCGGTGGCGCCGTCGGCGCGGACGAGGAGGCGCTCCGCGGCGGCCAGGTATGGCCGGACCGTGAGGCTCAGCAGGATGATGGCCAGGGCCAGGTTGGGCACCAGCGAGCGCGCCACGGTGCCGTAATACAGGCCGAGCCCGGGCGCTCCGCGCCAGTGGCGCCAGCCCGCGCCGAGGCCGGCGGCCAGCAGGAAGACCGCCAGCAGGCCGGCCACCGCCACGGCCAGCGTCCGGCAACCCTGCGCCCAGACGGCGGCATTCCCCGCGGCCAGCCAGTCGGACGGCAGCAGGCACCCCAGGACGGCCAGACCGGTCAAGACGGCATACACGATCCGCACGGGCCTCCGGAACCGGCCCGGCGGCGCGGCGATCTCGAGGCGCCGGCAGCGCCGCCGGACGGCGTCGGCCGCCAGGAACGCCGTCAGCCCGATCACGAGCGCCGCCAGGGTCACGGCCTGCAGCGCCAGTTTGGGCCAGACATAGGCCGCGGAGAGGTCCCGGCCGCCGAGCGGCAGCCAGCGGGTATAGGCGAAAAACGCGGCCAGCGGCGCGACGACGCCGAGCAAGGCGATGCGCAAGGTGGTTTGGGCGTCGGGCAGCAGGAGCAGCGGCGCCGAGGCGCCGCCGCGCCGGAATCGCCAGTTCAGGACGGTCAGCAGCGCCACCGCCATCACCGTCAGCAGGACCAGCAGGATGCCTTCCAGCAGCACCCGTTCGGCCACCGTGTACTCCAGCAGGCGGCCCGGCCGCAAATCGGCTTCGGAGATCGGCTGGCCGAGATTGGGATACAGGAGCGCGGCCAACCGGCTCCCCTGGCGTTTCAAGACCGGGTCAAGGGTGTTGAATCCCGGGGCCTTGACCCGCGAGCGCCAGGCCGTCACGGGACGGGAGACGAGCGCCGCCTTGCGGCTCGCGGCGCCGGCGGCGGCGGCATCGCCCAGGCGCTCGTAGAGCGCCGGGGCGCTGTTGCTGTAGATGCCGACGATGGCGTTGCCGACCAGGACATCCACCAGGGTAAACGCGTCGCGGTGCATGTCGGCCGCCAGCTTCCAGCAGCCTTCGACCAGCGCCCGGGCGTCGTCCGGCCGCTGCTCGGCCGCCGCTTGTTCCGCCTCGAGGCAAGCCGCCCGGGCCAGGGCGCGGAGATCGGACAAATCCGGCAGCAAGACGCCGGCGGCGAGGGCGATGCGTTCGCCCTGCTCCCGCAGCGTCGGCGCGTCGCCGAGCATCGCCAGGCGCTCGCGGGACATGTCCTGCGCGTAGCGCCGGTAATACGGCTTGCGGGCGGCCGCCCGGAACGCGTCCATCGCCCGGTCGAAGAGGGCCGCGTTGCTGACGACCAGCGACAGCTCCTCGGCGCGGTTCGACTCGGCCGGCCGCACGACGCGAATCTCCGCCGATTCCTGGAGCAGCCGCCCGGCCAGCAGGACCCGGAAGCGGGCGTTGCCCGGCTCGGCGGCCTCGGCCAGCGCGAGGTCGGGTTCGAGGGCCGCGCGCTGCGCCGCGGGCGTGGCGCCCAGCGCGCGGAGGTCGCTCATCGCCTCGGTCAGGTAATTGTTCAGGTACACCACGTTCGTCGGGTGCGCCTCCCAGATGGCGCGCGCCCGGGCCGGCCCGGACGGCCGGGTCCGGTCGCCGCGGAGAATCAATTGCTGCTCGGGCGACAGGCACAGCGTCCGGCGCGGCGACAGCCCCGTGGCCAGCGCCAGCAGGACGGCCGCCGGCACTAGCAGCGCCTGGACCGCCAGCCGCGCGCGGGCGCGCCAAGCCAGGCGACGGCGGTTGGCGCTGAGCAGGTCCGCCGCGATATCGGCGGCCGGCCCGATGGCCCGGAGCGCCTGCGCGGCGGCCTGGTCGGCGGGGAGCCCCGCGGTGCGCGCCGCCTGCGCGGCGTCTTCGAGGTGCACGGCCAGCTCGGCGCGGACCTCGCGCTGCACTTCCGGATCGCCCGCCAAGCCGGCGGCCGCGGCCTCGAGGAACGTGTCCGTGCGGGGGTCCGAGTTCACGTGAGCGCCTCCTGCAGCAAGAGCGCGTTGACCGCCGAGGCGAAGGCCGTCCATTCCGCGCGCTTCTCGCGCAGCGCGGCCAGCCCCTGGCGGCGGACGACGTAATACTTGCGCGGGCGGCCGGTCTCCGACTCGCGCCATTCCCCGCCGATCAGCCCCTCGTTCTCCAGGCGATGCAGCCAGGGATAGAGCGTACCTTCCTTCCAGGCGAACAGGTTGTTCGTGCGCTCGTTGACCACCTGGATGATCTCGTAGCCGTACATCGCCCGTTCGCTGAGCAGCTTGAGGATAATCGGCACCACCGTGCCTTTGACCAGTTCCGGCGAGATGTCCATGGCGTCCTCCCAGGGTTCAGTCGGCGGCTGGCGAGCCGCGCGCGTCTCCTTCTCTCCTTTTCCGGCGCCACTCTAGCATAGGGCTCCTAGGCATGCAAGAAAAAAACGCGACATTTTCACAGAGTCGCGACAGGAAAAAAGCGCGCCGCGAAAACGGCGGAGGGCGGCGGCTTGAGCTTGCGCTTCCATTCGCGGATGTCGTTCGCCGCCGATGGGGACATCGGCGTCCACCGCGGCGGCACCGGTGGCGGCCGGCATCCCTGCCGGTCGCGATGGCGTGACGACAAGCCCCTGGTCGCGTGGCGGTGTAGCGGGGGTTCGAGTCCCCGCTTGCCCGCCTATGGAGGGAGAACCGCGCAATACCAGACCCGCAAGCTTTCCGCTCCCCACTCACCTCTTTCTCTGCGTTCCATGCGTTCTTTCGCGGCGATGTTCCGCAGACCACTCTGTCCCTGTCCCAAATGGCGAAACGATCAGCCGCGGCTCGGCGGCTTGATGCGCCGCGTAGGCGGGAGCCTTGCCCTCCAGGGTGTGGATGGCGGGCGGGACGCCCGCGCTCCGGCCCGTATGCGTTCCTGTCCTCCTCGTCGTCGTCCTGTGGGTTCTTCCTGTGCAAGGACGGCCCGGCGGGGGATCGCCCGATGGCGCCGCATTCTGTCTTGACGTATGCCGGCGCGCGCCGCAGACTTCCACGCCGGCGGCCGCGAGGGCCGCCACCCGCCGCCGCCGCGAGGAGCCCTCCATGACATCCCTGATTTGTTTCTGCAAGTGGTGCCAGCACCTGAAGCCCGAGGAGATCGCCGCCCTGATGAAATCCCTGGGATTCGACGGCGCGGACCTGCCCGTCCGCCCGGGCGACCCGCTCGACCACGCCAACGGCCCGACGGAGCTGCCGCGCTGGAAGCGGATTTTCGAGGATCACGGCGTGCGGCTCGAACGGCTCGTGACGCTGCTGACGGCGGCCGACGCCGAGGCCGAGCGGCTGATCGCCTGCTGCGCGGACCTGGGCATCCGCAAGGTCCGGATCGCCGACTACTCGTTCAACCGCTTGACGGACTACCGGCCGGTCTACGACCAGGCGCGCCGCAACCTGAAGGGGCTGGAGGCGCTGTTCGCCAAGCACGGCGTGGCGGGCGGCATCCAGAACCATTCCGGGACACGCCTGGCAGTCAACATCAGTTCCCTGATGCGGGTGGTCGAGGTCTGCGATCCGCGCTGGATCGGCATCCAGTACGATCCCGGGCACTGCACCTTGAGCGGGGAACCGCCCGTCTGCGCGCTGACGCTGATGGGCCCGTATTGCCACAGCGTTAACTTCAAGAGCCCGCGCCAAGCGCCGCGGATCGATCCCCGCACGGGACACCTGGTTTGGCAGGCCGCCTGGGTGCCGCTGCGCGACGGGATGCTCGATGTCCCGCTGGTGCTCGGGGAACTGAAGCGCGCCGGTTACTCCGACGCTATCAGCATCCACGCCGAGTACCGCTCCTATTTTCACCAGGTGACGTCCGACCTCGCGGCCACGAACAAGCTGGTGGCCGAGGACGTCAAGTTCGTGCGGGAATGCCTGGCGGCGCTCGGGTAACCGATCCGTGACCCCTGGGCGCCGGATCCCGTTCGGCAATCCGCCGGGGAACGGCCGGGCCTCCCGCCGCCGGCAGGCGGGCATCGAGAATGGACCGCCCGGCGCCCCGGCGGGGGCGCGCCATCGCCATGCAAGAGTCCGACGCCATCCGATCGTTCCTGGCCGCCCAGCGGGAGCGGATGCTCGCCGACCTGCGCGCCTGGGTTGGAATCAACACCTGGTCGCGCAACAAGGCCGGCAGCGACCGGCTGCAGCGGCTGATCCGGGCGGCCATGCCGCCCGGATATATCCTCGACGTGTTTCCCCAGTCTGACACCGGGGATCACTACCGCTACCGCTATGGCGGGCCCGCCAGGCGCCCGATCGTCCTGCACGGCCACATCGACACCCTCTGCCCGCCAGACGCTCCCTGCCGCCGGATGACCGCGCGCGGCGGGCGCCTGTACGGGCCGGGAATCCACGACATGAAAGGCGGGCTGGCCACCCTGGTGTGGGCGCTGCGGTGCCTCGACCGGCTCGGCGCGCTGCGCCGCCTGCCGCTGCTGGTGATCTTCAACGCCGACGAGGAAATCGGGTCCCCCGCCTCGCGGCGCCTGTTTCTCGGCCTGGCCGACGCCCGCGCGCGGCTGGCGCTCAAGTTCGAGGGCGCCGCGCCCGGCGACACCCTCGTGACCACCCGCAAGGGCATCGCACGGTTCGTGCTGACGGCGCGCGGCCGCGCCGCGCACTTCGGCAACCTGAAGCAGTCCAAGCGCAGCGCCATCGCCGAGCTGGGCCATAAGATTGTGATGATCGAGGCGCTCGATCGCCTGGGCGGCGCGGTGGCCGCGAATGTCGGCCGCATCGCCGGCGGGCTGGCCAGCAACATCGTGGCCGCGGAAGCCACCCTCGAGTTCGAGGTGCGTTGCTGGGACCCGGCACGGATGGCGCGCACGCTCGCGGCGCTCCGGCCGCGCCTGCTCGCGCCCCGGGTGCCGGGCGTGCGCCTGGCGCTGCGCGCCGGCGCCGCCGCGCCCCCCTGGCGTCCCGACGCCGCCTCGCGCCGGCTGTTCCGCCTGGTTTGCGAGGTCGGGCGCGGCATGGGACTGGCCTTGCGCGAGGAACTGCGCGGCGGCATCTCCGACGCGAACTGGGTGGCCGCCGGCGGGACGCCGGCGCTCGACGGCCTCGGGCCGATCGGCCGGGGCGACTGCACCCCGGGCGAACACATCCTGGCGCGCAGCCTGTTCGAGCGCATCGAACTCGCCGTCCGCCTGATCCTGCGGCTGGACCATGAGCCCGCGATCTAAAACCGCACCGCCCATGACACTCGCCCGATCCATGCCCCGCGGACTCGTCCGGAAACTGGCGCGCCTGCAGACGAGCCTGCGCCGCACCGGCGGGCTGCTGATCGCCTTTTCGGGCGGGACCGACAGCACGTTTCTGCTGGCGGCGGCGCGCGCCGCGCTGGGCAGCCGGCTGTTGGCCGTGACGGCGGCCTCGCCGATTCACCCGTCGCGCGAGACGCGCGCCGCGGCGGCCCTGGCGCGGCGCCTGGGCGTGCGCCACCTCGTGATCCGCAGCCGCGACCTGGCGCTGCCGGGATTCGCGGCCAATCCTCCCGACCGCTGCTATTTCTGCAAGCAGGCGCTCTTCCGGCGCCTGCTGCGGATCGCCGCGCGCGATGGTCTGCCGGCGGTGGCCGACGGCGCCCACCGCGACGACCGGCGCGACCGGCGGCCGGGGGCGCGCGCGGCCGCCGAACTCGGCATCCTCAGCCCGCTCCAGGACGCGGGCTGGTCCAAGGCGGAGATTCGCCGGGCTTCCCGCGCGCTCGGCCTGCCGACCGCCGATCAGCCCTCGGCCGCCTGCCTGGCATCGCGCTTCCCTTACGGAACGCGCATCACCCCCTCCGGTCTGCGGGCCGTGGATCGCATGGAAACCCGCCTGCGCCGGATGGGATTCGCCCAGGTCCGCGCGCGCCATCACGGAGCGATCGTACGGCTGGAGGTGCCCCCGGCCGACCTGCCGCGGCTCTGCGCCCCCCGCTTGCGGCGGCGCATTGCAAAGCTCGCCAAGCAGGAAGGCTTTGTGTATAGTGTGGCTGACCTGGAGGGCTATCGCACCGGCAGTCTCGACGAGCCGCTGGCCCGGCGCGCGGCCGGAGTTGCCGCGCGCCGCGGCCGGCGGGGCCCTCCGCAACCGCGACGGCCAAGGACACGATTATGACCGCGTTGCGTCTGATCCTGGGAACGAGCCTGCTGCTGGCGGCGGCCGGCCAGCCGGCCGCCGCCCAATCGCTGTCCACGGCCTGTGAACTGGGCCGGCTCGATGACGTCAAGCGCGCCCTGGACAGCGACCCGGCGCAGGTCAACAGCCGCGACGCCAACGGCTTTACCCCGCTCCACTGGGCGGCCGGCGGCGGCAGCCGCCCCGTGACCGACCTGCTGCTGGGCAAGGGCGCGGACGTCAATGCCCGCAACGACGCCGGCGCCACCCCCCTGCACATGGCCGCCTTCATGGGACGGGACGCGGTCGTGGATGCACTGCTGGCGCGCGGGGCGAACGTCAACGCCGAGAATCTCAAGCGCCGCACGCCGCTGCACAACGCCGCCGGGCGCGGCAGCCTGGCGGCGGTCAAGACGCTGCTCGCGCACGGGGCCGCCGTCAGCCCGCCCGACGACCAGGGCCTGACGCCGCTGCACGTGGCGGCACTTTACGGGTGGGACGGCGTGGCGGCCTTGCTCCTGGCGCGCGGGGCGGAAGTCAATGCCCGCGATGGCGACGGCGCGACGCCGCTGATCAAGGCGGTCCAGTCCGGCAATATCGCCACGGTCGAGACGTTGGCCGCCAAGGGCGCGGACCCCGCCCTGGCCGACCGCCAGGGTTTGACGCCGCTGCACCACGCCGCGATCCTGGGACAACTGGCCGCCGTGGAACTCCTGGTGGCGCGCGGCGCGGCGCCGAACCCCCGCGACCATTACCAACAGACACCGGCCCAATGGGCGGCGCTCAAGGGCCATCGCGCCGTTGAAACCTTTTTGAATCAGGCCGCGGCGGCGCGTCCGGCCGCGGACACTTCCGCCCCATGAGCCTGTCGTTCAAAGACTATTACGACATCCTGGGCGTGCCGCGCCAGGCGTCCGCCGACGACATCCGCAAGGCCTACCGGCGCCTGGCCCGCAAGTATCACCCGGACGTCAACAAGGCCGCCGGCGCCGAAGCGCGTTTCAAAGAGATCGCCGAGGCCTACGAGGTGCTGGGCGACCCGGCCAAGCGCAAACGCTATGACACGCTGGGCGCCCAGTACCGTCCCGGGCAGGACTTCACACCGCCCCCGGGCTGGGAGCACATGGCCTCCGGGTTCGGCGGCCGGCGGCCGGGCGCCGGACGGGGATTTTCGTCCGCTGACTTTGGCGGATTCAGCGAGTTTTTCGAGACGCTCTTCGGCGGCGGAGGGTTCCAGGCCAACGCGCCGGACGAGGCGTTCTTCGATCAGCCGCCTCCCCGGCGCGGCGATGACCAGGAAGCGGAGATCGCCATTTCCCTGGAAGACGCCGCGTTCGGCGCGCGCAAAACGATCTCCCTGCAGACCGCCGTCCTCGGCGCGGACGGCCGGCCCCGCCGGGCGACCCGGAGTTACCAAGTCGCCATCCCGCCAGGCACGCCGGACGGCGCGCGCATCCGCATGGCCGGCCAGGGTGCGCCGGGCCACGGGCCGGATTCGGCCGGGGACCTGTATCTCCGCGTGCGGATCGCCCCGCACCCCGTCTTCCGCCTGGCGGACGACAACCTGGAGGTGACGGTTCCGATCACGCCGTGGGAAGCCGCGCTCGGGGCGCGCGTGGCCGTGCCGACCCTGACCGGCAAGGCGATGCTGACGCTGCCGCCGGGCACGCAGGGCGGTCAGCGCATGCGCTTGCGGGCCAAGGGATTTCCCGCCCGGCGGCGCCCGGGCGACCTGATCGTGGTGCTTCAGATCGCGGTGCCACACCGGCTCAACGAACGGGAGAAGGCGCTCTTCACGGACCTGGCCAAGGGGTCGTCCTTCAATCCGCGTGGTGGAGGATAAGGGAGTTGAACCCTCGACCTCCTGAATGCCATTCAGGCGCTCTAGCCAACTGAGCTAATCCCCCACAACGGACGGCGCGGTCCGGGGCTGGCCCGGCCCGCGCAACACCGCCATATCATTGCCGGCGCGCCCTGGAAGTCAAGCATGGAATGGATCTTCAAGCTGCTGGCCCTGATCCTGGCGGTCGTGCCGCACGAGGTGGCGCACGGCTACATCGCCTGGAAACTGGGCGACCCGACGGCGCAGCGGGCGCGCCGGCTGACCTTGAATCCGCTGGCGCACCTCGACCCGATCGGATCGGTTGTGCTACCGGCTCTGCTGCTGCTGACAGGCAGCCCGGTGTTGTTCGGCTGGGCCAAGCCAGTGCCGTTCAATCCCGGCTACTTCCGCGACCCGCGCCGGGGCATGATGCTCGTGGGCGTGGCCGGTCCGGCGACCAACCTGGGGCTGGCAATCGCGGCCGCGGTCCTGTTCCGGCTGCTCGGATCGGCGTCGGCCATCCTGGGCGTGTTCCTCGTCTATCTCTGCGTTACCAACATTGTCCTGGGCGTGTTCAACCTGATCCCGATCCCGCCGCTCGACGGGTCGCGGGTCGCGCTGGGATTGCTGCCGCCATCCCTGGCGGCGGCGTACCTGCGGCTGGAACCGTTCGGATTCCTGATCGTCTTCGGGCTGCTCTGGCTGGGCGCCTTGGACCGGATCATCCATCCGGCATCGTCGTTCCTGTTGCGCCTGCTGCTGAACGCCTGACACCAACGACACCTACGGCACGCCCGGTCAGGGGACCGGGCCTACAGCGCACCGGATGTCTCGGTGTTTTCTGTGGGCCGCGTGCCCTCACGCGGCGTGGACGTGGGTCGTCTGTCTCAGGCCGGCGAGGACATCGCCAGAGCCGCTTTCAGGAACTGGTTGCGCCGACATTCCTCGGCGAGCGTCGTGGCGGGGCCGTGTCCCGGATAGACGCGCGTGGCGGGCGGCAGGGCCGCCAGGCGGCGCAGGGAATCGGCCAGCGCGCGTCCGTCGCCTCCGGGCAGGTCGGTCCGGCCGACCGTTCCCTGGAACAGCGTATCGCCGGTGACCAGACAGCCGTCGGCCGGGCAATGGAAACAGACGCTGCCCGGCGAATGCCCCGGCGTGGCGATCACCGTGTAGCGCAGACCGTCCGACGCGACGCAGAGCCCGTCGCTCAGGGGCTGGCAGGCAGCCCGCGGACGGCGCGGCGCGGGGTAGAACGACGGCACCTGGTTGGCCGGCCCGAAGGCCCAGGCGAGATCCGCGGCATGCATGCCGATCGGGGCGGGATGCCGATCGGCCACCTCCGCCAGGGCGCCGAGATGGTCCACGTGGCCGTGGGTCAGGAGGAATCCGGCGACCGTCAGCCGACGGCGGTCCAGCAGCGCGAGGATCGCCGCGGCATCGCCCCCGGGGTCCACGACCAGCGCCCGGCGCGCCGGAGTCGAGAGCACCCAGCAATTGGCCTGGAATGGCCCGGTCGGAATGCAGTCGCAGGTCATGCCGGCGGTCACCATGCCGGATTAGCGGGCGGCCGTCAAGCCGGCAGCCGCGCCCCCGATTTGCGCGTCAGGGGCGTCGGCGGCATGCAGTCTTGTGGATGTTCCTCTTGACCGGCGCGGCTCGCGAGGAGTCGCGCCCGCTCGTGTCCCAGCGGCCGCACAGGCTGTGCGGCCCTACCCCTTCCGGGCATCGCAGGTACGCAAGGACGGTGTCGGTAACATACCCGGCCCGCGAGGGGGTTGCCCTTGCGCGCGGATTTAGGGCCGGCTAGACTGCCCCCAAATCCGCGCGTAAGCACATCCTTGTTTCGTGTCCGTCTTCACGTTCAACCGGTTATGCTGTGCTCCCGATCACGCGCAGCGTGATCCTCATGATTGGCGCGGTCTTACGGCCCAAGCCGGCGGGCGTTGTCATACCGACCGCAGCGCAGGTCCAACCGTGGCTTACGCGCCAATCATGGACTGCCACTTCCGGCTTGATTCGGCGCCGCGGATGCATCATGATGCCTGCGTTTGTTCCGCCGACGAAAGACGCGCCGCCCATGAGCCATGCCCCGACAGACCCAATGCACCGCGACGAGGCGCCGCCCGTGGTGGACGGGTTCCGCATCCTCGAAAAACTCGGGTCGGGGGCGACGTCGTCCGTCTGGAAAGCCGAGCAGATTTCCCTCAACCGGATGGTGGTCATCAAGGTGCTCTCGGAGCGCCTGTCGCGCGAGCCGGACGACCTGCTCCTGTTCCAGGCCGAGGCGCGCATGGCCGCGACGCTCAAGCATCCCGGCATCGTCCAAGTCTACGATTTTGGGCAATCGCAGGATGGCCAACGCTCCTATTGCGTGATGGAATACGTCTCGGGCTACTCGGCTGGAGACTGGCTGCGCCGCAAGGGCCGGATTCCCGAGCCCGACGTGCTGCTCCTGGCCCACGCCGTGGCCGATGCCATGCACTATGCCTGGACCGTTGCCCGCATCGTGCACTGCGACATCAAGCCCGACAACATCCTGGTGGACGGCGACGGCACGGTCAAGCTGACCGACCTCGGCCTGGCGCGCGCCGTCAAGCACATCGGCCGCCACCCCCGGCTCGCCAGCGGCGAAGTGATCATCACCGGCACCCCCAACTACATGGCTCCCGAGCAGGTGCGCGGGACCGCGGCGCTGGATTGCCGGACCGACATCTACGCCCTCGGGGCCACGTTATACCACCTGGCGACCGGCTGCCTCCCCTTCGGCGACAGTCCCCCCGACGTGGTCCTCGATCGCCAGATTCGGGAACCGCTGCCCTGCCCCCAGACCAAGAACCCGGACCTCTCGACCGGCCTGACGCGCCTGATCACGAACATGACCGCCAAGGAACCGTCCGCGCGTGTCCAGTCCTGGAGCGACCTGACGGCGGAACTCAAGCGGCTGGAGCAGGGAATGCCGCAGCCGACGGCGGGAGTTGCCCGGCCGCCGCCCGAGGACCGGACCTGCCGTTTCTGCGGCAAGCCGCTGCAGCCCGAGGGGCGCTACTGCGCGTTCTGCGGCCGCCTGGCAGCCATCCGGCTGCGGAGCCGGGGCGGGGCGGAGGGGCCGGCCGGCGCGCCCGTGTCTCCGGCCGCGCCCGCCGTCAACTGGCCGCAGGGCGAGGACCTGGCGCCTCCGCCTTCGGCCTCGCCGGACGAGGCACCCGCCCCGCGCCGCAAGGCCTTCCGCCTGTGGCGGTCCCATTGGGGCGCCAATCTGCGCATGGCGCTCTCGCTGGCCCTGCTGATATTCATCGGCTACGCGATGGTCCAGCGTCTCCGGTACGGCCGCGACATCATCGCGCCTCTCCGGCGGACAGCCGTCATCTCCCTGCGCCGCTGGTCCGCGCAACTGACCGACGGCCTCGAGGCGCTGGGCAACCGCGTCTGGGACCGCCCGCCACACGCGGCGATCCCGGCGCAACCCGGCGCTTCGGAGGCCGACACCGCGTCCACGCAACCGGACGGCCCGGATTCCAGCGCGCCGGCGGCCGCGGCCGATGCCTCCGCCGCGCCGGAGCCGGCCAGCGCCGGCGGCGCCGCGGCCACGGGGGACCCGGCCGGGCAACCCGCGTGGGGATCGCCCGCGCCTGCCGCGGACACGGAGGCCGCGTCCAAGCCCGCAGACCCC
Source organism: uncultured Verrucomicrobiota bacterium (assembly GCA_964515705.1). GTDB lineage: Bacteria > Verrucomicrobiota > Kiritimatiellia > JAAZAB01 > JAAZAB01 > CAZEVX01. The sequence goes on along the minus strand of CAZEVX010000073.1, from coordinate 524 downwards.
TGGGCAGCGGCCGCGCCGGCCGCCCCGGCCGCCGCTCCCCCGCCCGCCGCGTCGGATTCCTGGGCCGTCCCCACGCCGGCCACCCCGGCGCCGGCGGCGTCAGACTCCTGGGCCACACCGGCACCCGCCCCGACGGCGGCCACCGCGTGGTCGTCTCCGCCGGCGCCGGCCACGGGATACGAGCGGCTGCTGGCACAATGCCGCCAGGAACAGCCCAAGGTGGGCGACACGGTGACGATCGAATTCAAGACGGCGCGCGAGCCGGTGAACGGCGTGCTCGAGGGAGTGACGGCCGAGGGGCTCCAGATCAAGGTGCCGGCCGGCGTGATCGCCTACCCTTTCCGCCTGATGAGCGAGAAGACGCGCCTGCTCTTCTTCCCCGAGGAGCGCGCCCGGACCCTGGAACGCCAGACCGGCGGCGTGCCCGCCTACTCCCCGTAAGGCGCTCGCGAACGCCATTCGGAGTGCTAACCCAACACTGCGGGAGTTGCGCCTGCCCCTGTTGCCCCGTCAGGCGCCAGACC
>CAZEVX010000072.1:0-13610 GCA_964515705.1 uncultured Verrucomicrobiota bacterium | reverse complement strand
GGGAACGGCTCAGCGCCGCTTCGCCCTCCACGTGGAGTTGTCAAGGAACGCCTGCCCGCTGACCGACGGGAGGACGTGGAGGGCGAGGCTTTGCCGAGCCGCAGGCGCACGGTCTGGCGCCTGACTGGGCAACAGGGGCAGGCGCAACTCCCGCGGTTTTGGGTCCCGCCATGATTGGCGCGTAAGCCACGGTTGGACCTGCGCTACGGTCGACATGACAACGCCCAGCGGCGCGGGCCGTAAGACCGCGCCAATCATGAGGATCACGCTGCGCGTGATCGGGAGCACAGCATCACCGGTTGAACGTGAATACGAAAAAGGATGTGCTGACGCGCGAATGTTGGCAATCCCGGGACGCGGCGCCGGTCATCGGCGAGCGGCAAGACGCGCTCCGGCGCGTCCGAGCATGGGGCGCGGGCGCCGCGCGGCATGGCCGCGCCGGGCGGTGCGCGGCCTGCGCGCGAGTTACCGTGCCGGCGACAGCGGGTCGGGCTTGCCGAGGGCGGCGAAGGCGGCGGCGCGCTCGACGCAGGACGGGCATTCCCCGCAGGGCCGCTCGCCGCCGCGATAGCACGTCCAGGTACGGCCGTAGTCGACGCCGAGGCGCAGGCCGAGCGCGACAATCGCGCGCTTGGGCAGCGCGAGGAACGGCGCGCGGACGGCGACCGCCACCCGGCGGTTGAGCGCCAAGACGGCGTTGAGCCGATCGAGGAAGGCGGCCGTGCAGTCCCAGTAGCCGTAGCGGTCCTGCGCCTGGGCGGCGTAGAAAACCTCGGCCAGACCATGCGCCTCGGCGTAGGCGGCCGCCAGGCTCAGCAGCACGAGGTTGCGGTGCGGGACATAGGTCGGCGGCTGGTCAAGGTCCGCCGCGGCCAGCCGGTCGAGCGCCGGAATGCCGGCGGGCGGGCCGGTGAGGTCCGAGGCCCCGGCGACCAGCGCGGCGAAGCCCGGGAGGTCCACGACGCGGTGGACGGCCACGCCGGCCGCCCGGGCCTGGGCCGCGGCGCACTCCGTTTCGCGGGCATGGGTCTGGCCATAACGGAAGGTCAAGGCATGCAGCCGCGACCCCTCGACCCGGCGCCGCAGATCGAACAGCAGCGTCGTGGAATCCAACCCGCCGCTCAACAGGATGACGACGCTGTGCATCGGGAGAACCGGCGGCTCAGCGCGGGCTGCTTTCGACACGGCGCAGGGCGTCGCGGCGGTCGGGGCTCAAATCGGCGTTCAGGAACTCGCCCTGGCTCGGCAGCGCCAGGAGCAGTTCGTCGGACGGGTCGAGGGCCACGGTCAGGCGGTCCGCCCGCAGGTCGAGCAGATGGCCGCCGCCCCGGCGGTCGGCGGTGACGAAGTGCAGGTGGAATCCCGGCACCGCGACGCCCCGGGCGAAGGGCGGGGAATAGAATCCGACCAGCGTGCCGCGGACCTGGCGAAACTCGAAGACCGCCTGGTCCGCGACGGCGTCTTCCAGCGGCCGGTACGGCCGCTGCTGGCGCGGCACGCTGCGGGTCTTGACGTAAGCGAAGACGCCGTCGGCCCGCACGGCGCAGAACAGGTTCGAGCCGGGCAGCGCCGGCCCGAGGCGGCCGACCAAGGCGGCCAAGCTATCGGCCGAGACGTCATCGAGGACGCGGTCGCGGTCGAACCAGGTGACCGTCGCCAGGGGCGTGCGGGCGTCGTCGGGCACCGGGACCACGGCGCCGTCGGCGCGGACCTGGAGCATGGCGCCGTCGAGGCAGAGCAGTTCGCCGTCCAGGCCGTCGAGCGTGCCGATCCCGAGATCGCCGCGCGCCTTGAGGCTGCCGACCGTCCGGGCGCCGTCGTAGAGGCCGGCCATCAGGGCATCGATCGGCGCCACCTGGTAGATCACATCGCGGCCGGGCGCCCCGGCGCGGGCGGCGCCGGCGCCCAGGACCCCGGCCAGCAGCAGTCGTCCGATCCGGTGCACGTCCCGCCCTCCCGTTGTAGGTATCCGATCCAAGTGCCGGTCGGACAGGAGTGTAGGCGCGCGCGGCCGGTCGTCCACATGTTTTTTCGGGCTTGAATTCGGGGCGGACACGCCTACGATGACCGCCCCATGAGCACCAGGCCCGCCAGGATTGCGTCCAGCCGGCGCCGGCTGACCGCATCCTACTGGATTCGCACGCTCGGCCTGAAGCCGCATCCCGAGGGCGGCTATTTCCGGGAAACCTATCGCTCCGCCGAGCGCGTGGCGGCCGCCGCCCTGCCGGCGCGCTACGGCGGCGCGCGGGCGTTCGCCACGGCGATCTACTTCCTGCTGGCCGCCGGCCAGGTGTCCCGCCTGCACCGGTTGCGGTCCGACGAGCTCTGGCATTTCCACCACGGCGCCCCGCTGCGGCTGACCCTGATCGCCCCCGACGGCGCGTTGATCGAGCATCGGCTCGGCCACGACGCGGCCGCGGGGGACTGCCTGCAGGCCGTGATTCCGGCGGGCGCCTGGATGGGGGCGCGCCTGGCCACCGCCCGCGGGTATGCCCTGGTCGGCTGCACCGTGGCGCCAGGATTCGCCTTCGAGGACTTCGAACTCGGCCGGCGCGCGAGCTTGTGCCGCCTGTTTCCGCAACACCGCGAGACGATCGCGACCCTGACCTGACGCCACCCGAGGAGAACGCCGCCATGATCCGGATGCACTGGGATCTCCATGCTTTCAGCCTGGACCTGGCAACCGGCGTGGACATCCTGGTCCCGCAGGCGCCGCTGCCCGACGGCGGCGGCGGACGTCCGGCCTATCCCGTGCTGTACCTGCTGCACGGCCTCTCCGACGACGAAACCATCTGGCATCGCCGCACGGCGCTCGAGCGCTACGCCGAGGCCTATCCGTTTGTCATCGTGATGCCCAACGGGTACCGCGGGTTTTACACCGACACCGCCTGCGGAGAACGCTATTGGACCTACCTGAGCGAGGAACTGCCGGCCCGGGTGCAATCGCTCCTGCCGGTCTCGGCGGCGCGCGCGGACACCTATGCCGCCGGCCTCTCGATGGGCGGCTACGGGGCGTTCAAGCTGGCCCTGCGCCGCCCCGAGCGCTACGCGGCGGCCGCCAGCTTGTCGGGAGCGCTGGACGCGGCGCGGCTCGCCGCCGAGGCGCCGGAGGCGCTGCGGGCCGACCTGCGCCGGGTGTTCGGGCCGCCCGACCGCGTCGCCGGGGGCGACAACGACCTATTCGCGCTGGCCGCGCGGGTGGCCGCCGGCGGCGGCCCGCGGCCGCGCCTCTGGCAGACCTGCGGCACGGAGGATTACCTCCTGGCGGACAGCCGGCGGTTCCGCGACCATGCCCTGGCGCTGGACCTGGCGTTGACCTGGGGCGAGGCGCCCGGCGCGCATACCTGGGCGTTTTGGGACACCCACATCCCGGAGGTCCTGGCGTGGCTGGCGGCGGGGCGGACGCCGGCGGCCCCGCCCCGCGCCGCCGGCTGACCGTTGCGCCGGCCGCCCGCCGGATGGGTGGCCGGCCCGCTGGCGATCGTTGAGATTCTGACCGACCAACAACCGGAGACCCTTGATGACGTGCCGCGACACCGTGCCTTCCGCCCCCGCCGACGAACGACCGGCTGGTCCCTGGTTCGACGCGCGCGCCTGCGGCGCCTCGGGCTCGGAGGCCGAACTCCAGGCCGCCGCGCGCGCCGGCAGCCCCCGGATCGAAACCGACGGGCCCGGCGACTTCCAGGCCGGCCAATGGGTGCTGGTGACCGGCGCCCACATCCACTATCCCGACGGCCACATTTACGCGGCCAGTCTGCCCTGGCGCCCGGAACACCAGGCGCCGCTCGGCGACGAACTCGAGATTCGCGGCTTCGACGACGTCCACTCCGACTGGCAGGTCTTTGTACTGCACATCGACCCCGGCACGCCGCCGACGTTCCGCTGGCTGGCGGTGGACCCGGCCTTCCAGCCCAACCACCGGCGCTGGACCTGGCAGGGCGAAGGCGGCCGCATCGGCGGCGACTGGCAGCCGCTCCGGGACGGCGTCGAAATCCGTTTCCGGCGCACGTCCTGGGAGCCCGGCCAGGTGCTCGCCTTCCACGCCCGCAGCCGGCTGGTGACCCGCATCCGGAGCGTGGCGGGGCGCGACCTGCTGCTCGAGCACGCCCCCACCCGGAGCGCGCCGGCGGCGCGGGTGCGCCACGTGGACCAGGCCGCCCTGCAGCAGGCCGTGGAGCGCGCGGCCGCCGCCCGAATGCCGCTGTTCATTCCCGCCGGACGCTACCGGCTGCTGACTGGGCTGCGGCTCGAGAACCTCTCGCTGCGCATCGAGGGCGCCGGGGCCGAGCACACCCTGCTGGACATCAGCGACGGCATCGGGGCGGTCTTCACCCTGCGGGGCGGCCGCGACGTCGCCGTCCGCCACCTGGGCATGGTCGGACACACCGGCTTCAACCAACTGCCCTGGTATTCCTTCCGCACCGCCGGCGGTTCGCCCTTCTGGCCCACCGCCAACCAGCAGATCGAATGCAAGGGCTGCGCCGCCGCCAACATCTGCGCCACGGAACGGGTGCTGTTCGAGGACGTCGCCGTGCGGCGGATGGCTTCCGAGGCCTTTTATTCGCAGGGACCCGACCGCTTCGGCGCCGTCACCACCGACGCCCCCGACCGCGCCGCGCCGACCCCGTATACGAAGTCCATCACCTACCACCGCTGCCGGGTCTCGGACTGCGCCTCGAACGCCTTCAACAACAACGACTTTGCCGAAAACACCACCGTCCAGAACTGCCACGTCGAGAACTGCCACAACGCCTGGGAAGGCGCCAACCGCTTCACGCGCTTCATCGGCAACACCGTCAAGAACGCCCATTGCGGTTCCTATGTGGCCGGCGGCGGCCAGGCCATGCTGCGGCTCGGCACCGGCCAGGCGATCATCGCCCACAACGTATTCGAGGGCGGCGTCTTCGGGCAAGGCTTGATGATCGCCGCCGGCCCCCAGCAGGTGATCGTCGCCGACAATCTCTTCGTCAACTTCAGCAACCAGAGCGCCATCTGCGTGGCCGCCCCGCTCGACCTCCGGCGCTGGCCGCCCCGTAACATCCAGATCACCGGCAATCTCATTGACCTGACCCATGTCGAGGGACAACTCGACCGGCCGCGCGCCGGCATCGTCATCGGGGCCGGCCACGTCGTGGTGGCCGACAACCAAATCTATGTGCGCGGGCCCGCGCCGGACCATGTCACCGGCATCCGCATCGCCGAGTGGGCCGTCAACGTCCACGTGCACGACAACCTGATCGAGAACTGCGCCCACGGCCTGCGCACCGGGTATGCCGCCCCGGACGTCGCCCCGGCCACGGGCGCGTACCAGGGCGAACGCTCCGTTCCGCACCTGGAGGCCGAGGTCGAGGAGGCGCTCGGCCCGGACCGGTTCCGCGAGCGCGGCCTGCCAGTGGACTGGCCGTTCGCCGCGCCATTCGCGGGCTGGAGCGTGCACTGGCTCTCCGGGGCCCAGGCCGGCGCCGCCTCGCGGGTCGCCGCCTACGACCAGGACCAGCGCGCGCTGCGCCTGGAGCAGCCCCTGCCCGTGCAGGCGGGCGACCGCTTCGCTGCGTTTCCCGCCGCCGCCAACTGGCAACTCCACCACAACACCATCGCCGGCTGCCGGGACCCCGTGACGCTCGACGGCTACGGCAGCGCCGCGTCGCGGTGCAGCGACAACCTGATCTCCCGCGGCGCGGCGCCCGACGCCCGCCGCGCCCTCACGGTCTGCGGACAATTCGAGGTCGCCGGCAACCGCCTGGCGGGCTTCGACCCGGACACCGCCATCGTGGCCGGCGCGCCACAAAACGCTCGACATGCCAAGGCGCCTTCGGTATAGTGACCGTCATGGAAGCGGGGATTCCATCTCGAGTCCCGGCCGGCCGCGCCGGGTTCACGCTCCTCGAGATCATGATCGTGGTCGGGATCATCGGGCTCCTGGCCGTGCTGGTGATCCCGTCCATGATGCGCGCGCGCGAGACCGCCCAGAACAACCGTTTTATCAACGACCTGCGCATCGCCGTGGGCGCGTTCGAGCAGTATAACCTCGCCACCGGCACCTATCCGGCCGACGGATTGCCCGCGATTGAAGTCCCGAGTATCAAGGACTATCTGACGCGCCTCGCCTGGACCGCGCGCAACTCGATCGGCGGCCAGTGGGACTGGGACCTCGGCCAGTTCGGCGTGCATGCCGGCGTTTCGGTCTACCGGCCGGCCGCCACGCGCGCCCGGATGGCCCAGATCGATTCCAAGATCGACGACGGCAACCTCTCGACCGGCCAGTTCCGCCAGCGGACGGACGGCTACATCTACATCATTCAGGAAACCGACGGAATCGCCGCCCCCTCGGCCCTCACCGCCACGCGTTGATCCCGCCGGCAAACCGGCGCCGCGGCGGCCGGCCGCCTCCCCGCTTCCCCGGGAGGGGGGCGAAAAGGCGCGCGAAAAAAGTCCTTGCTTTTTTCGAATGCCGTGCGATGATACGGATAAACCAAGACGGTGTTGATGGCTATTGAGGGCTAACCGACCGGACAAAGGACAGCGTCATGAACCACCTGCGCCCCTGGGCAACCGCACTGATGGCCGTCGCGATCGGGATGGGAGCGGCCAATCTGGCCTCGGCCTACACCAACATCATGCTCTACTCGGAGGACTTCGAGACCTATCCCAACGGCTATCCCTTGACCGACGCCAACGTTCCGGAATTTTACGCCTCGTCCACCAGCGCCGTGGTGCAGAGCGCCGAGGTGCCGCCCGGCAGCACCCGCGCCGCCATGATCCCAGAGGATGTGACGCTCTCCAACCGCTACGGCACCAACATCGTCAGCCCGACCAACGTCTTCATCCACCTCGAGGCGCGCCTCGTGCGCTTCGAGAGCACCAACTTCCCGGCCGTCGACACCAACTCGACCGCCCTCTTCTACGTCAATGCCGACGGCTACTTCGTGGCCTATGACGGCCTGAACAGCAACTGGGTGACGATCACCGAGCTGGCCAACAGCGATCCCGCCCAGCCGGTCACCGAGACCAACTGGATCAGCGACATCAACGTCTACCTCGATTTCGCCAAGCGCACCTGGTCGCTCTCCACCAGCGCCGTGATGATGGCCGAAAACATCGGGTTCGCCAACTCCAACATCGACAAGCTCAATTGCTTCGATATCTACAACGGCGGCGGCAGCAAGACGTCCTACGTCGCGTCCGTGGCGATTTACGACCAGTGGCCGGTGCCCAACTACACGCTCGTCCCCACGGCCCTCACCAACACCGCCGTCCTCGGCCAGAACGCCAAGCCGCAGACCTTCAATATCGTCGGCACCGGCGAAGGGCCGCTCAACTACGCGATCGTCACCAACGGCGCCGCCACCTGGCTGGCTGTGGACAGCGGCACGGGCACGGTCACCGATAAGAATACCAACGTCGTCACGCTCACCTACAACACCGCCGCCCTGGGACTGGGCGTCTACAACGAGACCCTCGCGATCGAGACCGCCATCGGCACCCAGACCGTGGCCATCGCGATGAACATCGTCGACCTCTCGGTCGACCCCGCGTCCCTGACCAGCGGCACGCTCTACGGCTACGCGCCCGCCACCCAGACCTTCGTCGTCAGCCAGTCCGAAACCGGGCAGGTGACCATCACCACCAACCCGGCCGTGACCTGGATGAGCATTGACCAGGGGATCGTCCATGCCTTGAGCAACACGATCACGGTCAGCTACGTCACCAACGGCCTCGAGCTCGGCACCCACACGACGCGGCTCTACGTGGCCACGGAGAAGGGCGGCGGCTTCACCCAGACCGTTGACCTCGCGGTCACGGTCTACTCGCGGCCGGTCCCCCAACTCGGCTGGACCTATTACGGCCTGGCGCTCCAGAAGGGCCAGCAGCCGGCCAACACCAACCTGACGCTCCAGAACGCCGCCGGCGCGCCGCGGACGCGCATGAACTACACCGTCAGCAGCAGCGCCGCCTGGCTGCCGGCCGGGACCAACGGCGTCTGCACCAATGCCGAGGTCCGCACGATCAAGGTTCCGTTCGTCAACATGACCACCAACGTCGGCGCCTTCACCGAAATCCTGTCCGTCGTGACGCGCGACGCCGGCACGGTCTACGCCCCGACCGGCACGGTCCAGCAGACCAACCTGGTGACCGTGCAGATCACGATCATCGGCCCCGGCACCCCGGGCAGCCTGGCCGCCAGCGACGGCACGGACACCGGCGGCATCCAGGTCACGTGGACGGCCACGACGAACATGCACCATTACCAGCTGTGGCGCGGCGCCACCAACGCCATCGGGCAGGCGTCGCTCCTGGCCGACAACCTCACGAACCTGTCCTACTACGACACGGCCGTCAACCCGGGCTACAAGCACTGGTACTGGGTGCGCGCCATCAATGCCTACGGCGGCGACGGCACGTTCAGCGCCGCGGATTCCGGCTGGCGTTACCTGCCGGCGCCCACCGGCCTGTCGGCCAGCAAGGGAACCTATACCAACCAGGTCGCCCTGTCGTGGACGGCATCCTTCGGGGCGGTGACCTACGAGATCTGGCGCAGCGAATACAACAACGTCGGCCTGGCGGCGCTGATCGGCACGGTGGCCAACACGGTCACGACCTATAACGACACCACGGGCCTCGCCGACAAGCTGTATTACTACTGGGTCCGCGCGCGCACGCCCGACATGGGCAGCTACAGCGGGCCCGACAGCGGGTTCCGCGCCGCCCTGCCCAAGCCGGGCAAGCCGACCGCCTCGAAGAACACCTTCAGCACCAAGGTGCGGGTGACCTGGGCCGGCGTGGCGGGCGCCACCCAGTACGAGGTCTGGCGCGCCACCAACAACAACTCGGCGGCCGCCGCCAAGCTCGGTACGGTCACGACGCTGGGGTACGACGACAGCGCGGCGCAGGCCGGCCGGCTCTATTACTTCTGGATCAAGGCGCGCAACAACCAGGGCGTCAGCGCGTTCAGCGATGCCGATACCGGCTGGCGGCAGTTGCCGGCCCCGGCCAACGTCGCGGCCACCCGCGGCACGCGCCCCTATAGCGTGCGGATCTCCTGGACCGCCGTGCCAAACGCCACGGCCTACGAGGTGGTGCGCGGCGGAACGGCCATCCAGGCGTCCCTGGCCCAGGAGGCGGCCGCGGCCATGCCCGGCCTGGCCGAGGCGCCGTCCCTGGCCGTGGCCGAGGCGGTGCTGGGCGATACAACCCTCCCCTACTTCGATGACAACGCCACCTTCGCCGGAACCCCCTACTCCTACACCGTCCGCGCCAAGAATGCCCTGGGGTCCGGCGCCCTGAGCGGCTCCGTGAGCGGGTTCCGCCAGGTCCGCCAGGCGACCACCGCGGGCAAGGTCATGGGGGACTACGACGGCGACAAGCTGGCCGATCCGACGCTCTTCGACCCGGCGACCGGCAAGTGGCGCATCCTCTGCACGGTGCTCGGCGAGTACCCGCTGACCTTCGGGAACGCGACCTGCGCCGGCGTCTGGGGCGATTACGACGGCGACGGACTGGCCGACCCGATGCTCTTCAGCGCCGCCGGCAAGTTCTGGCGGGTGATGATGTCCGCGGCCGGCTACGCGACGGTCCAGGCCACCTTCGGCGCCGCCGGCGACGTCTACGCCGTGGCGGACTACGACGGCGACGGCAAGACCGATCCGGCGATCTTCAACAAGACGACCGGCGTCCTGACGGCCCTGTTCTCGGGCAACAATTACGGCGGCCTGTCGTTCGCCTTCGCCACCGGACCGGACTACGCGCCGGTCTCCTGCGACTTCGACGGCGACGGCAAGGCCGATCCGGCGATCTACTCGCCCTCGGCCAGCATGCTGCGCGTCAAGCTGTCGTCGGCTGGATACGCGGACGTCCCGGTGCCCATGGGCCGGCCGGGCACGGTCTTCGTGCCGGGCGACTTCGACGGCGACGGCCTGTCGGAACTGACCACCTACAAGGCGGCCACCGGCCAGTTGTTCGTCAAGCTGTCCTCGGGCGGGTACTTCGAACTCACGGTCGCCTTCGGCGGACCGGGGTACACCCGCCCGGTCGTGGCCGACTTCGACGGCGACGGACTGCTGGACCCGGCGGTCTACGGGCCGACCAAAGGCTGGACGATCCTGTTCTCCGGCAGCGGGTACGCCCCGCAGACGGATACGTTCAGCGGCGCCACCGCCGCGGCCGTCGGACCGTAAGGGCTCCCCGGGACCACCGTCAACACCACGGGATGCCGGCCGCGCGGCCGGCATCCCGGTCGTGTCGCGCCGGCGATATTTCTCCTTGCATCAGGACGCCGGTTGTTTCACTCTGAAGAGCAGGCATGGAGAATTTCGGGAGGGCGCTTATGACCATTCAAGAGACGACGCACGGCGGAGCCATGGTGCTGCAGGTCCAGGGTAAACTGGACGCGCTCAACGCCCCGGCGCTCGATCAGCGCCTGGCGGCCGCGGTCGACGGCGGCGCCCGCGCGCTGGTGGTGGACCTGTCGGCTCTCGAATATATCAGCAGCGCCGGGCTGCGGGTGTTCCTGTCGGGCGCCAAGCGGCTGCAGCAGTCCCATGGCAAGATGGCCCTGGCCGGCCCCACCGCCCAGGTCGAACAGATTTTCGAGATCGCCGGCTTCGCCGCGATCCTGCCAATTTACAAAACCGTCGCGGCCGCCGCGGCCGCCTGCGCGTCGTAACGCTCCGGGAGCGCGAGGCCGGGACGCGCCGGCGCCCCGGCGGGAGGGAGTCATGCTCAGATTCGCCGAAGAACTCTACCTGCTGGCGCTCGACGACAAGCAGGGCGTGATCAAGCCGTTGCCGGTGTCGTCGCTCGATTACGCCCTGGCCGGGGCGATCCTCATGGACCTGGCGCTGCGCGACCGCATTGACACCGACCTCGAAACCCTGCGCGTGGTCTCGGCCGAACCCACCGGCGACCCAGTGCTGGACGACACCCTCCAGGAGCTCCAGCGCAAGGCCGACCCTCCCCAGCCGACGAGCTACTGGCTCAAGCATTTCGCCGACCAGTCGCGGCGCATCCAGGAACGGGTCCTCGAACGTCTGATCGCCAAAAACATCCTGCGCCGGGAAGACCGCCGCATTCTCTGGGTGTTCCAGGTGCGGCGCTATCCCCTGCTGGACAACCGCGAGATCAAGGAGGTCCGCGCTCGACTGCACGACCTGATCCTCAGCGACGAGATTCCCGATCCCCGCGACGTGGTGCTGATCAACCTGGCCAACGCCTGCCGCCTGCTGGACGATCTCTTCCCGCCGCAGGACCTCGATCGCCTGCGCCCGCGCATCGCCGCCCTCGCACGCCTCGACTTGATCGGCCAGGAAATGGCCCGGTCCATCCGCGAGATCGAGCGCACCATGGCGATCGCCATGTCGATGACCATGATGGCTTGAGACGCGCTCCGCCCGCCGGCAGCCCGGGACCGAGGACCGCATGTGCACCGCGCTCCGCCTGACCCTCGCCAATAACCTGGCGGCGCTCCCCGGGCTGATGGAAACGGTCAATCGCTTCCTCGAGCGGCAGGCGGTCCCGCCAGAGGCGGTCTTCCGCGTCAACCTGGCGATCGAGGAAATCGCCACCAACATCATCAAGTACGGGTACGACGACGACGCTCCCCATGCCGTCGCCGTGGACATCACCCTCGACCCGGACGCCGTCCGCCTGCGCTTCGAGGACGACGGCCGGCCGTTCGACCCCCTGACGGCGCCCCCGCCCGATTTGCAGGCGCCGATCGCCCAGCGCCGCATTGGCGGCCTCGGCCTGCACCTGGTGCGCTCGATGTGCGCGAGTGTCGCCTATCGCCGCGACGGCGCCGCCAACATCATCGACGTCGCCGTCGCCCGGCGCTGACCGGCCGCCCCCCCCCGCCGTCTGCTCGGCGCGTCCGCCTCAAGCGCGGATGAAGACGAAATAGGCGATCAACACCAAACTGAGCGCCGCCATCGGCCAGCGGACCTCCCGCGCGCGCCCGCTCAACACTTTCACAATCGGGTATACGATAAAGCCGAGGGCCAGGCCGTCGGCGATCGAAAACGACAGCGGGATGGCCAGGGCAACGAGGAACGCCGGAATCGCCTCGCTATAGTCGTTCCAGGCGATCTTCACGAGGTTGCGCATCATCATGAATCCGACCACGACGAGCGCCGGAGCGGTGATCGGGGCATAGCTGCCGATCATCGCCACCAGCGGCCCGAACCAGAGCGCCAGCAGGAACAGGACGGCCACCACCAGGGCCGTCAACCCGGTGCGCCCCCCTTGCTCGACGCCGGCCGCGCTCTCGACAAAACTGGTCACCGTGCTCGTGCCGCAGCAGGCGCCCACCACCGTCCCGACGGCGTCCGCCAGGAACGCCTGGCGGGCGCGCGGCAGGCGGTTGGCCACCATGAACCCGGCCTGTTCCCCCACCCCGACCAGCGTCCCGAGCGTGTCGAACACGTCCATGAAGAGAAACATGATGATGAATGGCCACATCGCCGGCGCACAGGCGCCGACCAGGTCCATCCGCAGGAACAGCGGGGACAGCGAGGCCGGCGCGGCGACCAGCCGGTCGGCCATCCGGAAGCGGGTCATCAGCAGGGAATCCCGCACCAGCGGAGCCTCGGCCAGGGAGGCCGGCAGATGGGACAGGCCCCACTTCAAGCCGACGGCCAGCAGGCAGGCGCCGAGCATCCCCCAGAGGATCGCGCCGCGCACCCGCCGGGTGTGCAGCGCCACCGTCAGGATCAGGCCGGCAAAGAAGACTACCAGGTCGGGCGAGGCGAACTGCGGGTTCAACCGCACGCAGGTGCCTCCCGCGGGCAGGATCAACCGGGTGTTCTGGAAGCCGATGAACGCGATGAAAAAACCGATCCCGACGGCCATCCCGTTCTTCATCGAGGGACTGACGGCGTCCATCAGCGTCTCGCGCAGGCCGACGACGGACACGACCAGGAAGAGCATCCCGGAGATCGCGACGACGCCCAGCGCCACGCGCCAGGGCGCGGCGAATCCGGCGGCCGCCGCGGCCGGCAGCGCCGACAGCACGAAGAAGAAGTTTTCCCCCATTCCGGGCGCCAGGGCGATCGGATAGCGGGCATAGAGACCCATGACCGCCGTGGCAACGGCCGCCGCCAGGCAGGTGGCCGTCATCACCGCCCCGAAATCCATGCCGGTCGCGGTCCCGAACATGGCGCCGGACAGCACTGCCGGCTGCACGACAATGATGTAGGCCATGGTCAGAAAAGTGGTCAGCCCCGCCAGCAGTTCGGTGCGGACGGTCGTCCCGTGCTCGGCAAGCCGGAAGTTCCGGGCAATCCGGTTCATGAGGCCTCCGCGCGAATGGCCCCGGTCATGGGGTCGGCGCCCTGCGGGCTGTGCGGCCGTTGCTTGCGTGGACCTGGCGCGAGCGAACAGCAGCATGGCCAAGGTATACCCGATCACGGCCAACGAGGTCAAGCGCTGGCCATGCTTCCCCGATTTGCGGGAGTTGCGCCTGCCCCTGTTGCCCAGTCAGGCGCCAGACCGTGCGCCTGCGGCTCGGCAAAGCCTCGCCCTCCACGTCCTCCCGTCGGTCAGCGGGCAGGCGTTCCTTGACGAATCCACCTGGAGGGCGAAGCTCCCGCCTACGCGGCGCGTCAAGCCGCCGCTAC
>CAZEVX010000071.1:0-13676 GCA_964515705.1 uncultured Verrucomicrobiota bacterium | reverse complement strand
GGGCAGGCCTCACGCGGCGTTACCGGATGTGTTTGACACCCTGGCTTGGCCACCGAAAACAGCGAGCAACCGCCGTTTTCGAAGGTGGGCGCCGACCTCCGGGCGGCGCCGAATGTAAAGAAGCGTTAGACGCACCACACGAGACATTTCGCCTTTCGTTGTAGGCCTGGTGCCCGCACCGGGCGATGGGCTCACAGCTTCCCGGTGACGCAGGGGGGGCGAGGGCTTCGTGGCGTCTCTGTGAATTGAGATTGTCCGCCGCCCGCGACATGCTTATTGTGTCGATCCGGAGACCTCCCCGATGACGACCGCCCAACCCGCCCTCACGCCCCGCGAACGCTTCGCGCGCGTGCTGCGCTTCGAGCCGGTGGACCGCGTGCCGCTCGAGCCCGGCAACGGCCGCGAGTCCACCCGGGCGCGCTGGCTGCGGGAAGGCCTGCCGCGGGAGGCCGGCAACATCGCCGAGTATGCCTACCGCTGCGCCGGCGGGACCCAGCCCTGGCCGCGCGGCGGCCCGGGATTCCCGGTCGATCAGCGCATGATCCCGCTGTTCGAGGAAAAGGTTCTCGAGCGCAAACCCGCCTCGCAGATCGTCCAGGACTGGAAGGGCAACATCTGCGAAATCGGCCTCGAATTCACCGTCGACCACCTGCGCTCGGCGACGGATTTCGTCACCCGCCGCTGGATCAAGTGCCCGGTCGAGTCCCGCGCCGACTGGGAGGCCATGAAAACCCGCTACCGGGCCGACGACCCCGCGCGCTTGCCGCCCGACGCGGCGGCGCTCGGCCGCCGGCTGGCCGACCGCGAGCATGTCGTCGGGCTCTCGGTCTCGGGCCCCTTCTGGCAGTTGCGCGAGTGGTTGGGGTTCGAGGCGCTCTGCGTCCTGTTTCATGACGATCCTGACTGGGTCCGCGAGATGATCGCCTTCTGGCGGGAGTTCGTCGCCGGGCTGCTGGAGCGCACGCTGGGCTGCCTGGCGCTCGACTTTGTGCACGTCTCCGAGGACATGGCCTACAAGGAGCACGCCATGATCTCGCCGGCCATGGCCCGCGAGTTCCTCTGGCCGGTCTACCAGGCCTGGGGCGAGATCCTGCGCGATGCCCGCTGCCCGGTCTACGCCCTGGATTCCGACGGCTACGTCGGCGACCTGATCCCGGTCTGGCTCGACGCCGGCATCCAGGTCTGCGACCCGATGGAAGTCGCCGCCGGCAACGACCTGTTCGCCTATCGGCGCCGCTACGGTCGCCGCCTGGCGTTCCGCGGCGGCGTGGACAAGCGCTTGATCGCCCGCGGCGGCGCGGCGCTCGAGGCCGAGATCGCCCGCCTCGAACCGCTGATCCGCGAGGGCGGCTATATTCCCGGCTGCGACCATGGCGTCCCGGCCGACGTCTCCTGGGAAAACTTCGTGCACTACGTGGGGTTGCTCGCCCGCGCCACGGGCTGGCTCTAGGCCGGGAGGCGACCCGAGGGTCCGGGAACGAACGGCCATGCGCATCCTGTTCCTCGGTTCCGGCGAGCTCGCCTGCCCGTGTCTCGACCGCCTGCTGGCGGAGAGCGCGGACGCGGTGGTCGGGCTGGTCTGCCAGCCGGACCGGCCCCGCGGCCGCGCGCTGCGGCCGGCGCCCTGCGCGGCGCGCGTCCATGCCGAGGCGCGCGGCATTCCTGTGCTGACGCCCGAGGACGTCAACGCGCCCGAAAGCCTGGCGGCGCTGCGCGCCCTGGCGCCAGACCTGGCGGTGGTCGCGGCCTACGGCCAGTTCTTGAAGCCCGCGCTGCTGGCGCTGCCCGCGCGCGGCTGCATCAACGTGCACCCGTCGCTGCTCCCGAAGTACCGCGGCGCCGCGCCGGTCCAGTGGGCCATCGCCCGCGGCGAGACGGAGACCGGGGTGACGATCCTGGTTGTCGGCGAGCGCATGGATGCCGGCGACATCATTGCCCAGCAGCCCGAGCCGATCGCCCCCGACGATACCGCCGCGCCGCTGCTCGAGCGGCTGGCGCGGCGCGGGGCCGACCTGCTGGCCGAGACCCTCGCCGCTTTCCGCCGCGGGCCGGTGCGCGGCCGCCCGCAGGACGAGGCGGCCGCCACCCGCGCCCCGCGGCTCCGCAAGCAAGACGGGCGCCTGGACTGGGCGTTGCCGGCGGCCGAGCTGCGCAACCGCGTGCGCGGATTCGATCCCTGGCCGGGCGGCTGGTGCCGCCTGCCGCCCAGCGGCCTGGTGCGCGTCTGGGCGGCGCGCGTCGAGTCCGGCCGGCCGGGCGCGCCGCCCGGCGCACTGCTCGAAGCGGCCGGCGACGGCCCGCTGGTCCAGGCCGGCGTCGGCGCCCTGCGGCTGATCGAGGTCCAGCCGGAAGGACGCCGGCGCATGGCGGGCGACGAGTTTTTGCGCGGACGCCGGCTCGGACCGGCGGCCGAGTGAGCGCCGGGCGTGCCGCGAAGGCGGAAGAACTCGCCCCACCAGACCGTTGGGCGAATGGGAAGCAACGGCCGGCTGGCAGGGCCGGAGCGCGGGCATCCTGCCCGCCGCCGGCGGCTCGCCCCACCAGACCGTTGGGCGAATGGGAAGCAACGGCCGGCTGGCAGGGCCGGAGCGCGGGCATCCTGCCCGCCGACCAATCTCTCGAATATCCTGATGCCGGTCCCGATTGATTTTCCGCGACGGAAGGAGCGCTTCACCCCATGCCGACCCTGACCTGCACGATCGAAACCCACCGGGTCCCGATGCGCGACGGCGTGCCCCTGCACACGGTCGTCTGCCGGCCGCCCGGCGCCGGGCCGTTCCCGGCGCTGCTGACCCGCACGGCCTATTCGGCCAAGACCGGCGCCCTGCCGCCGCCGGCCGAGGATCTCCTTGCGGCGGGGACCGCCGCCGTCGTCCAGGACTGCCGGGGCACCGGCCGCAGCGCGGGCGTCTTTTACCCCTGGCATCCCGAGGCGGACGACGGCGCCGACTGCCTGGCCTGGGTCGCCGCGCAGCCCTGGTGCAACGGCCGCATCGCCATGCGGGGCGGCTCGTATTCCGGGATGACGCAGTGGCTCGCGGCGGGCTCGTCGCATCCGGCGCTCGTGGCGCTCGCGCCGCACGTCTCGCCCTGGGATTGCCACCAGAGCCCGCAGTATACCAGCGGCGCCTTCGGCCTCCAGATCAGCCTCCAATGGGGCCTGGCCAACCATTACCGGAATGGCGGGTATCCCGAGCTCAAGTTCGATTGGGAACGGCTGCTCCGCCACCTGCCGCTCGCCGGGGTTCCCGCCGCCGCCGGCCTGCGCCCGATCCCCTTCTGGCAGGACTGGCTGGCGCATCCCGACGATGGCCCGTTCTGGGAGGCGGTCGATGCCAGCCGCGCCGTGGAGCGCATCCGGGCGCCGGCCTTGATCAGCGGCGGCTGGTTCGATCCCTACGCGCGCAGTTCGCTCGACGCCTTCACGGCTATGCGCGCGCGCGCCGGGTCGGACCGCGCGCGCGCCTTCACCCGCTGCGTGATCGGCCCCTGGACGCACGGCGGACCGGCCGGCGCGCTCCTCGACTGCGGTGAGCAGGCCTCGACGGACGCCCTCCAACGCGCCCGCGACCGGTTCCTCGCCAACAGCCTCCGGGACCCGCACGCCGACCCGCTGCCGGGCGAGCCGCCGTTGCGCTATTTCCTGATGGGCCTCAACGAGTGGCGCGCCGCCGACGCCTGGCCGCCGCCCGGCGCGCAGCCGCGTGCGCTATTTCTCCGCGGCGGCGGGGCGGCCAACTCGCGGTTCGGCGACGGCGCGCTCGATCCCGCGCCGCCGGGCCGCGAACCGCCGGACGTCTTCCTCTACGATCCGCGGCAGCCTGTCCCGACCAACGGCGGCTGCTCGCTCTACCCGCCCGCCGGGGTCTGCGACCAGGCCGCGCTCGAGGACCGCGCCGACATCCTGGTCTATACCGGCGCGCCGCTCGCCGCGGACCTGGCGGTCGCCGGCCCCGTGTCGCTGGTGCTGTACGCCGCCAGCAGCGCCCCGGACACCGATGTCACCGCCAAGCTCGTGGACGTCTATCCCGACGGGCGCGCCCTCAATGTCTGCGATGGCATCCTCCGGGCGCGCTACCGGAACGGCCGGTCGCGGCCCGAGCCGCTCGTGCCCGGAACGCCCTCTCGGCTGGCGATCGATCTCTGGGATACGGCGCACTGTTTCCGCGCGGGACACCGCCTGCGCCTCGAGGTCTCGAGCAGTAACTTTCCGCGCTTCGACCGCAACCCGAATACCGGGCGCCCGGCCGAAAGCGTTGCCGACCTGCGCGTCGCCCGCCAGACGATCCTGCACGACGCCGAGCACCCCTCGCGCCTGGTCCTGCCGGTGCTCTAATGGCAACCGGATGCCGGGACGGCAGGTAGGGCCGGCGCGGCGCGTCGGCCGCGGCTCGCTCGGCGAGCTCGCCCTACCAGCCCTTCGGGCAAATGGGTGCGCCGGCCGGAGCGCGGGCATCTTGCCCGCCGTCCACTCTCTCGACATCAGGCTGCTGTCTGGGTGTAGCGGCCGGTCGCTGGAACGGCCAACAGGCTGCGGTTCTCGAAGACGCGAACCGTCACGACACCGGGCACGCCGGGGAAACCAGACGGCCGCGCTTGATTTCCGTGCCGGGTTCCGGCAACAATACCGGCTGACGGGCGGGAGGCCCCTGCCGGGGACGCTCGATAGCCATGCCCTACGTGTTCGCCTTGCTCCGCGGCTGGATGTCGGCCGGCCTCCTGCTCATGGCCTTGGCGGGCGCCGTGTATCTCCGGACCCTGCTGCCGGGCGTGGGATACCACGGCGACACCGCCAACCTGCAGTTCGTCGGCTACGTGCTCGGCACGACGCACCCGACCGGCTATCCCCTCTACACGCTGCTGAACGCCGCGTTCGTCCGCCTGCTGCCATTCGGCACGCTGGCCTTCCGGGCCAACCTGCTGTCGGCGGTCTGCGGGGTTCTGGCGGTGTGGGTTCTCTATCGCTTGTGCCGGGCACTGACGGACGACGGCCTGGCGGCCTTCGCCGCCGCCGGCGTCTTCGCTTTCACGCCGGTGTTCTGGGGCCAGTGCCTGGTGGCCGAGGTCTACAGTCTGCACGCCCTGTTCATGGCTGGCGTCCTGTTCCTGGCGACGCGCTGGGCGCAGACGCGCCAGCCCGCCTTCCTGCTATGGGGCGGCGCCCTCTATGCGCTGTCGTTCGCCCACCATCTCACGGCCCTGATGCTCCTGCCGGCGCTGGGCGTCCTGGTGGCCGCCACGGATTGGCGCGCGCCGATGCGTCCCCGCGCGATCCTCGTCCTGCTGGCGGCGGCCGTGCTGGCGGCGCTCCTGTACGGCTACCTGTTCTGGCGGACGGCCGACCCGGCGACGCCCTATCTCGAGACCGCCGTCCCGTCCCTCGAGCGGCTGGGATGGGTCCTGCGCGGCGCCCATTTTCAGAACCGCATGTTCGCCTTTTCCGGGCGGCAACTGCTGACCGAGCGGCTGCCGCTGTTCGCCCGCATGGCGGCCGCGCAATACGGCGCGGTGACCCCGCTCGTGCTGCTGGGAATGATCGTGTTCCGCGGCTGGCGGCTGGGCCTCTGCCTGGGGCTCTATCTCGCCGTGAACACGCTCTGGGCGCTGACCTACGACATCCCGGATATCGCCGTCTATGTCATTCCGAGCGTCCTCGTCAGCGCCGTCTTCCTCGCCGCGGGACTCGCCTGGCTGCGGCGGCGCTGGCCCCGGCCGGCCGTGCGCCCGGCCTGGGCGCTGGCCGCCCTGCTCCCGCTCTGGCCGCTGGCGCGGAATGCGGCGGCGGTCTCGCAGCGCGGCAACGTCGAGACCGAGCGCCAGGTCCGGGCCGCGCTGGACGGCGCCGGCCGGGACGCGGTGCTGGTCTCCCCCGACTACGATTACTCGGAATATTTCTGGTATCTTCTGATCGGCGAGGGGCAGGGGCGCGCGCGCAACGTGTCCCTGGTGCACCACTTCAACGCCGACCACCTGCGCGCCTACCTGCGGAACGACGCCCCGCTTTACCTGCCCACCGAACGCCGCTGGGCGCCGCCGAAACTGCGGGCCTTCTTCTTCCTGCCCGCCGCCGGACAGGCGCGCCATCTCGGTAAATACCGGCTCGGGCAGTTGCAGGCCGCCGGCTTGACCGTCGAGCCGGTCACGGAACGCCTGTTTTGGGTCCGGCCCGCAGCGGACGACGCAGGCGCGGCTGCGGCTCCGTAGCGCCATTCGGGAGAGAGAACCATGTCTGTGATCGCGGGGTCCGGCTGGACATCAACGGTCTTGGCCCGCCGTTGGCCATGGCTGGCGGCGCTGGCAGCCGCCCTAACGACGCTGCTGCTCGCGCAGGCGGTGTTCCAGGGCGCGGTCGTGACCGCCGACGAAACCAGCTATGTGTTCCAGGCGCACTGTTTCCTGGACGGCGTGGTCCGGCGGCCGACGCCGCCCATCTTCCCGGCCTTCGAGCATGACATGACGATCGTGCGGCCGGGCGCCGGCTGGCTCTCGCGCTTTTCGCCGGGACACGCCCTCTGGCTGATGCCGGGCGCCTGGCTCGGGGCGCCGCGGCTGATGAGCGCGCTGGCGGCCGGGCTGAGCCTGTGGCTCCTGGTGGGCTGCGCGCGCCGTCTGTCGGTACCCGCCGGGCTGGTGGCGGTGCTGCTGTTCTGTTCGCCCTATTTCCTGCTGATGCACGGGACGCTGCTGAGCCACACCAGCGCGCACCTGGCGTTCGCGGTCGCCCTGTGGTCCTACCTCGCGTGGCTTCAAACCCGGCGCTGGCGCTTCGCCGCGCTCTGCGGGGCGGCGGGCGGCTTTCTCTTCCTGGACCGCCAGTTCACGGCGGTGTTGCTCGGCGCGCCGCTGGCGCTGCACGCCCTGGCCGATGGGATCGCCCATCGGAACCGGACGGTCTGGATCGGCCTGGTCGCCGCCGGCCTCGGCGCCGCGCTGGGCCTGGCCGCCGACCTGGCCTACAACCGCCTGGCCACGGGATCGGCCTGGCAGTCGCCGTTCCTGCTCTACGATCCGTCTGAAACGCTCGGGTTCGGCTGGCGCCATCTCCAGGGCGAGTTCCCCTGCCGCCACACCTGGGCCGCCGGCTGGCGCAATACGCTCGACCGACTGGTCCTGCTCGACGGCTGGGCCTTCGGCGTGCCAGGCACGCTGGCGCTGGTCGCCGTGCTGGCCGCCGCCGGCTGGGCGGGATCCGTCAGCCTGCTGCTGGCGGCGTGCGCCGCGTCGCTCTGGCTGGGTTACCTGTTCTTTTTCGCCAACAACGTGGACATCGTCGGCCCGTTTTACTGTTTCGAGTCGCTGCCCTGCCTGGTGCTGCTCGCCGCCATGGGCCTCCAGCGGCTGTGGGCGCTCGCCGGCGCGCGCCCGGCCATCCGGCGCCTGCTGGCGGCCGGCGCGGTCGCGCTGGCCGCCAGTTCCCTGGCGTTCACCGCGCGCGCCAGCCGCGACCTGCGCGGGGAGTTGGCCGCCGATGCCGCCCTGCGGCGCTGCCTGCGGAGCGCGCCGACCGACGCCCTGGTCATGCCGTGCGGCGCGGTCCCGAGCTACGGCGAACTGGCGGAGAACCCCCGCGGGCTGGACAGCCGGCCGCTGATCGCCAACTGGTTCGGGGATGCCGTGGCGCTGGCGGTCGCCCAGTGCTTTCCGGACCGCCGGCCGTTCCTGATGCTGGCGCCCACCAACGCGCCGCCCTGCCTGGCGCCGTTCGACCGGGCGCGGCGGGTGGACATCGTCCTGGATGCCGCGCGGTTGCACGAGTTCACCGGCGCGCGGGAACCGCTGGGTGATGGCACGACGCCGATCGTCGCCCGCGCCGGGCGCGATCCCGCCCACTGGATGGCCTGCGGCGCGTACGCCTGGCTGTGCCCCGGCCGCTTCGAGGTCGTCGGCACGCTGGCCGTCTCCAACGTCGCCCCCGCCCAGCCCGTGACGCTCGATGTCCTCGATACCGGCCCCGACCGCGTGCTGGCGGAAACCCGCCTGGCGGGATCGCGGCCGCCGGGCCCGGTGCGTCTCGGGTTCACGCTGCGCCAGCCCGCGCGCGTCGAGGCCCGCGTGCATTACGGCGGGGCGGGCGCCGCGGCTGTCTGGAGGCTGCAAATCCGCCAGGTGGACTGACGGCGGCCGCCACCGGCACGGTGGCCGCCGATAGCTTGCCCGCCAGCCGGCGGGTCCCCATCGGCGGCAAAAGCACGCCCATGTGACGGGAACGCGGCCGGCAGGGACGCCGGCCGCCACCGGCATGGTGGCCGACGATAGCTTGCCCGCCAGCCGGCGGGTCCCCATCGGCGGCAAAAGCACGCCCATGTGACGGGAACGCGGCCGGCAGGGACGCCGGCCGCCACCGGCATGGTGGCCGCGGATGTCGGCATTAGGTGGCCGCCGATAGCTTGCCCGCCAGCCGGCGGGTCCCCATCGGCGGCGGTTATCGGCTGTTTGGCGTGCGGCGAGCGCCTTATGGCGGATCGCGGTCGGCAATCGTCACGCCGCGGAAGATGACCGTGCCGCCGTGGAAGAACACGCGCGGCTCGATCTCGGCGAACGCGTCCAGGTCGAACGCCAGGCAGGCGTTGGTGCGCCCGGCCGCGCCGGAGACGTCCGCCCGGGCCAGGATGCGCCGGCCGCGGTTCGCGCTGATGTCGACGGTGGCGCCCGGGCCGGAGGCGGCGCCGGCGGTCTCGAGGTCGAAGCGCGCCTCGAAGCGCCCTGGCGGGAACAGCAGGTAGCGGCCCACGGCCAGGTAGCCCGGGGGATCGGCCGGGGTCGCCGCGCGGCGGCCGGCCGCCGGGTCGTCGCCCGGCCCGCTGGGCCCGCCGGTCTGATAGGGCATCGTGTGCCACGCTTCGCGGTGCGCGAGCGCCAGGCGGTTGGTGATCGGAACGAGGCGGTTGGGGTCGTCCGGCCGCAGGAAGAAGCCGGCGCGGTTCGTGACGGCGCGGGTGATCAGCGCGTTGTGGTTGCCGCGGCCGAGGAACAGCAGGGGATCGCTGGCCAGCCCGCGCGGATTGAAGACCACCCGGTCCACGATGGCGAAGGGATGGTCTTCCACGATCACGAAGGCGTTGCGGGGCGCGCTGTGCATCACGCGGTCTACCCGCGCAAACTCGGACAGGTAGGCGCGGATGCGGTCCGCTTCCCGCCGCATGAAGCGCACGGAGAAGACCGCCGCCGCGGCCAGGCCGGCCGCGAGCACGGCGGCGGCCGCCCGGCGCGGCGCGGGCCGCGCGCGGCCGAGCAGCCGGCGCGTGGCCAGGATCCAGAGCAGCGCGACGAACGGCAGCATCTCGAAGTAGTAAAACGGGCCGCAGATGTTGACACCCGGATGGGGAAACAGCAGGTGTCCGGCGGGGATCAGCAGAATGCCGCCCAGCGCCAACAGGCTCCAGCGGCGGGTCCATCCCAGGAGGGCGACGAACGCGAGCAGCCAGAGCGCGCCGCCGCCCAGCAGCAGCCACTGGTCCAGCAGCCGGAGATTGCCGAGCAGGTGCTCGAGCGCCAGGGCGGGGGTGTGCGTGGCCCAGTTGCAGTCGCCGAACCCCAGCCCTTCGTTGGGGTCGTAGTAGGCGTAGGGGGTCAACAGGGCCGAGCCGGTGATCAGGCGGTTGTAGCCGAGATAGGCAACGCCGCCGAGCGCGGCGCCGGCGGCGAACAGCGCGGTCCCCAGCCACTGGCGGCGGGAGGGCGCGCGCCAGAGCGCCCAGAGCGCGTCCAGCCCGAACGGGACGGCCACCAGCAGCGCGGTGTAGGTGCGGTTCAGGAAGAAGAACGCCCAGGCCAGGCCGGCAATCGCGGCGCCGTCCAGCCGGTCAAGCCGCCGCCAGCGCAGGTACCCCCAGAGCATCAGGGCCGCGGCGACCAGGCCGCTGGTGTGGCTCAGCAGCGTGCCGTGCATGAACAGGAAGTAAGGGCTGATCAGCAGCAGCAGGGCGGTCGGCCAGGCCGGCGCGCTCAGCAGCACGGCGCAGCCGGTCAGCAGCCAGACGCTCAGGCCGGCCGCCAGGGCGACGGCCAGACGCGCATCGCCCAGCCAGACGCCGAGCGTCAGCCAGAGCGGATGGCCCGGCGGGTAGCGTGTCAACCACCCGACCTGCTCGTCCGAAATGTTCATGCGGTACCAGTAGATGTCGGCCGGGACCGGCGCGGCGCGCCGCATCCGAAACTCGCTGTAGGT
The DNA here is from genome assembly GCA_964515705.1 of uncultured Verrucomicrobiota bacterium. Classification (GTDB taxonomy): domain Bacteria; phylum Verrucomicrobiota; class Kiritimatiellia; order JAAZAB01; family JAAZAB01; genus CAZEVX01. The sequence continues at coordinate 3,508 of CAZEVX010000071.1, read as the reverse complement.
ATGGGCCTGGAAGAGGTAGCTGTTCTCGTCGGTGGTGACCGTCTGGCGGAGATAGACGGTCCGGCCGATCCAGAACGAGAGGGCGGCGGCCGCCAGACTGGCGGCGAGCCGTACGCCGATAGTCCACGGACCGCGGGTGGGCGCGGGCGCAGGAGGGGCAACGGAGTATGGACTGGGGTCAGTCATCGCTGGCATCGAAGTACAAGGGCAGGTCGTAGCGATCGCTGTCCTGGACCAGGCGTTCGCCCTCCAGCTCGGGGCGGTCGGCAAACGGCTCGATCCGCAGGCGCTGCACGTCGCCGGTGCGGGCGGCGGCCGCGCGCAACGGGCGCGCGTCGAGGATCACCCAGCGGGCGACGAGCAGGTCTGGGTGGGCGCAGGCGCCAGCCGTGACGCGCTCCACCCGGTACTGGCCGACGGCCAGCGCGCGCCGGTAGGGGGCGATGGAGGCGGGGTCGGGAATCCGCGGCCAGGCCAGCAGGCGCGCCTCGACGGACGCCGCCGGCGGCGGCGCGGGCCGGGTGGCGCGCCCGGCGGTGCTGGCAAGGAATGCCTTGCGGGCCTCGCCGGGCCCGATCCAGCGCGCGGAGATGGCCACGTGTTCGAGCGTGCCGCGCCAGCCGTCCTCGCCGGCATCTTCCACCGGGTAGTCCCGCCGCCAGGCGTTGCCGAAGACCAGCGGGCCGTCTTGCCAATCCCCGGCCGCCAGGCCGTCCCGCGATCCGGCCGGGGCGCCGTCGAGGAACCAGGCGGCGTTGGAAGCCAGGCAACTGACGGTCACGTGGCGCGGCCGGTTGTCGGGCAGCGGTCCCAGCGGGATGCGCGTGTCCGGTTTGCCGGGCCCGGCCCGCAGGAGGAAAACGAGCTGCCGGCCGTCCTGGCCGAGGACAAAATTCCAGCCGCCGGCCGGGTGCGCGTAGCCGGCGATTGGCAGGAAACGGCGGGCGGCGCGGGGATCGGGTGTCAGGAGCAGTTCGAGGGCCAGTTGTCCGCTGGCGATGCAGCGCGCCGCCAGCGGCCCGGCGCCGCCCTCGGCGATAAACGCGCCGCCGGCGGGCGCCATCTCGAACTGCCGGCCGAAGCGGGCGCGGCCGCGGGGTTCCGCGCGGCAGGCGTGCGTTTGCCGCGCGGCTGGATCGGTGAAGGTGTTTTCCCGCGCGCGGTTCTGCCAGAGATACACCAGGCCGTCCGCCGCGACCGGCCACGGCGGACCGGCCGCCGGGAAGATGCCGGCCGTCCCGGCGGCCGGGTCCGCCGCCGCCGGGGCGTCCGGCGGCGCCGTGGCGCGGTCCACCCAGAGGTCCGGGAAGAAATCGGCGCAGGCGTTGCTCGTGATGCGCGTCCAGTGCTCGACGGCCTTGAAGTCGGCGGCAAACCGCCCGACATAAAGCTCCACGTCCCGGCCGCCGAACCGGATGCGGTTGTCCCCTTCGCCCGCCTTGTAGGGGCCGGTCATGGCCAAAAACCGCGCGTGGTTGCTCCAGCGCGGGTGATAGACCTCGAACCCGCCGATGCCGGGCGCCTGGTTGATGTTCGCCACCCAGTGCTCGCGGGTCGTGGTATGGAACAGGGACAGGTTGCGGTGGGCGCCGTCGAAAATCCAAAGCAGCCGTTCGGGAGGCGGCGCGAGCGACGGCCAGCAGCCGTCGCCGAACTTGGCCCAGCCGCCGTCGGGCAGTGCGGCCACGCCAGCCGACGGCCAAGGGAACTGCCCGCCGGCCGACCGCCCGTCGGCCGACACCTGGAAGTTGTCCATGTGGACCGGCGTCTGGGTCCAGACCGGCTCGCTGATCTCCGGCTTGTCCAGCCGGAACCGGCGCACCGCAACGATTGGGACGTTGATCAGCGGCTCGACGCCGCCGGCGACATGGCCGGCGTAGACCCAGTCGGTCTCCGTCCGCGCGTCGCGCCAGACGGCCAGAGCGGCGCCCTCGGCCAGCGCCCGCAGCCCGGCGCCGTCGAAGCCGACCCGGTACACGGTCCGTTCCCGCCAGTGCGTGAAGACCACCTGCGCGCCGTCGGGCGTCAGCAGGGGCTTGGCATAGGTCTCCGCCTCCGGCAGCAGCGCCCGTTCGCCGCGGCCATCGGCGGTGTCGAGGGCCATTAACCGCGCCGGATGCCCGTGTACCGCGGCATCCGCGACGTCGTTCCCGGGGTCCTGACACCAGGCCAGCCGCAGGCGGACATCGCCGCCGGCGATCGCGGACGCCGTCGCCGGGGTATCCGCGGCGCGCAGGGACAACGCCGGCAGCAGGCAACCGAGTAGCAGGATGCGCCAACGATGCATGATCCGGCCGTATCGCGGATACTTAGCGAGGAACGTTGCGGGAAAACCCCGGTATTGCTACCGATTCCATCCGCCGGTGACAAGACCATTCCGCCGACAAGTTCCCACGACAGACAAGGCCGGAGCGCGGGCATCTTGCCCGCCCGCCAGACTCTCAAGGTTCTTCGGGTATTACGGGACGCGGATCGACATGCCGGAAAATCTGGACTCGAAGGCCGAGGGAACGATGAAGGGCGCCTGGATCAGCCGGCCGTCCGCCGCGCGGATGCCCGGCGAGACCCGGAAGGCCGTCGGAAACCGGGCTTCGCACCCGTAGACAAACCGGCTCGGACCGCGGACGGGCGCGGGGTAGGACACGGCCGGCGTGGCGGTACGCTCCCCGGCGGGCGGCGCCGGAGTGGCGGCAGCCCGGCGGCGGGCGTCCCGGGCGGCATCGCGGGCCGCCTGTTCCTGCCGCGCGCGGTCGGCCCACAGCCGCTGGAGCGCCTCCTGTTCCGCGGCGGCGATGGGCGGGATGAACCGCAGCCCCATCCCGACACTGACCGTGGCGCTAGCATCGTCAATCTCCTCGACGGCTACCGGCTGGCCGTCGGCGAAAAAGACGTCCATCTCTTCGGTGGACCACCAGGCGCCGGTATCGAGCCGCGCCAGCCAGGCGGCGCGGCCGCGCCAGGGCAACGGCCGGCCCTGCTCGAGTATGGCGGTCTCCGGTCCGGGCCCGGCGAGGGTGACCCGGCCGCGCGGTTCGTCCAACCAGGCGTTGAGCGATGCGTAAAAGACGCGTTGGGTTGCCGCCTCGAAGGACGCCACGCGGTACCGGCCCAAATCATCGCCCGGCCGGACAAAACGGGTGGCGCCGCTGCGATGATTGAACGCCAGCCGCGGAATGCCGTCGGCGTCCGGCACCGCTCCTGTGAACAGGAACTCGAACACCGCCGGCTCGGTGCGGAAGACGCGGACGGCGGCGAGCGCGTCCGCGGCGCGGGCGCTATCGGCCAGGACTCCCAAGAGCGCCCCGGCCGCCGCCAGAGCGGCCGCCCGACATCGCCGCCGTCCGTGGACCCCCGTGACCCCCGCGCCCATGGCCAGTCATCCTTTCCGTATCTCAACTATAGCATAGCGGGGCAGACGGGGGTAGCCCCGCGTTGCGCGGCGCCCCCAACACTGCGGGAGTTGCGCCCGCCCCTGTTGCCCCGTCAGGCGCCAGACCGTGCGCCTGCG
>CAZEVX010000070.1:0-13714 GCA_964515705.1 uncultured Verrucomicrobiota bacterium | reverse complement strand
ATTCAAACAGCGACTACAGGTAGAACCTTTGAATCACTGGCTTCCGAGATGTTGTCCACCTTCTATTGCACCCACGCCATCGGTCCGATCATGACCATCACCGGCACCCGCCCGACGCGGGTCACGGCCTACGAAACCCCCAACGTCAACAAGCGGCGCTTCGGCTGCCGCAGCGCCGACGGCGCCGTGCTCGTCTGCCAGATGAGCAACGGGGCCACCATGAAGGCCCTGCCGTGGGCCAACTTCAAGCGCCACCCGGAAGCCATCTGGTACTGCGTCTACGGCGCGAAAGGCATGATGGAAACCGACCGCTGGGAGAGTATCGTCGACCGGGTTCACCTCTACCGCGCGGGCCATCCGCGCTACCTGAAGAACCTGAGCTACACGCCGGAATTCCCGGCCGCCTCGGCGCTGTCGCGCAGCATCGGCGGCCATGGCGGCTCGGATTTCTATACCATGGACTATTTTCTGGCCGCCATCCGCGGCCAGCCGGCCGGCCGACGCATCCTCGACGTCTATACCGCCGTGGACATGACCCTGCCGGGCATCCTGGGCTACCGCTCGATTGTCGAGGGCAATGTGCCGCTCGAGGTGCCCGACTTGCGCCAACGCCGCCTGCGCGACCGCTATCGCCATGACCAGTGGAGCCTCGACCCGAAATACGCCGGGCCCGGCCAGCCCACCCGCAGTTGCTCGACGGGGCCGGACCGGATGCCGGCGTCGGTCTACCGCCGCGCCGCGCGGGACTGGCAGCGCTACCTGGCGCAAGGCCACCGCTGATACCTGGAGCCGCCATTGTCTGGCGCGGGCACCGCGCCTATCGCGATGATCCACAACAGCGGAATATCCTGCATGTGTTGGCCGGGTCCCCTGACCCGGCGAGAATCGACCTGGAGAGGAGGGTCTTGAGAATGCATGACCTGAAGATCGAAAACGCGCTGCTCGTCACGGGCCGGGAAGAGGCGGCGCTCCGGCCCGGCAGCGTCGCGGTCAAGGACGGCCGCATTGCCGCCCTGGGCCACGGCGTCGCGGGTGCGGCGCGGCAGGTGCTGGACGCCGGCGGGCAGGTGGTCTGTCCGGGGTTCATTGACCTGCACACGCACTGCACGCCCGGCCCGAACCTCAACTACCTGCAGGCCGGCGTCACGACGGTCGTGGGAGGGAACTGCGGGTTCGGCCGCCTGGGGGACCTGCCGCGCAGCACCGCCGGGCGCAGCGGGGTCAACCTGGGGGCGTTGGTAGGACACAACAGCGTGCGGCAGGAGGTCATGGGCAACGTCGACCGGGCGCCGACGGCCGCCGAGCTGGAGCGCATGGCGGCGCTCGTCGAGCAGGACATGGCGGGGGGCGCCATGGGGTTTTCCGCCGGCCTGACCTACGTGCCCGGCCATTACGCCGCAACGCCGGAACTGGTCCGGCTGGCGCGGAGGGCGGCGGAGGCCGGCGGCATCTACACCGTGCACATGCGCGACGAGGGCGCGGGGGTTCTGGACTCGATCGCGGAGACGGTGCGGATCGGGGAGCAGGCCGGGCTGCCGGCGCACATCTCGCACCTCAAGGTGAGCGGCGCCCATGTCTGGGGGCGCGCCCGGGAGGTGCTCGCCACCCTGGACGCCGCCCGTGCCCGCGGCGTGGACGTGACCTGGGACCAGTATCCCTACACGGCGTCCTGCGGCCGCATCTGGCTGCTCTTTTCCCAGCGTCTCCAGGCCGGCACCGCCGAGGAGCGCCAGGCCCGACTGCTCGACCCCGCCGGCCGCGCCGAGGCCAAGGCCGACCTGACGGCTTGCTTCGAACGCAACTATGCCGGAGACATGACCCGCGTCACTATCGTCGGCGGGCCCGATCCTGCCCTAACGAGCCGCACCCTGGCTGAGGCCTCGCGGGCCGCCGGCCGCTCGGCCGCGGTCCCGGACGTCGCCGACACGGTGCTGGACCTGGTGACGCGCTACCCGGACCTGACGGCGATTTACTGCGTCTTTCACTCGATGAGCGAGTCGGATGTGCGCGCGATTCTGCGGCATCCCGGCACGATGGTGGCCTCCGACGGATGGAGCGTGGCCTTCGGCGTCGGGCATCACCACCCGCGCCAGTATGGAACCTGCCCGCGCGTGCTGGGCCGTTATGCGCGCGACGAACGCCTCTTCCCGCTGGCCGAAGCCGTCGGCCGCATGACCCGCATGCCGGCCGCCCGCCTGGGACTCCGCGACCGCGGCGTCCTGGCCGAGGGCGCCTGGGCCGACCTGGTGGTGTTTGACCCGGCCGCCATCCGCGACCGGGCGACTTTCGAGAACCCGCACCAATACCCCGAGGGGATCGCCTGGGTGCTGGTCAACGGACAGGTTGTCGTGGATCACGGCCGGGACACCGGGGTGCGGCCGGGCGTATTCGTTGCGCGGCCGGAATGTCTGGTATGACGGAGCCGATCAGACGCGCGCTGGGCGGATGCGCACGCAGGGCGGCGGCCATCACCCTGGCGTACATCATGAACTCCATGACGGCCAATTGCCAGGCGCCCAGAGCTCCGGGATCGGCGCCGATCGAGATCGGCTCGCGCCTGGAACTCTTCGTGGATCGCGCCCTGGTGGAGAATGTGCGCGGCCTGGAATTCCGCCTGCAGGCGCCCGTGCCGCAGCCCATGCCGGCCTCGCCGCTGAAAGGCGCCTACGCCACCGTGATCAAGGACGGGGCGCTCTTCCGTGCTTACTACCGGGACACAGACCCGTCCTATACCGGGCCGAAGCCCAGCGGGCACCCGGGCGAAATCACCTGCTATGCCGAAAGCCGGGACGGTCATGAATGGCAGTTCCCCAACCTCGGCCTGTTCGAGGTCAATGGCAGCCGCCGCAACAATGCCATCCTGGCCGGGCAGCCCCCGTTCAGCCATAACTTTTCGCCCTTCCTCGATGCCCGCCCGGGCGTCGATCCCTCCGAGCGCTTCAAGGCGCTGGCCGGTCACCCCGGCTTCCAGCGCAAGGCTGGCGCCGACGGTCTGCACGCCTTCGTGTCGGCCGACGGCATCCGCTGGCACAAACGGGATGCGGCGGCCGTCATTCCATGTGACCCGGCCTGGTCGCATGCCTTCGATTCGCAAAACGTCTCGTTCTGGTCCGAGGCTGAGCAGCGGTACGTGTGCTTTTTCCGGAGCTGGGTCCTGCCCGGGGGCGGGACGGGCGCGACGCCGGCACGCGCGTCAGGCCGCGCGCCGGAAGCGGGCCGCGGCGCCGAGTTGCGTTCGATTTCGCGGACCGACTCGCCGGATTTCAGGCGCTGGAGTCCGCCCGTCGCGATGCGTCCCAACCGGCCGGGCGAGCACCTGTACACCAGCCAGACCCATCCCTATGGCCGGGCCCCGCACCTCTATATCGCCTTGCCCACACGCTACGTCGCCGGTCGGGTAGGGGCCGACGCCGCCGACCCGATGCTCGGCTCCACGGATATCCTCTTCATGAGCGCGCGGGCCGGCGCCTTCACATTCGACCGGCTCTTCACCGAGGCCTTCATCCGGCCCGGCCTGGATCCCGCGCGCTGGAAAAGCCGCGCGAATTACGCGGCCTTGAACGTCGTGCCGACGGGGCCCGCCGAGTTGTCCCTTTACCATGCGGGCAGCGGCCTGCGCTACACCCTGCGGACGGACGGATTCGTGGCGGTCCATGCCGGCGCGGAGGACGGCGAGCTGCTCACCCGGCCGCTGCGTTTTTCCGGCGCCGAGCTGGTCCTGAACTACAGCACCGCCGCGGCCGGCGGCGTGCGCGTCGAACTCTGCGACGCGGTCGGCGCGCCGCTCGCGGGGTTCGAGCTCGGCGCGTGCCGCGAGCTGGTCGGCGACGCCATCGAGCAACCCGTCCGCTGGGCCGGCGAGCCGGACCTGGCCGCCCGGGCCGGGCAGCCGGTTCGGCTGCGGTTCGTGATGCGGGAGGCCGATCTCTTTTCGTTCCGATTCGGGGAGTCGGCGCGTGTGCCCGGTGCCCGCCCAGCAGGACAGACTACGACATGAAGAACCCATCGAGCCTCGGGAACATCCTGCCCGTCGTCGCGTGCCTGGCCGTGGCCGTGGCGACCGGGGCGGGCGTTGAGAAGGAGACCCATGCCATGAAGACCCGCCTGCCTGACCCGGTATTCCCGGGCTCGGACTGGACGCGCGGCGACCCGGAACGCTTCGGGATCGGCTGCGACCTGCTTGCCAAGCTGGACGCCCTGATGAAGGAGGCGCAGGCCAACGGGGTGCTGGTCCGGAACGGGTATGTCGTCGCCGAGTGGACCTACGCATGCCCGCCCGGCGAAAAGATCATGGTCCAGTCGTGCACGAAATCCATCACCAGCCTGGTCCTCGGCCTCGCGCTGCAGGACGGCCTGATCCCGAGCCTGGACGCGAAGGTCAAGGACTATTGGCCGGGCTTCGAGACGGGACCTTACACCGGCGAGATCACCTTCCGGCACCTGGTGACCATGACCTCGGGCATGGCGACGGTCCGGAACTGGGGCCTCGAGTACGTGAATCCGGGCAATAAAGAACCGGGCACGGCCTACCATTACCACAACGACCAGCCCGTGACATTGGCCCGCGCCCTGACCTACGTGTTCGGGCGCCCGCTCGAGGACGTGCTGCGGGAGAAGGTGCTGGTCCCGCTGCGGGCCGACATGAGCTGGGGCCAGGACGGCGAGATCGAAACCCCGCGCGGGCGGGTCACCGTCAATCATGGGCTGGGTTACTCGCATTGGACGGCCCGCGACCTCGCCCGGATCGGGCATTTGTATCTGATGCAGGGCCGGTGGGCGGGGCGCCAGATCCTTCCGGAATCGTACGTGCGGGAGAGTTTCACCGATATCCCGTTCCCGATCACTCCCTGGCGCGCGGGCAAATGGATGGAACGCCAGCCCCAGACCCAGGAGGGGTTGTCGACGATGGGATACGGGCTGGGCTGGTGGACGGCGCGCCAGACTCCCCTGAAGGCGTGGTGGATGGGCGGCCACGGCGGACAGTTCTGCCTGGTCCTACCCGAGATGGGGATCGTGATGACGAAAGTCAATGATTGGCGGAAGCACCCGTTCGTCGGCACGGTCCGGTTTCTGAATCTCTTTGAGACTCTTTGGGAGACGGAGCAACAGGCAGCCCGCGGTTCGTCCGCCCCGTAAAGAACAGGGCGCCCGTGGCTTCATGGGCGCCGGAAGCGCGCATCCAATAGGAGGTATGGGAGCCATGAAACGCAGCCGTCAAAAACTTCTTCGCGTCGGCGTGGTCGGCATGGGGCGGGGGTTCGGCATGGCGACGTCCGCCGCCGCCCACGGGTTCGAGCTCGTGGCCCTCTGCGACCGCTGGGCCGACAAGATGACGGCCGTCTGCCGCGCCCGGGACTTTTCGATGCCGCTCTACACGGACTACGACAAGTTCCTGGAGCACGACATGGATGCCGTGATACTGGCCAACCATTTCCACCAGCACGCCCCGTTTGCCATCAAGGCCTTGAACGCCGGCTTCCACGTGCTCAGCGAGATCGCGGCCTGCGGCACCCCGGCCGAAGGCGTGGCGCTCGCGCGGGCGGTCGAGCGCAGCGGCCGGATTTACATGTGCGGGGAAACGGCCCCGTATTCCGCCATCTGCCTGGAAATGAAGCGGCTGTTCGACGAGGGGTTCGCGGGCGATTTCCTCTACGGCGAGGGCGAATACGTGCACCCGAGCACCTGGTGGACCGGCATCTGGCGGTGTTCCTCGCCGGATCACTGGCGGACTTGGATCCCGGCGACCTATTACTGCATGCACGGGCTGGGCCCGCTCCTCTACGTCACGGGCGCGCGCCCCGAAAAGGTCAACGGGTTTGTCGTGCCCCGCGCCCGGCTCGATCCGCGCGAGGATTTGCGGATCGGCCGGGGCGACCGGGCCAGCGCCATCATGTGCCGCATGGACAACGAGGCCATCGTCAAGCTGCTTCAGGGCGGACTGGCCGACAGCAGCGGCTTGCGCCGCATTTGCGGCTCCAAGGCCACGATGCAGACCAGCAACGAGTCGGCCAACCGCCTGATGCTGACCCAGATGCCGGTGGTCGGCGGACCGCCCCACGGAGTCTTCAAGGCCTATGAGCCCGCGTGGCGCCGTCCGAAAGACTTGCCGGCCCGGTTGTTCAAGAATATGGGCGCGGGCAAGGGCGGCGGGCTGGTGGAACTCTACTTTGCCGAGGCCATCCGGCGCGGGGAGCAGCCCTTTATGGACGTCTACCGCGGGATTGACATGAGCCTGGTCGGCATCCAGGCTTTCCGCTCCGCCCTGCAGGACGGCGCGACGATCGAGGTGCCGGATTTTCGGAAGGAAGCCGTCCGCAAACGCTACGAACACGACGACTGGACGCCCGACCCCGCCAAGCGCGCGCCCGGCCAGCCGTTCTCGAGCGTGCGGGGCGAGGTCCGGCCGACGCCGAAGGCCCTGGCCCTGGCGCGCAAGGTCTGGGCGGAACAGCGCAAGCAATGGCAGTTGAAGCCCTGGCGTATGTTTGACCGGCAGGGGCGCACGCTGCAGCGGTTCCCGGCCAATTATATTGTCGCGCACCTCAAGCCCAAAGCCGCGCCGCCGAAGCCCGCCGCCCGGCGGCGCCGGCGACGCCCGGGGAAAGGACCTGCCCATGGATAAGGTCAATCTGGGTGTCCTGGGCTCGCGGCGCGGGCTCGCGTTCGCGGAGGCCGCCGCCGCGCTGCCGGGGGTCACGATCGCGGCTCTGTGCGGCCGCGATGGCGAGCGCGTGCGCGCGATGGCCGACCGGTTCGGCATTGCCGGCCGCCATACGCGTCTCGACGATATGCTGGCCGACGCCGCCCTCGACGGCGTGATTGTCGCCAACTACGCCGACGCGCACGTCGAGCCGGCCTGCCGGGCCCTGCGGGCCGGCAAGGCCGTGCTGAGCGAGGTGCCGGCCTGCGTCACGGTGGCCGAGGCCGTCGAACTGGTCGAGACCGTCGAGCAGAGCGGCCGACCGTACCTGTTCGGCGAAAACTTCTGCTACCTGGCGTTCGTCCGGGAAATGCGCCGGCTCTACGAGCGCGGCGACCTGGGCGAACTGACCTACGCCGAGGGCGAGTATGTGCACTTCACGCGCGACGTGGCACACCTGCTCATCGACGTGGAGATGCCCCACCACTGGCGGACATGGATTCAGCCGACGTTCTACTGCACGCATTCCATCGGGCCCCTGCTGCGCATCACCGGTCTGCGGCCCGTGGCCGTGATGGCGGCCACCGGACAGCGGCGGGCCGGCGCGTCGGTCCGCCAGCAGCCGGCCATGGAACTCGTGCGCCTCGACAACGGGGCGCTCGTGAAGAGCCTGCACGGCAGCTACGGGCCCCGCGAGCCCTGGCAACCCTGGTACCTGGTGGCCGGAGACAAAGGCTGCGTGGAAAACAGCCGCTGGCCGGACCCGAACGACCTGACGCTCTACCTGGATCGCGACCGCCAGGCGCGCCGCTATCGGGCCGAGTTCCCGGCGGACCGCCGGCCGGCTGCCGGCATCCAGCACTGGGGCGCCGACCAGTTCCTGCTCGAGGCCTTCGTGAACAGTATCCGGACCGGCGCGCCGCCGGACATTGACGTGCACATGGGCGTCCAGGCGTCCCTCTGCGGGAACTTCGCCTGGCGCTCGATCCTGAACGGCGGCGCCTGGCAGGATATTCCCGACCTGCGGGACCCGGCCGCGCGCGACCGCTGGCGGACGGATCGCTGGTCCTGCCGCCCCGACGCGCCCGACGAGTGGCGCTGGCCGAACAACGCCGTGACGGGCCGGACGGACACCCTGGCGCCGGCCGCGCGCGAGGCGTTGAAGCAGGCGCAGGCGCAGACGCCTTATCGTACGAGCGTGTACCGGGATTAAGCCCCGCAAGCGAACAACCACGAAAGTGCGCCCATGACCCAATCCCCTGGTTCGGCGAGTTTGGAAGACGTGATGGGCGCGGCCTGCGCGACTATCGACGGGTACCGCGACCGGATCATCGGGCTGGCGGAAGCCGTCTGGGCCCACCCCGAATCCGGTTTCAAAGAGCATCAGACGGCGCGCCGGATGGCGGACGCCTTCCGGGGCCTCGGGTTGTCCTGCCGGGAGGGCCTGGCGCTGACCGGCGTGCGCGCGGAACTGACCGGGGCGCAACCGGGTCCGACCCTGGCCCTGCTGGCCGAGATGGACGGCATCCTGCTGCCCGAGCATCCCGCCGCGGACCCCGTCACCGGGGCCGTGCATGCCTGCGGGCATCATGCCCAACTGGCGGGCTTGTACGGCGCGGCCGCCGCCTTGAGCCGGCCGGAGGTCTTGAGCCGGCTGGCGGGCCGGGTGGTCCTGATGGCCGTGCCGGCCGAGGAATACCTGGAACTCGAGTTCCGCCGGCAGCTCGTGCGCGAGGGAAAGATCCGGTTCCTGGGTGGCAAGCAGGAACTCATCCGGATCGGCGCGTTCCGCGACGTGCATCTGGCCATGATGATTCACACCGCCGCCGGGCGCATCGCCCGGGTCCGCTCCTCGATGAACGGGTTCACGGCGCACCATGTGCGCTTTGTCGGCCGGGCCTCGCATGCGGGGGTCACGCCTCATAAGGGCATCAACGCCTTGAATGCCGCCATGCTCGCCCTGCAGGCCGTGAATGCCCAGCGCGAGACGTTGCCGGAGCACGCGCGCGTCCATTCGATCATCACCAAGGGCGGCAATTCCGTGAATACCGTCCCTGCCGAGGCGCTCGTGGAGACCATGGCGCGCGCCGCCACGCTGCCTGCCATGGACGAGGCGGCTGCCCTGGTCAAACGGTGCTACCGAGCCGGGGCCATGGCCCTGGGCGCCGGGGTCGAGATCGACTCGGTCCCCGGCTATCTCCCCTTGAACGATTGCCGGGCGATGGCCGACGTGTTCCGGCGCCATGCCGGCCGCCTCGTCGGCGAGGAACACGTCCAGGACGCGGGGCACATGGCGTCGTCCACCGACATGGGCGATGTGACCCAGATTATGCCGGCCTCGCACCCGTCGCTCGGCGGCGCGGCGGGCGGCGCGCACGCGGCCGACTTCCGGATCGAGGACCCGGAACTGGCGTACGTCGGCGCTGCCAAGGTGCTGGCCCTGTGCGCGATTGACCTGCTTGGCCGGGACGCCGCCCTTGCCCGGGACATCATTCGCGACCATCCGCCGGCCCTGACGCCCGACGCCTATATCGCCCTGCTGGAACGCCAGGCCGGCACGGAACGCTGCGATTATTCGCGGGGAGCGGGCGGCGCGCCGCCGGCCAAACCCTGAACAACCCGATCCGCCCACCGGTTGCCGCACGCGGTCGCCAACGACACAAGGACGTCCATGTGCGATCTGAGCATTGTGAACGGCGTGATTGTGTCCAGCGTACACGATGAACCGGCGCTGCAGGGCGGCGTGGCGATCCGGGACGGCCGCATCGCGGTCCTGGGCGGCGCGGTGTCCGGCGCGGCCAAACAGGTCCTCGATGCCGCCGGCCGCGCCGTGTGCCCGGGCATTATGCCGAAACGTCCGAACTCATTGATAAGGAATGATCGGTCATGATTACCCCCGCCGTCGGCCTGCTACCCCTCTACCTGGACCTGTACGATCGCATCCTGCCGGCACGGCGGGCGGCGGTGGACGCGTGCTGCGACGACCTGGCCGGGGCGCTCGAAGCGCGCGGCCTGCGCGTGCGGCGCGCCCCGGTCTGCCGGCTGGCCCCGGAAGTCCGCGCCGCGGTGGCGGGATTCGAAAAGGCGGGCGTGGACGCCGTGGTGACGGTGCACCTGGCCTATTCCCCCTCGCTCGAGTCGGCCCCGGTGCTCGCGCGCATGCGCCTGCCGCTGATCGTGCTGGATACCACCCCGGACTACGACTTCGGACCCCGCCAGCACCCGGACCGGATCATGCTCAATCACGGCATCCACGGCGTGCAGGACCTGTGCAACCTGCTGCTGCGGCTCGGCAAACCGTTCGTCCTCGAGGCCGGCCACGGGCGCCGGTCCGATGTCCTGCAACGCGTCGCCAGCCATGCCCGCGCCGCCCGCATGGCCGCCGCCTTCGGGCGCGCCCGCGTCGGGCGCATCGGGAAACCATTTCCGGGCATGGGCGATTTCGCGGTGCCGCCCGCCGCGCTCCGGCGCCTGGGCGTGACGGTCATCCCGGACAGCGGTGCGGCCATTCGTCGCGCCCTGGCCGTCCTCCCGCCGGCAGAGATCGCGGCCGAACTCGCGGCCGACCGGCGGCGCTTCGACGCCGCCGGCCTCGATGCGGCGGCGCACCGCCGCTCGGCAGGCGTCGGCCTGGCGGTGCGCCGCTGGATCGCGGCCGAGCGCCTGACGGCGTTCACGGTCAACTTTCTCGACGTGCGCCGGCGCGCCGGCATCCCGGCGGTGCCGTTCCTCGAAGCCAGCAAGGCCATGGCCCGGGGTGTCGGCTATGCCGGGGAGGGGGACGTGCTCACCGCGGCGTTCGTCGGCGCCCTGATGGCGGGCTACCCGGATACCACCTTTACCGAGATGTTCTGCCCCGACTGGAAAGGCAACACGATCTTTGTCAGCCACATGGGCGAGGTCAATGTCAAGCTCTTGGCCGGCCGGCCGCGCCTCCAGGAGGTGGCATACAAGTTTTCCGAGGCCGACAACCCGGTCAAACCGGTGGGCCGGCTGCGCAGCGGCGCGGCGGTTTTTGCCAACCTGGCGCCCGCGCCCGGAGGCCGGTTCCGGTTGATCCTGGCCCCGGTGTCCGTTCCCCCCGTGCGCGGGACGGACCGCATGGCCGATACCGTGCACGGCTGGTTCCGGCCGCGCCGCCCGCTGGCCGACTTTCTGGCGGCCTACAGCCGCGCCGGCGGCACCCACCACGCGGCGCTGGTCTATGGCGGCGAGCCGGCGGTCCTGGCGGATATGGCCGGCTTCCTGGGCTGGGAGACCATCACGATCCCCTGAGCCCTGAATCCTGACCACCTTGCCTTCCACCCTCGACCCGCAACCTTCCACCCGGTTTCAGGACGCCACGACGATGCGACCAACCCACTTTGTCCCGGTCCGCCTGAGTCTCGAGGATCTTCTCGGGCGCGCGTATTGCGAGGCCGTCTGCGCCGCCCGGGCAGCCTGCTCCGGCGAAGCGCCGGCGTCCTTGCGGCGGCTGGCGCGCGCCCGGGTGGACTGCTTCCCGGCGGCGTTGCAGCGGCGGCTGCGCGATCTGCTGCCGCGCTCCGGCGCGCGGGTATCGCGGCCGCTGCTCAATACGGCGCCCGGGGCGACGACCGCCGCTTTTGCGGCGGCCACCCGGACGGCCATGGCGCCGCTGACGGGCTACGGCTATTTCCGCATCGGCGAGGACGGGCGGCAGTATTTCATCCTCAAGAGCGAACATTACCACGCGCCGCTCGGCCACGCCTTTCCGGGCTACCGCCTGCTGGAGACGGCGCGGCGCCTGGGCATTCCCAACGCGACCCATAACAACACGCGCGGGTTCATCACCCGGCGCCTCGAGGAGGAGTTGGTGCGCGCCGCCAACGGCGTGGCGCCCGGCGCCTGGGCGCGCCGTCGGCCGGCCGTGCTGGCGGCGCACGCCGCGGCGCTCAACCGCGTCCTCAACCTCGAGACCGGCAGCCTGGCGGTCGAGGCGGCGCTCAAACTGGTCCTGGCCCGCTTCTATGCCCCCCAGATTCCCGCGCCAATCCCCCCTCCGTATGCCGGCCGCGTTCCCGTGCTGCTGGTCGTCGGCAACGACGATGGCGAACTCCCGGCCAACTACCACGGAACGACCCTGCTCGCCCAGATGATGCGCGGAATGTGGCCGGACCTGTTCGCCCGGCTGCGCGGCCGGCGCGCGTTCGAGGTCCGCGCCGTGCGGCCCAACCGCCTCGAGGATGTTCGCCGCGCCGTCTCGCGCTGGGACCGGCCGCCGTTCAAAATCGCCGGGTTCTTCCATGAGATCGTCATGATGAACTACGGCGCGCGACGGCTGTCGCCCGCCTTCCTGCGCGCGGCCTACGCCCTCTGCCGGTCCCGGGATATTCCCTGCGTGGTTGACGAAATCCAGTCCTGCATGTGGCATCCCGAACTGTTCCTGTTCCGCGAACTCGGCCTGCGGCCCGCCATGGTCGCCGTCGGCAAGGGATTTCCCGGCGGCGAATACCCGGCCTCGCGCCTGCTGTTCCAGGCGCGCTACGACGCGCTGCCCCAGTTTGGCGCCCTGGTCACCAACGGCCAGGAGGAACTGGCCGCGCTGGCCTACCTGATCACCATGCGCTGGGCCGCGGCCAACGCCGCCCAAACCCGCGCCGTCGGCGACCGGTATGTCGCCGGTCTCGAACGCCTGGCTAAACAGTTCCCGAACCTGATCGCCGGGATCGAGGGGCGACGGCACCTGGCGGGCATCGTTTTCCGCGGTCTCGATCCGGCCCGCGCGGCGGTGCGCCGGATGGCCGCCGCCGGGCTCGATATCAGCGTCCAGACCTACAAGTCCGACTGCCCGCCGGTCGCCCTGACCAAGCTGCCCCTGATTGCCGACGCGGCGGTGGCCGACTGGGTCTGCGCCCGCCTGGCGGCCGCCCTGGCGGGAAGGGCGTAAGCGTGCCTGTTTCGGAAGCCGTAACACACCATAGGAGACCATCGCCATGCAGGGATTGACCTACACCGAGGCCGACCGCGCGATCTTCGCGGAGGAGTTCGAGGACTGGCTGCCGCGCCGTCTCTTTGACGCCCACATCCACCTCTTCCCGCCCGAGGCCATCCGGCGGGACCAGGGGTTCAAGCCGGAGAGCATTTACATGAAGTTCGGCGGCGCCCATACCCTCGAACAGTTCCAGGACTGCGCGCGCCAAGCGTTGCCGGGGCGCGAGGTCGGTTGCTTGAGTTTCGGCACCCCGGGCTTCCACGTCGACCTCGAGATCTCCGCCCGCTACAGCGGCCAGGTCTCCGATCACCGCACGCGCTTCGCGCTGGCGCTGGTCACCCCGCAGTGCCGCCTCGAGGACGTCCGGCGTCGCATCGAGCAGTACCGCCTGCTCGGCTACAAGCCGTATCGCAACATGGTCCAGGGCAAGACCGGCGAGGCGGTCGAGATTGTCGACATGCTGACCCCCGCGCAACTCGAATACGCCGACGCCCGCGGGCTGATCCTGATGCTCCATATCCCCAAGGCGAAACGCCTGGCCGACCCGCTCAACCAGCAACAGATGGTCGCGCTCTGCCGGCGCTATCCGAACCTGAAGGTCATTTTCGCCCATGTCGGCCGCGCCTACTACTGGCGCTGCCTCGAGGGCATGCTCGACGGCATTGCCGCTTGCCCGAACGCCTGGGTGGATACCTCGCCGCTGTGCGATCCGGCCTTGCTGGCCTATGTCTGGACGCATTTCCCGCGCGGACGCGTCCTGTTCGCCTCCGACGCCCCGGTGGGCTGGCTGCTCGGCAAGCCGGTCGAAATCAACCACCAGTATGCCTACCTGATGGGCGAGGATTACCGCATCGGCAACGCGCTCTACGACGCCGAGCACGCGGTGCGCTTCACGCTCTTCCTCTACGAACAGCTGCGCGCCGCCCGTCGGGCGGCCGAGCAACTGGGATTGACGCGCCGCGAGATCGAAGCCTACTTTTACGGGAATGCCATGGCCCTGGTCACGGCCGTGGACGCGGCCCAGGCGCACTAGTGTGGTGCGTCATAAGTCCATTGACATAAGAGAGCGCTCATACCGCAATGATAGTGGGCCTTGATGCGAACGTGACAGCATCGTTGCT
>CAZEVX010000069.1:2650-13720 GCA_964515705.1 uncultured Verrucomicrobiota bacterium | reverse complement strand
CCGGTCCCCGCGCCCCGCCCGGCTCCGCCGCCGCCGGCGCCGGCCGTGCCCGCGCCCGCGGCCGCCGGCGATGCGGCGGAAGGCGCGTTGGCGCGCTTGCGCGCCGAGTGGCCGGGAATCGTGGACACGATCGGGCAGGTGGCCGCGCTGGCGAGGGGCTGCCTGCTGGACGCGCGCCCGCTGGCGGTGGCCGCCGACCGCGTCACGATCGGATTCGATCCCGAGTTCCCGGCGCGCCGCGAACAGGCCGCCACGCCCCGCATCCGGGCCGCTCTGCAGGCGGCCTTGGGCCGCGCCCTGAAACGCCCGGTGACGGTGGACTACGTGCCGTTGCCGGTGTCCGCGACCGCACCGGGTCCGCGCGCGCCGGCCGCCGCGCCCGGCGCGGCGGCGCCGCCCGGTCCGCGGTCGGGCCGCGTGACGCTGCAGCAGAAACAAAAATGGTTTGCCGACCCGGCGGTTCAGAAAACCATGGACATGTTCAACGGGGACATCCTGGATGTCCGCGAATAACGCGCGAAGGAGAGCGGCATGGCGAATCTATTCAGCCTGATCAAGAACGCGGCCGCGATGCGCGGCGCGATGGCGAAAATGCAGGCCGAGTTGCGCGCCCAGACCGTCCGCGGCGAGGCGGGCAACGGGCTGGTGACCGTGACGGCGCGCGGTGACGCCACCCTGGCGGCGATCGCGATCGATCCGCGGGCGATGGATCCCGCCCGGCCCGACCGCCTCGAGGCCCTGGTGCTGGCCGCCGCGGAGAAGGCGCTGGCACAGGCCAAAGCGGCCAGCGCCGAAACGATGAAGCGCCACATGGGCGAGATGGGCTTGCCCAACATCCCGGGACTGGGGTGATGCCCGCCCGGCGTGATTGCCTATGAACCTGCTGGCTCCCCTCGATGCGCTGGCCGCGTGTTTCGCCCGCTTGCCGGGCGTCGGCCGGCGTTCGGCCGAGCGGATGGCGCTGCACCTGGCCGGCGATCGGGAC
Source organism: uncultured Verrucomicrobiota bacterium (assembly GCA_964515705.1). Classification (GTDB taxonomy): domain Bacteria; phylum Verrucomicrobiota; class Kiritimatiellia; order JAAZAB01; family JAAZAB01; genus CAZEVX01. The sequence goes on along the minus strand of CAZEVX010000069.1, from coordinate 12,735 downwards.
GGGACGCTCCGCGATCTGGCCGCGGCCCTCGACGACGCGGCGCGGCGGGTTCGGCGCTGTGCCCGCTGCGGGGCGCTGACCCGCGTCGAGGAGGACCCGTGCCGCCTGTGCGCCGATCCCGGGCGCGATCGCGCGCTGCTCTGCGTGGTCGAGGAGCCGGCGGATGTCCTGCGAATTGAACAGGCCGGCGGATTTCGCGGGCGCTATCACGTCCTGGGCGGGCGCCTGTCGCCGATGCAGGGCGCCGGGCCCGAGCAGTTGCGCCTCGACGCGCTGCTGCGACGGCTGGACGCGGAACCGGTGGAAGAAGTGATCCTGGCCTTGAATACCGATGTCGAAAGCGAAGCGACCGCCGCCTTCTTGCGGGAGCGGCTGGCCGGCCGCGGGTTGCGGTTGACGCGCCCGGCGCTGGGGATTCCCGCCGGCAGCGGCGTCGCCTATTCCGATGCCGTAACGCTCGCGCGCGCGCTGCATGCCCGGCAGGCGTTCGGCGCCGAGGCCGCGGCGGCCCGGCCTCCCCGCGCTCCTGCTGGTTGACGTTGCCATGATCGAAGGACTGGCAGACCGCCTCCAGGCCGTGCAGCGGCGCATCGCCGCGGCGTGCGCGCGCGCCGGCCGCGACCCGGCCGGCGTGCGCCTCCTGGCGGTCTCCAAAACCCAGGCGCCTGACAGCGTGCGGGCGGCGGCGGCCTGCGGACTGACGGTGTTTGGCGAAAGCCGCGTCCAGGAAGCGCGCCAGAAAATCCCCCTGTGCCCCGCCGTGCTGACCTGGCACCTGGTGGGCCACCTGCAGACCAACAAGGTGCGCGACGCCGTCGCCCTCTTCAGCCTGCTCCATGGGGTGGATTCCCTCCGGCTGCTGGAGGCGCTCGACGCGGCGGCCGGGGCCGCCGGCCGCATCGTCCCGGTCTTGCTGGAGGTCAATGTCTCCGGGGAACGCTGCAAGTTCGGGCTGGCGCCGGCGGACGTGCCGGCGGTGCTGCGCGCCGCCGACCGCCTGGTGCGGGTGACGATCGAAGGATTGATGACGGTGCCGCCGCTCGATCCCGAGCCCGAACAGGCCCGCCCGTATTTCCGGGCCCTCCGCGAACAGCGCGACCGCTGGCGCCGGGACACGGGGTTGGAGCTGGCCGAACTCTCCATGGGCATGTCGCGGGATTTCGAGGTGGCGATCGAAGAAGGCGCCACCTGGGTTCGGCTGGGAACGGTGCTGTTCGGGCCGCGGGACACATGAACTCATCGACGGTCAGCGATCGCCGGCCCGTGGCCGTTGTCGGCGCCGGCCACATGGGGGAAGCCCTGGTCAAGGGGCTGCTGCGGGGGCGCACCGTGACGGCCGCCCAGGTGCGGGTGTCCGATGTCGATCCCCGCCGCCTGGCGCACTTGCGCGCGGCCTACGGCGTGCGCGCCACGACCGCCAACGCCGCGTGCGTGAGGCGGTCGGGCCTGGTGATCCTGGCCGTGAAGCCGCAGGGGATGGCCGACGTCCTGCGGGACATCCGGCCCGCCCTGCCGCGGGACGCCCTCGTTGTCAGCATCGCGGCCGGGCGCCAAACGGCCTGGCTCGAACGGCGCCTGCCGCCCGGGACGCGGGTGGTGCGCGTCATGCCCAACCTGCCGGCCGTGGTGGGGTGCGGGGTTTCGGTGTATTGCCTGGGGCGCCGCGCCCGCCCCCAGGACGGCGAGCGGGTCCGGATTCTCTTCCGGAGCGTCGGCCGCGTGTTCCCGCTGGCCGAGCGGCATCTGGATGCTGTCACGGCCCTCAGTGGAAGCGGGCCGGCCTATGTCTGCGTCCTGGCGGACCTGATGATCGCAGCGGGCGCCGCCATGGGGCTCGATCCGGACGTCGCCCGCCGGCTGACCCTGGAAACCCTGCGCGGTACGGTGCGGTACCTGATCCAGGAGCGCCTGGATCCTGGCGACCTCTGCCGCCGCGTGACCTCGCCGGGCGGCACGACCGAGGCCGCCATCCGGCACCTCGCGGCCGGCCGCGTGCGGCAGCGCTTCATCGCCGCCATCCGGCGCGCCGGCGCCCGCGCCGGCCAGTTGTCGGAGGGCGCATGAGCACGATGCGCCGCCGATTGGCCGGCGCCCTCCTGTGCGGGGCGCTGGCGGTCTTGTCGGCCGGGGCGGCGGAGACCGGGCGGCCAGCCCTCTGGTTCCCGGTCGGCGAAGTCCTGACCTACCGCGTACAGTGGGGGCGCTGGACGGTGGCCGAAACCCGTGTCGTCAGCGAATGGATCGAGGAAGACGGCCGCCCCCTGGTGGCCATCCGCCTGATTACGCGCACGCGCCATGTGCTCTCCGCCCTCTATCCCGTGGACGATTTTCTGGAAAGCGTCGTCGACCCCGTTACCTTCCTGCCGGTCCGGTTTACCAAGCGGCTCAGCGAGGGCCGCTACCGGCTGCATGAAGTCACCACCTTCGACCACCGGCGGCGCGTGGCCACCTGGCAGCACCTGCTGCGCGGCGACCGGCAGGACTTCGCCATCGATGCCGACACGCGCGACCTGATCAGTTTCATGTTTTATACGCGCTCCCGGCCGTTCGCGCCCCGCACCCGCTACACGTTCCGCGTCATGGCCGATGAAAAGCTCTACGACCTGCTGGTCGACGCCCGCGACCTCGACGTCCAGGAGCTCGACGGCTACGGCCGGGTGCGCACTCTAAAACTCGACCCGGAAGCCAAGTTTCACGGCCTCTTCGTCCGGGTCGGCAAGCTGGAAGTCTGGGTTTCCGACGATCCCCGCTGTCTCTGTGTCCAGGCCCTGGCGCGGGTTCCGGTGATCGGGAGCATTCGCCTGGCGCTCGACCGGGTGGAGGGGCCGGGCGGCGATTTTTGGACGCATCCCGGCGACCCCGCGTATCCCCAGGCGCCGCGCCGCGTGTCGGAGGATTCCCCGCCATGACTGCCGCCGTTCCGTGGGCCCGCCGCCTCGCGCGCCGCTTCGCCACCCGGCGCATCCTGGTGGTCGGCGACCTCATGCTCGACCGCTACCTCTACGGGAGCGTACACCGAATCTCGCCGGAAGCCCCCGTGCCGGTCTTGCGCGTCCGCGCCGAGAGCGACATGCCTGGCGGCGCCGCCAACGTGGCGCGCAACGTCCGGGCGCTCGGCGCCCACACCTTCCTCTGCGGCGCGCTCGGCCGCGACGAGGCCGGGCGCGCCGTCGTGTCCAGCCTGCGCCGCGCGGGCGTCCATACCGGGGCGGTCCTGTTGCTGCCCGGCCGCCGCACGGCGGTCAAAATGCGCGTCCTGGCCGATCGCCAGCAGGTCGTGCGCGTGGACTGGGAGGGGCCGCTGCGGATGGCGCCCGCCGCCCGCCGCCGCTTCTGCGACCGGCTGGCGGCGGCCGTGCCGCGCATGGACGGGATCATCATTTCCGACTACGCCAAGGGCACCGTCAACCAGGAGGTCATGGACCTCCTGATGGAGGCCGCGCGCCGCCATGGCGTGCCGGTGGCCCTCGATCCCAAGGACCACGGCCCGCGCGTGCCGCCGGGCGTCACGGTCATTACCCCCAACCGCCGGGAAGCCTTTGTCATGGCGCGCCTGCCGGAATCGCCGCCGCGGGAACACCCCCTGGACGACAAACCGCTGCTGCGCGCCGCCAGCGCCCTGCTGCGCGCCTGGCAGCCGACCTGCCTGGTCGTGACCCTGGGCGCCCAGGGCATGTTGCTGCTGCGCGCGGGCGCGCGGCCGCAACACGTCCCCGCCGTCGCCCGCGAAGTCTTCGATGTCAGCGGCGCCGGCGACACCGTGATCGCCGCGCTATTGCTGGCGCTCTCGGCCGGCGTCGAGATCGGCCGGGCGGCGGAGCTGGCCAATTGCGCCGCCGGAGTCGTCGTCGCCAAGGTGGGCACCGCGACCTGCAGTCGGCCGGAACTGCTCGCGTCGCTCGAGCGCCTGCCGGCGCCCGGCTGACCCCGGCAGGCCGATGGCCGCCGCCGCGCGCCCTCCCGGCCGCTTTTCCGGCTCGACAGGCGCCCGCGCCGCGGCTACGATGGCGGCGGCGTCACGAGAGAGAAAGGGACGGCATGCGTGTGGTGGGTGTGATCCCGGCGCGTTGGGGTTCGAGCCGGTTCCCCGGCAAGAGCCTGGCGCCGCTCTGCGGGAAGCCCCTGATCCAGTGGGTCATCGAACGCAGCCGCCAGGCGCGGCGCCTCGATGCCCTCTGGGTGGCCACCGATGACGAGCGTATCGCCCGTGCCGCGCGGGCGAGCGGTGCGGACGCGATCCTGACGGAGCCCGAATTGCCGAGCGGGACGGACCGCGTGGCGGCGTCCCTGCGCGGCCGGCCGGGAGATGTGATTCTCAATATTCAAGGCGACGAACCGTTGATCGCGCCGGACCTGGTGGACCGGCTGGCGGCCGTCCTGGCGGACGCGGCCGACTGGCAGATGGCCACGGCCGCGGCCCCGCTGGCGCCGGAAGAGGCCGGACGCCCGTCGATCTGCAAGGTGGTTATGGATGCCGAGGGGCGGGCGCTCTATTTCTCGCGGGCCGCGATCCCCTGCGTGCGCGACTCGGACTTCCGGACCGAGCGCCCCCTGTACTGGCGGCATATTGGGCTGTACGCCTATCGGCGGGCGTTTCTCGAGGCCTTCGTGGCCGAGCCGCCCTGCCTGCTGGAGCGCGCCGAGTGTCTGGAACAGTTGCGGGCGCTGCACCTCGGCGCCCGCATCAAGGTCGAGCGGACCGACCACCTCGGCGGCGGCGTGGACACGCCGGACGATGTGCCGGCGGCCGAAGCGGTCCTGCGGCGGCTGGGATGGGCGTAACGGGAACGGGCAATCCATGCGCAACCGCACCGTGCAGGTTGGCCGGGTCACGCTCGGCGCCGGGTCTCCCCTGGCGCTGATCGCCGGCCCCTGCGTGATCGAAAGCCGCGCCCAGTGCCTGGCGCTCGCCGGGCGGTTGGCGCGCCTGGCGAGCGCGGCCGGCATTCCCCTGATATTCAAGGCCTCCTACGACAAGGCCAACCGCACCTCGCACCGCTCCTTCCGCGGCCCCGGCCTCGTGCGGGGACTGGCGATCCTGGCGGAGGTCAAGGAGCGTACCGGGCTCCCCGTGCTGACGGACGTGCACCACGAAGCCGAGGTCCCGCTGGCGGCGCGCGTGGCCGACATCCTGCAATGCCCGGCGTTCCTCTGCCGCCAGACGGACCTGATCCTGGCGCTCGGGGACAGCGGGCGGGCGGTGAACATCAAGAAGGGCCAGTTCCTGGCGCCGGACGACATGCGGCATGTGGTCGCGAAACTGGAAAGCACCGGCAACCGCCGCCTGGTGCTGACGGAGCGCGGCACGGCCTTCGGCTATCACGATCTCGTGGCCGACATGCGGTCGCTGGCCTGGATGCGCGCGCTGGGCTACCCCGTGGTCTTCGATGCCACGCACAGCGTCCAACGGCCGGGCGGCGCGGGCGACCGCAGCGGCGGGGACGTCCGGCTGGCCGACGCGCTCGCGCGCGCCGCCGTGGCGGCCGGGTGCGACGCCGTCTTTCTGGAAACTCATCTGCAGCCGGCGCGGGCGTTGTCCGACCGCGATACCCAGTGGCCGTTTGGACGCCTGGAGGCGCTGTGGACGGTCTTGGCAAGGATCGCCCGCGCGGCGCGGCCGGCGGACACCAGCCGACGGGTTGCCCCGGCGGATAGGCGGGGAGCATGAGGGGCGCGCTGCAAGGCGCGGGATGGGGTGCGGCGGGACTGTGCCTCCTGGTCCTGAGCGTGGGCGGCCAGGTGTTGAAAGGATTCCGCTACCCGGAATACGATGCCCAGGGGGCGTTGAAATTCGAGATCTCCGGCGACGAGGCCGAGGTCGTCCCCGACGGCCGGATCGCCATCAAGAACCTGAAAATGACGTTTTACGAGCAGGGCAAGATCATGATGGAAGTGGCGACCTCCAGTTGCCTGTTCGACCGCGTCCGCAAGTCGGCGGTCTCCACGGCCGAGGTCTGGATGGCCCGCCAGGAGGTCGAACTCACCGGCCGGGGATTCGCCTGGAACGCCGACGACGGACGCTTCGTGATCCAGACCAACGCCCGCGTTGTCCTGCGTTACGAGGGACGCGCGCCGTCCCGCGAAGGAGCCCCGTGATGCCGCGCCCCAACGGTTGCCGCCTTGCCCTGGTTCTGTTGGCCGCCTTGCCGGCGGTCTGCCAAGCCGCCGGGGACGACCGCCCGACGAACGCCACGGTGATCACCTCGACGCGCCTGAGTTTTGACCAGCAGCAGCGCACGGCGGTCTTCGAGGACCAGGTCGAGGTTCGGGACCGCGACGTCAACATCCGGGCGGACCGCCTGACCGTGCAGTTCACCGCGGACCACAAGGTCGACCGGATCGAGGCCGATGGCCGGGTGGTCATCGTGCGCGACGACGTGCGCGCGACCGGCGCGCACGCCCGCTATGACATGCGGGATGGCAAGCTCCAGTTGACCGGGAATCCCCGCCTCCAGCGTGGCCAGGATGTGCTGACGGGCGACACCATCACGCTCTGGCGGGAATCCCAACGCATCCTGTGCGAGCCCAATGCCCGCCTGGTGATTGTGTCCGACCCGGATGTCTTCGACGCGCCGCGAAAGTAGGGGGCCATGGCGGAGGCGCTGATTGCCACGCAGGATCTCGTCAAGGCCTATCACGGCCGCCGGGCCGTGAACGGGGTCAATATCGAGGTCGGCCGCGGCGAGGTCGTCGGCTTGCTGGGCCCGAATGGCGCCGGCAAGACCACGACGTTTTATATGATCGTCGGGCTGATCACGCCGACCGCCGGCCGCGTGCGGTTTGCGGGGCGCGACGTGACCCGGCTGCCGATGCATCGGCGGGCGCGGCTGGGCCTGGGGTATTTGTCGCAGGAACCGTCCGTCTTCCGGAAACTGACCGTCGCCGAAAACGTCATGGCCATCCTGGAAATGATGCCGCTGACCGCGGCTCAGCGCCGGGAACGGCTGGCGCTGCTGCTCGATCAACTTGGTCTGCAGCGGCTGGCGAACCAGCCGGCCTACACGCTCAGCGGCGGCGAACGCCGGCGTCTCGAGATCACCCGGGCAATGGTGACCCATCCCCAGGCCGTCCTGCTGGACGAGCCGTTCAGCGGGGTCGACCCGCTGGCGGTCTACGACGTCCAGGAGATCATCCGCGTCCTGAAACAGCAAGGGTTGGGCATCCTGATCACGGATCACAACGTCCGCGAAACTCTGACCATCGTGGACCGGGCCTACCTGATCTGCGAGGGGCGGGTGCTGCGCGAAGGCACCAGCCAGTTCCTCATCGAGGATCCGTTGAGCCGGGAACTGTATCTCGGCCCCAGGTTCAGCATGTAACCCACCGGAGACCCCGCCATGACCCTCACCCTGACCAGCCGTCACGCCGATATCTCGGACGCCCTGAAGGCCCACGTCCACGCCAAGCTGGCATCGGTGCTGGAGGCCTACCCGCAGGTGGAGTCCGCGCACGCCATCCTCGATATCCAGAAGTTCCGGCACCGGGTCGAAGTCGTCGTGCAGGCCGGGCACCAGGGCCGCCTCGAAGCCGCCGATGAGTCGGACGACATGTATGTCTCGGCCGATCGCGTCGCGGACAAGCTCGACCGCCAGTTGCGCCGCTCGCGCGACAAGCGCGTCGACCACAAGATCCCCAAGCATCGTGCGCGCTTGTCCGATTTCGAGCAGACCCTGAATCGCGAATCCTGAGCCGCGTCGCGGCGGGCGTGTCATGGCGATCACCGTCAACGAGTTTTTCCGGGCCGTCGGGGAGAAAACCCCGCTGGAGCTGATCGCCGGCCGCGCGGGACTGGCGCGCGCCATCCCGGAACGGGCGCTGCACCGGCCGGGCCTGGCCCTGGCGGGATGCTTCCGTCACTTCGCCTTCCGCCGCGTCCAGGTGATCGGCCTGGCCGAGCACGACTACCTTGGCGAGCTGCCGCCCCCGCGGCGCGCCGCCACGCTGCAGCGCGTCTTCGAACAGCATATCCCCTGCCTGGTGCTCTGCCGCAACCGCAAGCCGTGGCCGGAAATCCTGGGCCTGGCGGAGCAGTTCGGGGTGCCGGTCTTCCGTTCGCCGATGGTGACCGGCAACTTCATCAACCTCGCCACGATCGTCATGGAGCACCTGTTGGCCCCGACGCTGACCGTGCAGGGCACGATGGTCGACATCATGGGGATCGGAGTCCTGATCGAGGGGGCGCCGGGCATCGGCAAGAGCGAGGCGGCCCTGACCCTGGTGATCGGCGGGTATGCGCTGGTGGCCGACGACCTCACGATGCTGCGCCGGCACGATGACGGCACGATCATCGCCACGTCCTCGCCGGCGACGCGCTACCACATGGAAATCCGCGGCCTGGGCATCATCCATGTGCCCAGCCTCTTCGGGATCGCCTCCGTGCGGGACGAAAAACGGCTCGACCTGATCGTCACCCTGCGGCACCTGGATGCCGTCGCCGACCAGGGACTGGGTTTGGTGCCGCAGTCCCGCGACGTGCTGGGCGTCGCCGTTCCCCATCTCACGATCCCCGCTGCGCCGGGCCGCGAACTGGCGCACATCATCAAGGTCGCCAGCCTCAACGAACGCCTCAAGCGCCTGGGCCACGACGCCGCCAAAGAACTGGACGAAAAGCTGATGGCCGCCTTATCCCGGAGGAGCCCCGCGCCATGACCCCCCCCGCCGCCGACACCCCGGGCGCGTGCCACGCGGCCGTGGCCCGCGAGTTCGTGGTGCAGAACCGCTTCGGCATCCATGCCCGCCCTGCCGCCATGTTCGTGAAAACGGCCTCGCGCTTCCAGGCCGACGTCACGGTCGAAAAGGGCGCCGTCCGGGTCTCGGGGAAAAGCATCATGGGGCTTATGACCATGGAGGCCAGTTGCGGGTCCAAGGTCAGGGTCGTCATCGAGGGACCCGACGCCGATCAGGCCATGGACGAGATCGCGCGCCTGTTCGAGGGCAAGTTTCACGAGGAGTAATCGGCCCATGAGCCCGTCGCCCAGCGGACCCGCGGCGGACGGCGAACAGCTCTTCCGCGGCATCGGCGTGGCCGCCGGCCTCGCGACGGGGCGCGCCTTCGTCCGGCCGCCGCCGGACGACCGGATCGTCGAGCGGGACATTCGTCCCGCCGATGTGCCGCGCGAGATCGCCCGCTTCGAGACGGCGCTCATCGCCACCCGCCGCCAGATTCGCGCTGTTCAGAAGGAGTGCGACCCCGCGGTCGCCACGATCTTCGACGCCCACCTCCTGATCCTCGACGACGGCCCGTTTATCAAGAACGTCTTCGCCGGGATCGAGGGGCGCCGCAAAAACGTCGAAGTCGTACTGCGGGACGTCGCCCAGGGATTCATGCAGGCCCTCGGGCGCGTCAAGGACGACTATGTCCGCGAGCGCGCCAACGACGTCCAGGACGTGGCCCGGCGCATCCTGCAGAACCTGGCTGGCCGCCCGGTGTCGTTGGCCGACATCCGCGAGCCGCACACCATCATCGTCGCCGAAGACCTGTCCCCGTCCGAGACGGTGGCGATCCGCCCGGCCATGGTCGCCGCGATCGTCCTCGACCTGGGCAGCCCCACCGCGCACACGGCGATCGTCGCCGCCAAGCTGGGCATCCCGGTCGTGGTCGGGCTGCACGGGGTCAGCCAGCAGGTGCGGACCGGCGATCCCCTGCTGGTGGACGGGGGCAAGGGGCTGGTGGTGCTGCGTCCGAGCGCCGAACGGCGCACCCAGGCGGAGCGCGCCGCCGCGGCGGCGCACGAGTCCGCGAGCGCCCTGGCGCATCTCAAGGACCTCCCGGCGGAAACCGCCGACGGGTACCGCGTGGTGCTGTCGGCCAACATCGAACTGCCCGGCGACGTGGACGCCGTCCTGGCCTCCGGCGCCGAGGGCATCGGCCTGTTCCGCACGGAATATGTCTACCTGGCCCGGCCGGACCTGCCCACCGAGGAGGAGCAGGTCGCGGCCTACCGCGAGGTCGCGTCGCGGGTGGCGCCGGCGCCCGTCATTATCCGCACCCTCGACCTCGGCGGCGACAAGTTCCATTCGCGCCTGGCCGTCCATTGGCAGGAATCCAACCCGTTCATGGGATGGCGCGCCATCCGCTTCTGCCT